>NZ_JAOVQO010000009.1:0-174669 GCF_025673475.1 Albidovulum salinarum | reverse complement strand
CCGAACGCGGTGCGGCCCGGGCGCGGACGCATCACCATCCCCGGCCCGATGCCGAAATACGGCGTCCATACCCGCGAGGTTCTGGGCCGGATCGGATACGCGCCCGACGCCATCGCCGCGATGATCGCCTCCGGCGCGGCCGGGGAGAGCTGGTCGGACAAATACCTGCCGGAATGACCGCCATTGGCAGGGGGGAGGAGCCCCCTGTGCAACCGAAGAAGCAAAGGGAGACCAACATGACGGACGACCACAAGTACAAGACCTTCGCCCGCGCCATCTCGCGCCGGGACTTCACAGAACAGTTCGATCGCACGGATTGACTGCATGCCCAAAGAGCCGTGGCAAGAGGCGAGTGGGTGACCAGCGCGTGGTGAGTGGCATTGACTTGATAGATTGCCACGGGGGGCGCTGTGCGATGCGCCAAGGGGGTATGGACCGCCCAAGACCCTCTACGACCGCTGGAAGCGATATGGCGGCGGGGGGCTGCGCTTTGATGATGGAGGGGCCTGCCTCCGAAGGCACGGAGCAGAAGGCCGTCGTGATCAACGCGACCTGTCTGAAGGCGCGCCGTGCGACCTCGAGCCTGCTGGCGAAAAGGGGATACGGGCGCCTGATTGGGCGCACGATGAGCGGACAGAACGCCACGCTGCATGCGGAAACGAGACTTGAAGGGCCGCTCGCCGCGGTTATTCACGACGGCGGGCCGGGTCCGCGGCTATAACGGTGCGGCGGCCCTGCTGGGCAGCCCGCCTGCAGCCGAGCAGTTGATCACGGATCGGGCAATGACACCGACTGGATCCGGGAAGCACTGAAAGACAAGGGGATACGCCCCTGTCTCCCCGCGCCGGGAGTCCAACGTATAAGCCGTCCGCTCCGACAAGCGGCGCAACCGGATCGAGATCATCTTCGCGCAATTGAAGGACTGGCGCCGCGTCGCAACCCGATACGGCAGCGGCCCGTAGGTCTTCCTCTCCGCTGTCGCCCTCGCCGCGGGCGCCATGTTCAGGCTTTGAGGGTCCATGTGTCTGGACCCTAAATCGACCGATGTCGAATCTTGTTCGAATGTCGGCAACTTTCCTCATATCCGGCATCGGGTCCCATCGCGTCGACGACGCAGGTGACGAACAGCCCGACGTTTGCCCGCGCCATAGGAGATCGCCCGCATCCCGCCACCGGCGGCGCGCCGGAGACGCCGCTCATCATCATGCCAATCCCTCGGCATAGTTTCGGGCCTTCGACATCTTGCCGATCCCCGGATTGAACGAATTGGTCGGATCGCAGGTCCTGTAGAACTCCGCGAGATCCGGCTTGGCGGCGTAGAGGTGTCCGACATTGTGCTCGGCGGGATATTCCGCGCCGCGCACGTCGAGCAACTCCAGCATCCGCGCTTTCAGCTCGGCGGGGTCCGCGCCCTTCCTGACGATATAGTCCTGGTGCAGGACGTGGCACATGAAGTGACCATAGTAGAGCTTGTGGACGAGCTTGTCCTCGATCTCGGCGGGCAGGCGCTCGTACCAGTCACGATCGTTGCGGCGGAGCGCGATGTCGAGGGGGATGATGTCCTCGACCTCGCTGCGGTGGATCGCCATGTAGCGCACGGCCGCCCCGGCGGCGGCGAAGCGGTGCAGGCCCGCGATCTTGGCCTCGCGGTCGCTGCATTCGAAGTAGTCGCCCTCGCGGCCGGTGAAGAAGCGGGCGAGATAGTTCCCGGCCTCGTCGATCCCGCCGTCGCGCATCTTCAGGATCAGGTGGTGGCGGTAGCGGTCGCGGAACGCCTTCATCCGACGCGGCAGAACCGAGGGCGTGAGCCGCGCGACAATCTGCATGAAGCGGTCGGTGAAGTTCGCGAGGCCCGGCACGTTCCTCAGCCGCGCATCGACGGCACCCTTCAGCGCGAAGAATGCCGGCAGCCGGTCGGTGCCGAGCCAGTCGATCATCATCACCGTGTCCTTGCCGTATCTCGCGGTGATGTCGAAGACCTCACGCTCCATGTATTCGGCCGAGACCGGCAGCGTCTCGAACGTGCTCAAAATGTGGCGGCGAAGCTCCGCGAGGTCGCCGACATCATCGGTGCCGATATAGAAGGTCCTCTGCGCGTCCGGTTTGGGATAGGTGTCGAGCCGCACGGCGAACACGCCGAGCTTGCCGGCGCATCCCGACGCCTCGTAGAGCCGGCGCTTGTCGGCGTTGAACCGGGCCGGGGTGTCGGCCTCCACGTTGCGGACCTGGGCGGCGTAGTCGGTGGCCGAGGCCTTGCGGTTCGTGGCCGGTGCCTTGGGGTCGAAGTCGCCCGCCTCGAGCCGGCCGAGGATCTCCTCGGGCGTGTCGCCGAGATCGAGGCCGAGATGATTGACGAGGCTCAGTTCTCCGTCCGCGCCGAGATGGGCGTAGAGCGAAAGCTCGGTGTAGGACGGCCCGCGCTCCACGAGCGAGCCGCCGGAATTGTTGCAGACCCCGCCGACCACCGAGGCGCCGATGCAGGACGACCCGATCACGGAATGGGGCTCTCGGCCCGAGGGCGCGAGAAGCTTCTCGAGTGCGAAGAGCGTGGCGCCCGGAAAGGCGATGATCTGCCTGCCGCCGTCGAGCGTCAGGAGCCGGTCCATCCGGCGGGTATTGATCAGCACCACGTCGCGGTCGTAGCTGCCGCTTGGCGTCGAGCCTTCCGTCAGTCCGGTATTCGCGGCCTGCATGATGACGATCTTGTCCGCCGCCACGCAGGCCTGAAGCACCCGCCACTGCTCGATGAGCGTGCCCGGCCGCACCACCGCCAGCGCCTCGCCCTCGCCGGAGCGGAAGCCGCGGCGGAAGCGCTCGGTCGCGCGGGCGCCGGTCAGGACGTGGCGGCGCCCGACGACGTCGCGCAGGGTCTTGAGTAGGGTCGCGTCATCCATTGCCCCGCCCTCAATACGCAACCGAGGGCAGCCAGGTCGCGAGCGACGGCCAGAGGAAGACCAGGAGCAGGCCGGTGAGTTGCAGGAGCACGAAGGGAATGATGCCGCGATAGATGTGGATGAGGCTCACCTCGGGCGGGCAGACGCCCTTGAGATAGAAGAGCGCGAAGCCCACGGGCGGCGTCAGGAACGAGGTCTGCAGCGTCACCGCCACGAGGATCACGAACCACACCAGGGCGGGCTCGTCGATGACGCCATAGCCGTCGATGTCGATGCCAAGCCCGTTCACGATCGGCCGCATCAGTGGCAGCACGATCAGCGTGATCTCGATCCAGTCGAGGAAGAAGCCCAGAACGAACACGATGAAGAGGATGAAGAAGATCGTTCCGTTCGGGCCGAAACCGGTACCGGTCACGACACTCTCGATCAACTCGTCGCCGCCGAGTTCCCGCAGCACGTAGGAAAAGACCGTCGCGCCGAGGAAGATGGCGAAGATGTAGGCCGTGGTGTTGAAGGTCGAGACAAGCACCGCCTTGAGCTTCGGGAAGGTCAGCTTGCGGTTGAAGAGCGCCAGAAGCGTGGCGCCGAGCGCGCCGACGCCCGAGGCCTCGGTTGGCGTGGTGATGCCCATGAAGATCGAACCGAGCACGGCCAGAATCAGCGCGAGCGTCGGCAGAACAGCGACCATCACGTCTTTGACAGCGTTCCAGTCGGGTCGCGTGGCGCCCTCCGGCACCGGCGCCGCATCCTTGTTCATCTGGGCGAGGACGAAGATATAGACAAGGTAGAGCGCTCCGATGATGACGCCCGGGAACACCGCGCCCATGAAGAGATCGCCCACCGACAGCGCCATCTGGTCGGCCATGATCACCAGCATGATCGACGGCGGGATCAGGATGCCGAGCGTGCCCGAAGCGGCGACCACCCCGGCCGCAAGTGTCGGCGCATAGCGCTGCTTCATCATCGAGGGCAGCGACAGGACGCCCAGCAGCACCACGGACGCGCCGATGATCCCGGTCGAGGCGGCGAGAATGATGCCGATCATCGTCACGGTGATTGCAAGGCCACCGCGCACGGTCCCGAAGAGCCGCTGCATCGAGGTCATGAGCTTTTCGGCGACGCCACTCTCGTCAAGCATCAGCCCCATGAAGATGAACATTGGCAGCGCCACGAGAACGGCGTTCGACATCGTCGCGTAGATGCGGTTCACCACCGCGCCGAGCGTGAGGTAGTCGAGCCCGGTCAGCGTGCTGTCCAGACCGGTCCAGAGCATCAGGTCGTTGTCGAAGAGAAAGGCGACACCGCAAAAGCCGACGCCCACGCCCGCCAGGGTCCACGCCACCGGAAACCCGGTGAAGAGAAGCCCGATGAAGCT
The DNA here is from genome assembly GCF_025673475.1 of Albidovulum salinarum. Taxonomy (NCBI): domain Bacteria; kingdom Pseudomonadati; phylum Pseudomonadota; class Alphaproteobacteria; order Rhodobacterales; family Paracoccaceae; genus Albidovulum; species Albidovulum salinarum. The sequence goes on along the minus strand of NZ_JAOVQO010000009.1, from coordinate 170,400 downwards.
CATGAACATCGCGATGACCAGTTTCTCTTCGGTCGGCTCGACCAGCGTGCTCAGCGCGAGCGTCGCGACGGCAAAACCGATCGCGCCCCAGAGGAACGTCCTGAGCTTCCTGCCCTCGCGCTCCTGCGCGGGGCCGGTGGTCAGCGCGTGCAGGTCGTGGATCAGGCGCGCGAGCGCCGCGAGCGCAAGCAGGACGAAGCTGATCGGCATGACCGCCTTGAAGATCCAGCGGTAGGGCAGGCCGGTCGGGCTGTCGGAGCTCTCGTTGATGCGGAAACTCTCATAGAAATAGTCGTAGCCCTGATCGATCATCAGGAAGATGAAGGGCGACAGGAGCGCAAGGAGGCCGATCACATCCACGATCCGCTGCGCATGGCGCGAAAGCTGCATCCGGAACACGTCGACCCGGACATGGCTGTCCGTGACCATCGCGTACGACAGGCCAATCATCGTGGCGAATCCATAGAGGTGCCACTGGATCTCGTCGAGCTTAGGGTAGTTCTGACTGAAAAGGTAACGCAGCGAGACCTGCGACACGATCGCGGCAACGAGCAGGAGATTGGCCCACATCACGACGTGGCCAATCCCCTTGACGATGCGGTCGAGACCTGTTGCGACTGGTTGCCGGTCCGCCTCGGAGTGTTCGAGGAACTGCTCGTAGGTCTCGATCGGATCGGTCGACAGTGGCGTGAGTTGATTGTCCTGGGCCATGGCCCCCTCCTAAGGATGCGGCCGCGTGCATTGGTCGGCGCTGCGGCAGGGCGATCTATGTGCAACGGTTGGCGGTGGGGCGGCGGGATGCGCCGCCCCGGGCACCATTACTTGCGAGGAAGGAAAGCGTTTTCCTTCCAGATCCGGTAGCCCGCGCGGAATTCGTCCATGTCGGCCAGGACCTTGGCAAAGAACGGATCTGCCGCCGCCTCTTCCTTGGCAACTTCTTCCCAGGTGGTGCGGAAGGTCGAGAGCATTTCGTCCGACCAGGTCTTGATGGTGACGCCGTTGTTGTCGACATTGTCCTTCAGCGCGGCGAACTGGCCGGCTTCGCCCTCCGCGAAGCTGTCCGTCATCGAGGCCTTGCAGGCCGTCTCGATGATCGCCTTGTGCTGATCCGTGGCTTCGTTCCAGACGTCCTTGTTGACCAGAAGCTCGAACACGGTCGCCTGCTGATGCCAGCCGGGGAAGTAGTTGAACTTCACGAGCTTGTGGAAGGCGAGGCGGGCATCTACCGCCGGCATCGAGAATTCCGTCGCGTCGATCGCGCCGTTCTCGAGCGCCGGGAAGATCTCGCCGCCGGGCAGCAGCGAGGTCGCCACGCCGAGTTTCTGCATGACTTCGCCGCCAAGGCCGAAGAAGCGCATCTTCAGGCCCTGAAGATCGGCCGGGGAGTTGATCTCCTTGGCGAACCAGCCCGAGGTCTCCGGGGCGATGATCGCGCAGGGGATGACGTGGACATTGTAGCCCGCCTGGTCGTACATCTCCTGATACAACGACATCCCGTTGCCGTAGTAGAGCCAGGCCATGTATTCGCCGGCCTCCGGTCCGAACGGCACCGCCGAGAACAGCGGCGCGGCCGGGATCTTGCCCGCCCAATAACCGGCGGTGGCGTATCCAGAGTTGATCTTGCCCGAAGAAACCGCGCCGAGAATCTCGAAGGCGGGAACGAGCTTGTCGGGCTCGTAGATCTTCATCTGAAGGGTGCCGCCAGACATCAGGTCAAGCTGTTCGGCCACGCGCGGAATCGGTGAGCCCAGTCCGGGCAGCGCGGTCGAAAACGCGATCGGGGTTTTCAAGAGCAGCTTTTCCGCTGCATGCGCCGCGCCCGCCGCCAGGACCGAGGCGGCAACGGCAAGTGATGTGAGCGTGTGTTTCATGTTCTCCTCCACGGTTTCCGGACGGGCCCCTCCTGGCCCGGTCGCGGCATCGGAATGCGGTGATGCCGAGTGGACAATAAACTTTACCAATGATGTGGGTCAACAATTTTATTTACCACTTGCACCCCAAGATCTCTTGAGCAATCGGTTACCTTCAAGTCGTCGAGGCCGCATGCGTATTCGAAGTAGCAGGTTAATTCTTTGATATTATGTCGCTTGTGGCGACAGAGGCCGCGCCGGCGCCCGGCGCTTGAAGTGGCCGCCGTTATGGTCAATAATATGCATCTTCAATCCGATCATGATCGGAGCGCGGCGCCACCAGGAGCAGGACATGGACCGGAACAGCCCTTTCGAGCCCGTCGACCACGAATCCATCGCCGAGGCGGTCGTCCGGCAGATCGAGGCGATGATCGTGTCCGGCGTCCTGCAGGAAGGCCGCAAGCTGCCGTCGGAACGTGAACTTGCGGAGACCTTGAACGTGTCGCGCCCGAAGCTGCGCGAGGCGCTGAAGACGCTGGAGGATCGCGGCCTGCTGGTCGTGCGGCATGGCGAAGGCTCGTTCATCGCGCCGCTGACCGGCAAGGCGATGTCGCCGGCGCTGCTGTCGCTCTACGGCCGGCATTCGGACGCCTTCTACGACTATCTCGAATACCGGCGCGAGCAGGAGGCTTTCGCCGCCCGCCTCGCGGCGCAGCGCGCGACGACGGACGACAAGGAGCGGATCGCCGCGATCCTCGACGACATGAAGACGGCTTGGGAGAAGAACGACTACGAACTGTCGCAGAAAGCCGATTTCGCGCTGCATTCGGCCATCGTCGATGCGAGCAACAATGCGACCCTGATTCACATCATGGCGTCGATCTACGACCTGACCCGGCAGGGCGTCTTCTACAACCGGGACTATCTTCGGACCATCGACGGCACCGGCGAACGGTTGCTGGAACAGCATGTCGAGCTCGGCACGGCGATCATCGACGGCGATCCCGCCCGGGCCGAAAAGGCGGCGCGGGACCATATGGACTTCGTCGAGCAGTCGTTCCGGCTGGGGCAGGAACGCGACCGCAGGGAAGCCCTGGCGGCGAAGCGGCGGATGATGGCGTAATTCTCGCTCGAAAGACTTTCAGCGTGACGAGATGTCTTCGATCGGCCACCGCCTGCCCGACGAGCCAGGCCGAGACCTGGCTTCCGGGTTGCCTTGCCAGATTTCGATCGCTCAATCCCGGGGGAGATCGCCGTCAATGCCGCCATCTGGGATCGCCCGGATGATCTCATTGTCGACATTTCGACCTCGGTGAGGCGACCGCGTCCGCTGCGCGCAGCTTCCGCAACGAGCTGCATCATCAGAACTCCGCCGAGATGCAGATTGTCGAGATCTCCGACCACAAACCGCCGTGGTGGACAGTTGGACGATCAGCGCGCCGGTGCCGCTGCAGCAGCTTCTGAACCAGGAGGCATGGGCGGGTCCGTCAATCGCGCTACCTGCCTTCGGCCGTCTGAAACCGGGTCGAGGGTATTCAAGATCGCATCGGGCGGATCGGCGCCTCCACATTCGCAGCCGGCTTTGCGCGCGGAACACAGCACTTCCGCCGGTTTATCCGGCCTGGAGCCCGGTGCATGGCAGCTTGAAATGACAGAATTATTGTATTGTTGACTGAATGACAGAAAACTTGCACAAATTGATATGGTTCGATTCCGTCATGTGAGGCCTGCAAATGTCCGTCCCGTTGAAAACCCGCCTCGCGAACGCGATGAGTGAGGGATCCAAGGCGGACAAGGCGATTGCCAACTACATGAGCGGCGCGCTCGAGGATCTGCCTTTCGAGACGGCCGCGAGCATTGCCGCAAAAGTCGAGGTCAGCGAAGCCACCGTAGGACGGTTCTGCCGGTCGATCGGCTATGCGAGCTTCAAGGACCTCAAGGACCATCTGAAGGACGATATCGGCGATCACCCATGGCTCATGAGCGACCGGTTGAACGAACTGCGCCGGAACGCCGAACACGACGCGTCCCACCTTGCGCGCGGGATGGAGCTCGAGATCGCGGCGCTGGTGAAGGTCTACGAGATGACCACGACGGCGGAGTGGCGGCGGGTGGTCCGGCGCCTGGCCAAGACCGATCGGGTCCATGTCGCCGGCTTCCAGACCGAACGCGGCATCGCCCAGTACTTCGCCAACCAACTGCAATACCTGCGCGACGGTGTCACGCTGATGGATCTCGCGGGTGGCAACTTCTCGGAGCTGCTGGTTTCTGACACTCCCGCCTGCCTCGTGATCTTCGAGGCGCGCCGCTACTCGCGCCTCGCTAAGGTATTGGCGGCTGAGGCGCGGGGTGCGGGCATTCCGGTGACACTCGTCACCGACGTCTTCTGCGACTGGGGCCACGCGGTCGCCGATGAGGTCTTCGCCGTCACGACCCAGGTCAACCAGTTCTGGGACTCGACCGCCGTGATGGCGAGCCTCGGCAACCTCTTGATCAACGGCGTGTTCATGGAGCTTGGCCCCGCCGTCGAGGCCCGTTTGCGCAGGACAGCCGAACTCTACGGACGCTTTACCGGCCATGTCGGCGACCCCGTCGCCCAAGTGGCGAAATGACAACGATCGGGTTCCACGAGGAGGAGAACGCATGAACACGAAGAACAGACTGGCCGCGGCATTGTGCGCGACCGCCATTGCCACCGCGATGGCCGCTCCCGCGTCCGCGCAATCGCTGCGGCTCGGGACGGAGGGCGCATACCCCCCGTTCAACTTCATCGAGTCGAATGGAGAGATCGCCGGTTTCGACGTCGAGATCGGCCTCGAACTTTGCAAGCGGATCGGCGTGGAATGCGAAGTCGTCGCGCAGGACTGGGACGGAATTATCCCGGGACTTCTGGCGAACAAGTACGACTTCATCATTGCCTCGATGTTCATCACCGAGGACCGCAAGAAGCAGGTCGATTTCACCAACCCCTACTACCTCGCCGCGATGACCCATGTCGCGCCGAAGGGGGCCGGCATCACCGAGTTCACCAACGAGGCGCTGGCCGGCAAAGTGATCGGCGCGCAATCCGGCACCACGCAGGCGGACTACGTCGAGGCGACTTATCCCGATGCCGACATCCGCCTCTATCCGACGCAGGACGAGGTCAACCTCGACATGGCAAGCGGCCGGATCGACCTTCAGGTCGGCGACATGCTCCCGATGCTCGACTGGACCAGGAAAAGCGACGACGGTGCCTGCTGCGAACTGGCGGGCGAGCCGATCACCGACCCGGCTTTCGTCGGCGAGGGCGTCGGCATCGCGGTGCGCCAGGAGGACGACGAGCTGCGCGAAAAGCTGAACGCCGCGCTGGCGGAGATCCGCGCCGACGGCACCTACAAGTCGATCAACGACAAGTATTTCGACGTCGACGTCTACACGATGAAATGACGACCCTCGTCCCCCCGCCCGAAGGACTGACCCATGTTTGAACTCTTCGCATATGGCGACGCAGGCTGGGGGGACGAAATCCTTCGCGGGCTGGCGATCACGGTCCAGCTCGCGATCGTCACGCTTCCCGTCGGGCTTTTCCTCGGGTTCCTGGCCGCATTCGCCTCCCTGTCCGGCCTCCGGCCCCTGCGGGCGCTGGGTTTCGGCTACACGACCATCATGCGGGGCCTGCCGGAAATCCTCACGCTCTTCGTCGTCTATAACGGCGCCGGGCTGCTCCTGAACAAGGGGCTGCGGTGGTGGAATCCAGACGCCCCGCCAAGCGACTTCAGCCCCTTCGCCGCCGGCGTCATCGCGCTTGGCATGGTGTTCGGCGCCTTCGCCGGCGAGGTGCTGCGCGGTGCCTTCCAGTCGCTCGACAAGGGACAGGTGGAGGCCGGCCGTGCGATCGGCATGACCGACCGACAGATCTTCCGCCGCATCCAGCTGCCTCAGCTCTGGCGCTTCGCGCTGCCCGGCCTGGGCAATCTCTGGATCAACATGCTGAAGGATACCGCGCTCGTCTCGGTGATCGCGCTCGACGACCTGATGCGCATGACCAAGGTGGCCGTGGGTGTGACCAAGCAGCCCTTCACCTTCTACCTTCTGGCCTGCCTGATCTACTGGGCCATGTGCGTGCTGTCCGAAGTCGTCCTGGCGCAGATGGAGCGCCGCGCCAATCGCGGAATCCGGAGGGCCGTCTGATGAACCCGATCGAGATCCTTTTCGAGTATTGGCCCCGGCTTCTCGACGGCGCGCTGATGACGCTCAAGCTGACCTTCCTGGGCGCGCTCATCGCGGGGCTGGTTTCGCCGGGCCTCGCCCTGATCCGGGTCCAGGCCGCGCCGATGGCGCAGGCGCCCCTGCGCCTCTATGTCTCGTTCATACGTGGCACCCCGATCCTCGCGCAGCTCTTCCTGATCTTCTACGGCTCCGGCCAGTTCCGCCCGGCACTGGAGGAATGGGGCCTCTGGACCTTCTTCCGCGACCCGTTCAACTGCGCGCTCCTCGCCTTCGCGATGAACTCCACCGCCTACCAGACCGAGATCCTGCGCGGCGGCATCATGGGTGTGCCGCAGCGGGAGATCGAGGCCGCGAAGGCGATCGGCATGAGCAGGTCGAAGATCCTGCGCCGGGTAGTGTTCCCGCACGCCTACCGCATCGCCTGGCCCGCACTTGGCAACGAGGTGATCCTCTTGATGAAGGCCAGCGCGCTTGCGAGTGTCGTCACCGTCTTCGACGTGATGGGCCGCACGCGCCAGATCTTCTCGCGCACCTTCGATTTCTCGGTCTATCTCTGGGCGGCCCTGATCTATCTCTGCATCACGGCGGCTTTCGTCCTGCTCTGGCGGCAGGCGGAGCGGCGCCTCAGCCGCCACATTCACGCCCCCGGAACACCCCGCGCGTCCGCGCAGCCCTTCAAGGAATCCCAAGCATGACCAAGCCGGAAACCATCCTGAAGGCCGAGGACATCCACAAGTCCTTCGGCAGGCTCGAGGTCCTGAAAGGCATCTCGCTCGAGGCGCGCAACCATGACGTCATCTCGATCCTCGGCTCGTCTGGCTCGGGCAAGTCGACGTTCCTGCGCTGCCTGAATTTTCTCGAGATACCGACCTCCGGCAAGGTGACGGTGCATGGCGAGGAAATCCTCGTGAAGAACGGCAAGCCGCAGAATGTCCGCCATATCGAGGACATCCGCAGCCGGCTCGGCATGGTCTTTCAGCAGTTCAACCTTTGGACGCACCGGACGGCGCTGGAAAACGTCATGGAGGGTCCGGTCCAGGTCAAGCGCGAACCCAATGCCGAAGCCCGTGACAAGGCGGAGGCGCTCTTGAAGCGGGTGGGGCTGGAGGATCGGATGCACATGTATCCCTCGCAGCTGTCGGGCGGTCAGCAGCAGCGGGTAGCGATCGCGCGGGCATTGGCGATGGAGCCCGACGCGATCCTGTTCGACGAGCCCACTTCGGCGCTCGATCCTGAACTGGTCGGCGAGGTGCTGAAAGTCATGCAGTCGCTCGCCGCCGAGGGGCGGACGATGATCGTCGTGACCCACGAGATGGGCTTCGCGCGCGAGGTCTCCTCGGAGGTCGTGTTCCTGCACGAAGGCCGCATCGCCGAACAGGGACCGCCGGACGAGATGTTCGCCAACCCGAAGACCGAGGTTTTCGAACGCTTCATCTCGAAGGTGAAGTGATCCGACCTGCCGCCGATGCCACATCCCAAAGCCAAGTGAAGTGCCCTGAATGCTTGAAATGACACAGACCGTGCCTGCGATCCGCGACGGGGTCCGGATCGAAGCCGCCGAGCTCCGCATCGTCAACCTTCCGCTCGTCACGCCCTTCGTGATCTCGACCGGCACGATGACCGGCAAGACCTTCCCGCTTCTCGTCCTCAAGGGCGAGGGGCTGGAGGGTATCGCCGAGGGCGTGATGGACCCCCAGCCGGATTATCTTGAGGAGACCGTTCCGGGCGCCATGGCGTTCCTTAGGGAACAACTGTTGCCCGCGATCATCGGGAAACGGTTCACCTCGCCTTACGAGCTTGCCTCGATCCTCGACCCCTGGCGCGGCAACCGGATGGCCAAGGCGGTGGTCGAGATGGCGTTCTGGGACCTCTGGGCCAAGAGCCTCGGCCTGCCGCTCAAGGCGGCGCTCGGCGGTGTGGGCGACAACGTCGATGTCGGCGTCAGCCTCGGCATCGCCCCGGTCGAGACGACGCTGGAGCGGGTCGAAGAGGCCGTCGCCAATGGCTACAAGCGGACCAAGCTCAAGATCGCGCGGGGCCACGATGTGAAGATCGTCGAGGCCGTGCGCGCGCTTCATCCCGGCATCAAGCTGACCGTCGATGCCAATACCGATTACGGTCTGGCCGACCTGCCGGTTCTGCAGGCTCTCGACGACTTCGCGCTGGATTACATCGAACAGCCGCTGGCCTATGACGACATCCACGATCACGCCAAGGTGCAGGCGGCCCTGAAGACGGCGATCTGCCTCGACGAAAGCATCCGCAGCGCGTCGGATGCGCGCAAGGCGCTCGAACTCGGCGCCGCGCGGGTCATCAACATCAAGGTCGGCCGCGTTGGCGGCTTCATGGCGGCCCGCGCAATCCATGACGTGAGCGCGGCCTTCGGCGCCCCGGTCTGGTGCGGCGGCATGCTCGAAAGCGGCATCGGCCGCGCCCACAACATCCACCTCGCCACGATGGCCAACTTCACGAAGCCCGGCGACACGTCGAGCGCCAGCCGCTATTTCAAGCACGACATCATCAACGAACGGCTCGAAGCCAAGAACGGCAGGATGCCGGTTCCCGCAAACGGCCCCGGCATCGGCGTAACGCTCGACCGGGACTACCTCGACACCGTCACCATGCATGCCGAGGAGATCCGCTGATGAACATGCAGGTCCCCGGGCTCGTGCTGCGAGAACTGAACGGCGTGGCCGAGCTCAAGCAGGCCGAAACATTCCAGAAAGAGGTCTGGGGCAAGGACGACCCGCCCGACAATTCCGATATCATGCTGGCGATCCAGCACGAGGGCGGGCTTGTGGCAGGCGCCTTCAGGGATGGGCGGATGCTCGGGTTCCTCTTCGGTTTTCCAACGGCCCGGCCCCATGTGCAGCATTCGCACCGCCTCGCCGTTCACCAAGACAGCCGCGGCCTTGGGCTAGGCGCGCGGCTCAAGTGGTTTCAGCGCGACTGGTGCCTTGCGCGCGGTATCACGCTGGTGCGGTGGACCTATGACCCCCTGCGCCGCATCAATGCGGCCTTGAACATCGCCAGGCTCGGCGCTACGGCCGGCACCTATCACGAGAGCTACTACGGCCCGATGGAGGGGATCAACGCCGGCATCCCCTCGGATCGGCTGGTTGCCGACTGGGATCTTTCCGCTCCTCACGTCGACGCGCTGGCACATGGCGCAGAACCCGCCCCGCCTGCATCAGATGACGATCTGGTGACGGTGGAGATTCCGAAGGACCTGGACAAGCTCTTGTCGACCGACCTGGACACGGCGCTTTCCGAGCGGCTGCGCGTGCGCGAGGCGCTGACTTCGGCGTTCGCCCAAGGTTACCGGATCACCGGCTTTGAAAGCGGTACATCCCGCTATCTTCTGTCAAGGCAATAAAGCCGCGCGCCGCGTCGCGATACTGCCGACCCAGTCTCGGGGTCCGCACCGCACCGCCGCGCGTCAACCCGCGCGGGCCTGAGGTGTTTGATCCCGGCGATTGAGGATGCGATCCATTCGTTGGAATCGAAGGAAGCACTATGGGACAGGTACGTCGCGCCAGCGCCACGATCGAGCCAGCGCGGCGCCATCGGTTCGAGCCCGCTGGCGAGGGCACGCCGTCAGAGCTGCAAGACAGCGATCGCAAGCTTCGGCCGCGGCGCGGGGCCGTGACGTCGGCGATGAGGACAATCAGGAAACGATCCGGTGGATCGTTTCCCTGACGAACCCGAAGACGGTCTCTGCGCGGGGAAGCGCGAGACGGTCGAGGGTCGAAAGATCGGCCGAAGGAGAAGCGCTCGTCCGTTCTTCGCGAAACCGAGGAAGCAATGGTGGTGGCGTTCCGGCGCCGCACGCCGTTGCCGCTGGTGGGCTGCCTTGCAAGAGTTAAGACGTGATCTGACAGGTGGCGTCGTGAGGCTGAGGTGAGAGCCCTGTCCCGGCTTTCGGGTTTCAACAAGAACACGGTCCTGAGGGTACGCCAGATCAAGAGCTGGCAGACGCGCAAGCGCCCGATTGGCATGCGGCCCGGCATCGGGGCGGTGTTGCAGCGTCAACCGCGCCGAACGAACGCCGGTCGACGGGCCAGTGCCGGGTCTGGACGGGCCGTGGCGGCAGGGCCACGACCGCTGCCGGCGCACAGGAGCACGCTCTCATCCATAGGTTGCGCGCTCGGCACGGTGCCACGGGAATTCCTGCTGAGACCCGACAACGGCCTGGTGTTCGCCAGCCGGAGATCCACCGTGCCTCATAGATCTCCTTCTGCGGGACGAGGCGCAATGACGTCATTCATGCAGGAGTTGCCCAGAGGCAGTCGAGCGCCGTGCGGGACCACCGCATCTTATCCGGCCAAGCTCCGGCAACTTGAGCTATCTTGCACAATAACCGGATCTGCAGGATCTTCTCGTCATGAAGAGTGAGGGAACCGCGCATTCGGAGAAGCCCGCGACGCGATTCGGCGGGGCTCTCGTTTCCATTCTCCTCGCGGTAATCCTCGCACTTGCCACCTTGGGCGGGCATCCACGCATGGCCGCCGGACCGGCCGACGTGACTGCTGGATTGGCGATCAATACCACTCCGGCCCGGCTGACCGTCGGGCGCAATGTGGCCGTCAAACCCGAAATCGTTACGGACGTTGTGGGTAGCGCAGTTGGGCTGGCGTGGGGTCTCCGGTGGCCCGTGACACCCGGCGGGGCCAGGATCCGGTCGTGGCACGCTGTGCGTGCCGTCCGTACCATCGCCTCGCGTCCGTATTCCCAAGGGCCGCCGACATCCAGCCTGGCAGTGTTTCCGCGCGACAGCGCCGCGGCTTAAGTTCGAGGTAATCTCGGCCTGCGGCCCTTGAAGCAACACTGACAGCCTGCCGCGATTGCCCCGGGGTGTCGCACCATGCGGCGACAGCATCTCATCGGGAATGCCATCATGCCCGGCTAGGGCGGCATTATCTGGCTGCCTTTCATCGTCGCGGAGACGCCGATCCTCTTGCGATGCGGAAAGGGCCGCGACGGGCGTTCGACACCTCAGTCTTATCCCGAAGGCCGAAGCGGCGTTCTTCAGGAAACCCAATCATGTATCTCACTCTCGCTTCCTGCGCGCTTTCCACTACATGGATCTTCTGGGCCTGGACCCATTCGGCCCATCGTCGTTCCGTCCCGGCGAAGTGGACCCGGCTGCGGGGCGCGTCGATGACCGCTGTCCTCCGCTGGATCATCTTGCTTTCGCTCGGAACGGGCGCGCTGGCTGCCACATTCTTCAGGCCGCTCGACACGCTTGCAGAACTGAATCCTTCGTCCGGTGCGATAACACGTCTGGCGCCTGTCCTCGCGATCTTCCTGAGATCCCGGCTTCGGGCCGGATTTCCGACAGCGGACCTGAAACCGATCGAGGGCCAGTCGGTACCGCGCAGAGCAACCTCAGCCCGCGCCGTTGCGCAAGAACGCCCAATTCAATCCGGCCCCAAGCCGGCACCCACAGGATCCACCATGCAGATTTCCTCACCGATGAACTCCGAGAACACGGCTGCCGGAGCGCGACCGCACATTCCCCATTGCCACCCACGGCCCCTCGACTTGTCCGGGTCGCAAACGAAGCCCGGGCGTCCGCCAATCCGATGCGTGGATTGCGGCACCGAGATCCACTCGCAAGCGACGGTCTGCGCGATCTGTGAGCGACGTCAGAATCACCGACCGGCCGCGGGGCGGCGTGTGTTTGTCGATTGGCTCCTCCTGTTGGGCATCATGAGCGCGATCTTCGGTCTGGGTCACATACTGGCCAATTGATCGCGCCTGCCGAACACATCCCCTTTTGCGGGTGTCATGTCCGACACCTCTGATCAGGATTCCCTGGCTATGCCTCTCAATTTCGACCAACTCACCCCGTTGCTCGCCCTTGCTCTACTGACGGCGGTTTTCGCTGCCTTCATCGCGGAGCGCCGCCCCGCTGACGTGATCGCCTTCCTCGGAGCGACGGTTGCGTTGGCGCTCGGCCTCGTCACGACGGATGATGTCATGGCGGCGATCAGCAATCCCGCGCCCGCAACGATCGGCGCGATGTTCGTGCTGAGCGCCGCGCTGGTCCGTACCGGTGCGCTGGAAGCGTTGATGGACGTGCTCGGCCGGATTTCCGGCACGCGTCCGCGCCTTGCGCTGGTCGTGTTCTTCGCCGGTGCCGCGGGCGCATCCGCCCTTATCAACAACACCCCTGTCGTCATCGTGCTGATCCCGGTTGCGATTGGTCTCGCCCGGCAGATCGGAACGGCTCCGTCCAGGCTGCTCATGCCGTTGTCTTACATGGTGATACTCGGCGGCACCGTGACGCTGATCGGTACATCGACCAACCTGCTCGTCGACGGCATGGCGCAGGATCTCGGGCTTGTCAGGTTCAGCCTGTTCGAGATCGCGCCTCTCGGTATCCTCGCAGCGATCGGCGGCGGCCTGTTTCTTGCTGTCGCGGCGCCCCGGCTGTTGCCCGACCGGGGCGCCGTCATTGACACGCTGTCGCGACAGGACCGAAAAACATGGCTGGCGGATCTGTTCATCCCGGACGGCTCCCCCCTGATCGGCGCAGTCCCGACCGAGATCGCGTCCCTGGCCCGCGGCGGCGGTCGGGTCGTTGATGTGATCCGCGGAGACGTTTCGCTGCGTCGCATGGTGCAGGATGTCCGGCTCGCCGCGGGCGATATCCTGGTCGTCAAGACGCGAGACGTGGAGCTGATGGGTTTTCGCGAAGGCGTGACTCGCGGGGCCGTCATTCCCGGGCTTGAGACCGCCCAGATCCGCAGTGCTCAGGCTGTCGAGCTTCTGGTCGGTCCGGGGTCCAAGGCAGAAGGCCGCAGCCTCGCGCGGCTCCGCTGGCGGCGGCGTTTCGGGGTCTACCCGCTGGCACTTCACCGCAAGGGCGAGACGCTCGGGGCCAGGTTCGAGGATACGCCCCTTGCCGTCGGCGACACGCTCTTGGTCGAGGGTGCGCCCGAGGACATGGCGCGGCTGGCCGAGGACCAGCGCCTGACGGAGCTTGGGCCGAACAAGGTGCGCGCCTTCCGTCACGGCAAGGCGCCCATCGCGGTGGCGGTACTGTTGGCCGTCGTCACGCTTGCGGCGCTCGACGTCGCTCCGATCCTGACGCTCGCGCTGCTTGGTGTCGGCGTGGTTCTGGCGACGAACTGCATCGAGGCGGATGAAGGGTTGGCGGCGATGGACGGGCGGCTTCTCCTGTTGATCGTATCGATGCTGGTGCTCGGCACCGCGCTGGACCGGTCGGGCGCGGTCGAACTGGTCGTCGGCGCGGTTTCGCCGATGCTTGGCGCTGCCGGTCCGTTCGTTGCCCTGGCGATCGTCTATGCCTTCACATCCATCCTGACCGAGCTTGTGACGAACAGTGCCGTGGCAGTGCTGATGGTGCCGATTGCGGCGGGCATTGCCACCAGCCTCGGCGTCGATCCGCGCCCGTTCCTTGTCGCGGTCATGTTCGGCGCGTCTGCCAGCTTCGCCACTCCCATCGGCTACCAGACCAATACCCTCGTCTACAACGCCGGCGGCTACCGCTTCACCGATTTCCTGAAGATCGGTCTGCCGATGAATATCATCGTGGGGAGCCTGACCGTCGCCGCGATACCACTCTTTTGGCCGCTGTGATGCTTCCGTTTCGGCGTTCGTCAGCGTCTGCCGATCGGTCGGACGAACCCGATTTTTTTCGCGCTCGCCCATGAGTGGCCGCCTTGAAACGGATGGGGCGGTACGCCAATTCCCCCGACAGCAATGATCGCGGAGTGGCGCAATTGACGGAAATATGGCTGCCCCTGACGGCAGGCTTGGTTATGCTGATCTTCGGCGGCGAGCTTCTGGTGAGGGGAGCGGTCCGGGTGGCGGAGCGCCTTGGCGTTTCGCCGCTGGTTATCGGTCTGACGCTGGTCGGCTTCGGGACATCCACGCCGGAGCTGGTGACGTCGGTTCAGGCCGCGCTCATCGGATCGCCCGGCATTGCCTTCGGCAACATCGTCGGCTCGAACATTGCCAATATCCTGCTCATCGTCGGCCTGTCGTCCATCCTGTTTCCGATCGCGGTGGCAGCGTCTGCACTGCGGCGCGATGCCGTCGTGATGCTGGGTGTTGCCGTCGCCTTCGCGGGCCTCGGCTTCGTCGTCCCGATGGGGCGTGCCATCGGTGTGGTTTTCGTCGTCGGGCTCGTCGCCTACATCTACCTTGCCTTCAGGCAGGAGAAGGCCGCGGCAGGGCATGGCGCCGTATTTGCCAAGGAAGCTGCTCTCGAGGGCGTTGATCCGGGCCTCAAACCCGGCGTGCCGGCCGCAAACGGGATCGTCGGGCCGCTGTTGATCGCCCTGGCTGGCCTCGTCCTGGTCGTCGGGGGTGGCAAATTCCTGGTCGATGGTGCGGTAACTCTCGCGCAGTCGTTCGGCATTCCGGAGACCGTGATCGGGCTGACGATCGTGGCCGTCGGAACCTCGATGCCGGAACTCGTCACGTCAGTGGTGGCCGCCGTGAAGCGGCAAAGCGACGTCGCCTTCGGCAATATCGTCGGCTCGAACATCTACAACATCCTTGGCATCGGCGGTGCGACCGCCCTCATCTCCCCCTCGGCCGTACCGGCCGAGATCGTCTTGTTCGACAATCTCCTCATGGTGGGGGCCACGCTCCTGCTCGTCGTTTTCGCGGCCACGGGGCTGCGCATCGCGCGTTGGGAAGGCGGCGTGCTGCTGGCCGCCTATGTTGCCTACGTCCTGATGATATGGCCATGAGCCCGTCTCGGCCGGCGCGCGTCCGCCGCACCGGCGCTCGCAACGAGGGGACTGGTAGAATGGCGAACTTCAGACCAGATAATACCCTATGAAAAACCTGAGGGCCTTGTGGCGTGGCGAGTTGGGCCTTGACGCGGCGTTCTGGACCTGGGCCGTGCTTGGCGGCCTGTTGGTCAATGTCACGACCAGCATCCTGTTCCTGGCGCTCATGACGCTCGATCAGCCCTTGCCGGCGCTCCTGGTCGGATACGGGTTTTCGCTCCCCTACAACCTTGTCGCTCTGGTCGGCGTCTGGAGGTCGGCGGCGCGGTATGACGGGCCGGGCCTACATGCGGACCTTGCGCGGGTGGCCACCGTGATCCTCATGACCATCCTGAGCCTGACATGACCCGAGGGCCAACGACTGACGGCGAGACGGACCTCGCGCGGCGAAGGCAGGTCGATGCCTTCGTCCAGCGTCATTTCACATGGCGGGGAACCCTGCGCCTGCACCGCGCGGCGCTCGGCGCCGATATCCTGCGGGCTCCGGTGAACGTGCTGCTGTCACCGGCCCACGTTACCGTGCGGCTCACGGGGTGGATCTGTCGAGGACTGCGCCTGCGCCGGACGGCGGATTTTCTGCTCCGCCGGCAGATCCTGTTGCGCACGGCCGTCTCGGCGAGGGTGGAAGCCGCGATCCTGACCGAGCTATTGGCGGCGCCGCCTGCCGAGGGCGAGGCCCTCGGAGACCGCACCGCATTGGCGCGGGCCATCCTGTCCGCCCCACGCTTTCGTGAGGCGGCCCGGAGTCGCGGCAGCATCGCGGCGGCGCAAGCCATGGCGGACCGGATCGCAGCTGCGATCACCGAATACTCCGGCGCCCGCTCCGCGATGGCCGAGTTCACAACGGCCCTCATGACTCTGGTTGCGGGCGCCATCGTGCTTCAGGCCGTGACGCCCGGGATGATCTCGATGGCCGCGGGCGTCGCGGAGTCGGTTTCCCTAAAGAGGGCCGTCGCGGATTTTCCGCTCGGTCAGACTTTGGGAGGGGTCTGGTACGGGATCTTCCCCGCCGGCCTCTCGCCGCGGCTGGTCGCAGCCGTCGCTGCCGGCCTCATGCTCCTGGGGTCGGTCATCACAGCATTCGCCGGAGCGTTTGCCGACGTCGTTCAGGCATGGCTCGGCATGCATCGGCGCAGGTTGCTGCGCCTGCTCGACACGGTGGAGGCCGAAACTGCTGCATCGCCCGGCAAACCCTTTGCCGCCAGCGAACATCTTCTCGCGCGGGTCTTCGACCTCTCGGATGCCGCACTGTCGCTGCTGCGGATCTTCCGGGGATGACAGGCGATTCAGTGTGCCGAGGGAAACAGCGATGCACGCACGGCGCGAACAGGAATGCCTCTACGCGAAGCCGCGCTGCACCCTGACCGAACCGCTGCCTTGAAGATGCCGCGATGCAACGCAAAGCATGTGTTCGACCGGCTCCAATTCGCGCTCTGCGCTCGGGGTCGTTCATGGCGCGCCGATCCAGCGTGCGCGCGGCACATTGGACCGGCGGCTCGCGGGAGGGCAGCATTGCCCGCAACCACGCGTCGCGTCGCGGCGACGTATCCTCGACCCTTCTTCACGATTCTCGAGGCGTGTGATCGGGGAGGCATCCCGCCTCCGACCCGAATGCCTGGGCGGCGGATGGCAATTCTCCGGGCCACATGGCGTCGCGTGATCGGTGGCGCCGGAGCGACCCGAGCCACACAATCATTCCCGTTGGCAGATCGCCTTCTGCTTCGTAGGATATTGGAGCTGGGCAATGGTTTCGCGGGGCAGTTTCTGTGGTGCGCAAGCGGTTACTGCCGCGATACATGGGCGCCGGAGCGCCATGATGGCGAGCGCCCGTGTTCTGGTGGTGGACGACGACAGCTTGGCGCGGCGCAAGCTGGTTCTTGCCGTCAACTCCCTTGGACACACGGTCGAAGATGTCGACAGTGGCGATGCGGCGTTGGACAGACTGCGGAACCCCGGTGTCGACATCGTCCTCCTTGACATCGAGATGCCCGGCAAAAGCGGATACGATGTTCTCTCCGCGCTGGGCTCGTTCCCCGAGGATCGGCGGCCGCCGGTCATCGTCATCTCCAGCCTGGATGATCCGGAGGAAATCGCCCGCGCCATCGAACTGGGAGCCGTGGATTTCCTGCCCAAGGCGTTCAACGCGGTCATTCTCAGGGCCAGGATCAATGCCAGCCTGCGGGAGGCCCGGCGCCAGGAGGACGACAGGCGCACTCTGCAACAGATAAGGCGGCTCACGGCCGCCGCCGAAGCTCTCGATGCCGACGAGAGGAATCCCAGGGATCTCGCCATCGACGATCTCGCGGAGGGGGAAGGTGCGATCGCGGTGCTTTCCCGCGTCCTTCTGAACAAGTCGATCATGGTGTACAACCGTCGGCTGAGTCATGCATACCAGATCCGGACACTGAACGGCATTCTGCTGCTGCTTTTCATTGGTGCCTGTTTCGGGCTGAAGCCCGCCATCGCCAAGCTCAGCCTTGCCGAGGTGCAGAACCCCATTTCCGTTGCGTTCTACACGATGGGGCTTTCGACGGTTTTCACGACGCTCTATGCAGTCTGGTCCAAGGCCCGCGCGCCTCGGGTCTCCTGGCGTTCGGCCAGGTTCTTCGCCCTCCTCGCTTTTCTGACGTTCCTGCCACAGGTTCTCCTGTTCTGGGTGGCCGAGTCCGTTCCCGGCGTCATGATCGCGATCCTGGTTTCGCTGGAATCGTTTCTGGTCTTCTTCATCGCGGCGGGGATCGGGCTTGAAAGACTCAGCGTCCGGCGGTTCATGGGCCTGCTCCTCGGGGTCGCGGGTGTCGGTGTCCTGCTGCTTCCGTTCTTCGACATCGCCAATAGCACCGTGCAGATCCACTGGCTCTTCATCACGATGCTGATCCCTGCCTGTTTTGCGAGCGAGACGATCATGATGTCGATGTCGAAAGCCATCGACGCCGACCTGCTCGCGGTGGTCGCGGTCACCTTCGGCCTGTCGACCTCGGTTCTCTTCGTCGCCTCCGCGCTGAACTCCGGCTTCGTCCCGCTTCACGCCGTTCCGGGCAAGTTCGAACTGTCGCTCATCGCGTTCTCGCTCGCCGATTCCGTCGCCATGATCGCTCTGGCCAAGCTGATCGACTATGCCGGACCGGTATTCAGCGGCCAGAAGGCCTACACCGTCTCGATCGGCGGGGTTCTGTGGAGCGTTCTGCTCTTGAACGAAGTGGTATCGCTGACGAGTTTCACCGCCCTCGTTCTCATACTCCTGGGCCTGTACTTCGTTGCGAAACGGGCCGACGCCGCGAAGCTGATCGCGCGGCCGGCCCAGGCATAGGCCGCGACCGGAATGCACGGGCGACGCTTCCGCATGGCAAGGCGAAGTGACCGCAAGCGTGTCGGGTCCACTCGGGCCGCCCCCCGGGTCACAGGAACGATCGCTGTATCACCGGCTCCTCGTTCCAGGACTTGGATTCGACGAGGTACATACCGACGATGATCACGCCGAAAGCGACCCAGGCGAAGACCGACAGTTCCGCGTTGAAAAGCAGCAGGCCCCAGAAGACACCTGCGATCATCATCGCATAGGCACTCTGGTTGTAGAAGACGGCGCCCGCCCTTGATCGCTGACAGCTTTTCAGCCTGGTTCCGGCGACCGGGAAGATCGACCACCTCGCCCAGCAAGGTAAACGTGAAGGCGGTCCCCGCCCCCGATTTGCTATCGAGGCCGATGGTGCCGCCCATGAGATCGACCAGCCGCTTCGTGATCACCAGCCCCAGCCCGGTACCGCCGTATCGTCGTGTCGTGGATGCATCGACCTGGCTGAACGACTTGAACAGGCGATCCATCCGGTCCTCCGGGATGCCGATTCCGGTATCGCGGACGGAAAAGTCAGAAGCGTGATCTCCCCAGGCGACCGGCCCGCATCCGGGAAGTTCGTCGAGACGGTCAGCACGACCTCGCCGATCCCGGTGAACTTGACTGCGTTGTTGAGGAGATTCATCAGGATATGCTTCGGCCGTACCGGATCACCGAAGATTGCCGCAGGCACGTCGCGATTGATCTGGCAGGCAAGCTCGATGCCCTTCTCGGCGGCCTTCGCAGCTACAAGCTCGGCCGAGCTTTCGATCGTCTCGGTCAGGTCCATCAGCA
Organism: Albidovulum salinarum; assembly: GCF_025673475.1. Taxonomy (NCBI): domain Bacteria; kingdom Pseudomonadati; phylum Pseudomonadota; class Alphaproteobacteria; order Rhodobacterales; family Paracoccaceae; genus Albidovulum; species Albidovulum salinarum. The sequence goes on along the minus strand of NZ_JAOVQO010000009.1, from coordinate 151,441 downwards.
CGCGTTCCAGTTCCAGCGCGCCGGCCTCGACCTTGGAGAAATCCAGGATGTCGTTGATGATCGTCAGGAGCGCATCGGCCGCCGTCGCGATGGTGTCGCTGAAACCGCGCTGTTCGTCCGTCAACTGCGTGCCATTGAGAAGCGTGCTCATGCCGATGATGCCGTTCAGCGGGGTGCGGATCTCGTGGCTCATCGTTGCGAGAAAGGCGCTCTTGGCCTCGTTGGCCGCTTCGGCGGCATCCTTCGCGCGCTTCAGCTCGTCCGATATGCGCTTGATGTCAGTGATGTCCGAACGGACGGCGACGGTGCCGCCCTGATCCGTCAGGTGGTTGCTGATCTGCTGCCAGACGCTCTCCGTCATCTCCTGGATGTAGGGCGGCCCCGCCGCGCGATGCCGCGCAAGCTGGCGTTTGATCCACTCGTCGGGATCAGGGCCGGCATTGGGGTATCGTCCCGCGACAGCGGCCTGCCTGACGATATCGGCAAACGCAGTGCCGACGGGCAGCGTAGCACCCTGCGGGCGTGAGCCAGTGTGGTCCCGCGGTTGGCGCGCGCCGTCTCGGGTTTGACCCTGGCGACGATCGCGTCCGGCACCGGAGAACCTATATGCCCCAAGTCAGAGCTGGCCGACGAACGCATTCTCACGCTCGGCTGAGGCGTGGGCCGTGGCCTCGCTTTCCAGCCCGGCGCCGCTCAGGGAAAGGGCCAATGCAGCCAGGCCGAGGCGATCATGACGTAGCGTCCCGCCTTTCCGGCCGATACGAGCAGAAGGAAGCGCCAGAACCCCACCCGCGCCAGTCCGGCGATCACGGTCAGGGGATCGCCGACGACCGGGAGCCAGGATACGAGAAGCGACCAGACGCCGTAGCGGTCGAACCATTGGCGGGCCTTGCGTGCGCGGTCGGGATCGACCGGGAACCAGCGACGGCCCTCGTACTGTGCCAGGAACCGGCCGATGGTCCAATTCACCGCCGCCCCCGTCACGTTGCCGATCGAGGCGACCAGCACAAGCGCCGCTGGCTCGCCGTTTCCAGCCGCCAGCAGGCCGATCAGGACCGCTTCGGACGATCCCGGCAGGAGCGTTGCCGACAGAAAGGCCGAGAGGGCGATCAGCGCGTAGGCGGAAAGCTCGTCCACTGTGGCCTTTCCTGCAGTGAAACCGGGCGGCTCGCCCGTGGCGTCGCGTCCCGACGGAGGCGACCTCCTCCTGTCATGGCGCATGGGGGAGCGCAACCTCTCCGGCGCGCACCGGCGCGTCATTCCGCCTCAGGCCGCGGCGCATCGACCCGTCTTGCGCGCCCTCCGCGTCCGACGCAGATTGCCGGCATGCGATTGCTTGGCACCATTTTCGCACTGATTCTCGTGCTCGCTGGGGCGGCTCTTGCCGCGCCGCAGGGGGCGTTGGCTGCGGCCGGGTGCGACGCCGCGATGCATATGCCCGAAAACGAGCCCTGCACGCCGCATGAAGGCGCCCCGTCGATGGCCGAATGCGCTCAACCGCTGATGTGTGCCCCGACCAGCGCGGTCGATCTGGAGTCTCATGCGCTGCTCGCGGCCCCGCTCGGGCAAGCGGCGCCGGCGATCTTCGCCACCGATCACCACCTTGCGGCTTCCACGCCGGGCGACGGCCCAAGGCGCCCCCCCAAGTCCTGACGGTCGCGGCGCGAGAGCGCCGTCCGGCCGCATGGCGCCGCCATGCGGCCGCATGATGCGTCGCGCCGGCCACCGGGGCGACGCGGCCAATACGGAACATGTGGGAGTATCGACATGCACAGATCGTGCCTTCGGCGCGACATCGCGCGCGTCACGGGCCTCGGCCCGACGGCGGCCGCCAATTGCAACGCGGTCGCTGAGGATCATTGCCCGGGACTGGCCCGGCGCGGGGTGCGGCCATGAAGGCGGCACGGAATGTCCTTCTGGCGTCGGTCCTTGCCGGCGCGGCCGGCTGGGCCGGGATCACCGCCGGCCAGCAGGCGGCTCCGGCCGCCTCGACTCCTCACGCCCATTCCGGCGCGGAAGCGGCCGGCGGGCTTGACGGGCAGGACGCGATGGCGATGCCTGTTGCCGCCGGGACGGCGGCCAGCGACACCCGGCGCATTCTCTACTACCGCAATCCGATGGGGTTGCCCGACACCTCGCCGGTTCCGAAGAAGGACCCGATGGGGATGGACTACATCCCCGTCTACGAAGGCGAGGTCGACGATGCCGGCACCATCCGGGTCTCGCCGGGCAAGCTGCAACGGACCGGCGTGCGGACGACGCAGGCGATACGCGGGCCCTTGGCGATGACGGTGCGTGCGCCGGGCATTGTCCGGCTCGACGAGCGCCGCCTCACCGTCGTCGCGCTGCGCGCCGATGCCTTCCTCGAGACCGTTGCGGACGTGACCACCGGGGCAACGGTCCGGCGGGGCACGCCGCTCGCGATGCTCTATTCGCCCGAGGTAACGGCGGCGGCGGCGCTCTTCGTGTCGGACCTTCGCGACGGCGGAGGGCGGGCCGAAGGCAGCCGGCGGCGGCTGGAGAATCTCGGTGTGCCGGTCGGGCAGATCGACGCCATCGCGGCGGATCGGCGCGCCCAGGTGAGCATCGCCCTGACGGCGCCGCGGTCCGGCGTGGTTCTGGAGCGTCTCGCGGTCGAGGGAATGATGGCGAAGGCGGGCGAACCTCTGTTCCGCATCGCCGACACGTCGCAGGTCTGGGTCATGGCCGACGTGCCCGAAGCGGCGCTGAGTGGCGTCGCGCGCGGCGCCGAGGCGCTGGTCAGCCTGCGCGGGCTGCCAGGCGAGGCGCTCACCGCACGGGTGAGCGAGATCTATCCCGAGGTCGACCTCCAGACCCGGACTGCGAGGGTGCGCATCGACCTGCCGAACCCGGACGGGCGCTTCCTGATCAACATGTATGCGGAGGTCGAGATCGCCGCAGGCGACGGCGCGGCCGTCGTGCAGGTGCCCGACAGCGCGGTTATCGACACCGGCGACCGGCAGGTCGTGATCCGCGATATGGGCGAGGGGCGCTTCGCCGCGCAGGAGGTCGTGCCGGGGCGCCGCGGCAACGGCATGGTGGAGATCCGCGACGGTCTTGCCGAGGGGACGCGCGTCGTGACGACCGCGACCTTTCTTCTCGACGCCGACAGCAACCTGAACGCGGCCCTCGCGGCGCTGTCGGGCGCGGAGGCAGGGCAATGATCGCCAACATCATCGCCTGGTCCGCGCGCAACCTGGTCCTCGTGTTCTTCGCCGCCGCGCTGAGCGTCGCCGCCGGCATCTGGTCGCTGCGTAGCCTGCCGATCGACGCCATTCCGGACCTGTCGGACGTGCAGGTGATCGTCCTGACCGAGCACCCGGGCCAGGCGCCGCAGGTGGTCGAGGACCAGATCACCTATCCCTTGACGTCGGCCATGCTGACGGTGCCGCGTTCGCGCGTCGTGCGCGGCTTCTCGTTCTTCGGCATCTCCTTCGTCTACATCCTCTTCGAGGACAGCGTGGACCCTTACTGGGCGCGCAGCCGCGTTCTTGAATACCTCAACGCCGCCGCTGCCCGGCTGCCCGAGGGGGTGACGCCGGCGCTCGGGCCCGACGCGACCGGCGTCGGCTGGGTCTATCAATATGCGCTGAAGGGCGAGAACCTGTCCCTGGTCGAGTTGCGGTCCCTGCAGGACTGGGTCGTCCGCTACGCCGCGAGCCGCGCCGAGGGCGTCTCGGAGGTCGCGAGCGTCGGCGGTTTCGTCAAGCAGTATTCGGTCACGGCCGATCCGGTGCGGATGCGGGCCCAAGGCATCACGCTTGCCGACCTGAAGGCCGCGATCCGCGCCAGCAACCAGGACACCGGCGGGCGGACCGTCGAGCTGTCGGAGTTCGAGTTCATGGTGCGCGGCCGGGGCTACCTGCGCGGGATCGAGGATATCGAGACGATCGCGCTGCGCAGCGTCGGAGGGGTGCCGATCCTCCTGCGCGATGTCGCGCGGGTCGAGGTCGTCCCCGACGAGCGGCGCGGGATCGCCGAGCTCGATGGCGAGGGCGAGGTCGCGAGCGGCATCGTGCTGCAACGGGTGGGCGCCAATGCGCTCGACGTGATCGACAATGCCAAGGCGGAGCTCGCGACGGTCTCGGCCGCCCTGCCCGAGGGGGTCGAGATCGTTCCGGTCTACGACCGCTCCGGCCTGATCCGCTCGGCCATCGCGACGCTGAAGACGACGCTGATCGAGGAAAGCCTGATCGTGGCGGCGGTCACGATACTGTTCCTCCTGCATGTCCGTTCGTCGCTGGTGGCGATCCTGATGCTGCCGGTGGGCCTCCTGATGGCCTTCGCGGCGATGCGGGCGCTCGGCATCGGCGCCAACATCATGAGCCTCGGCGGCATCGCCATCGCCATCGGCGCGATGATCGACGCGGCGATCGTGATGATCGAGAACGCCCACAAGCACCTCGAACGCGCCGCACCGGACAAGCCCCGGATCGAGGTGCTGATCGAGGCGGCGTCCGAGGTCGGCCCGGCGCTGTTCTTCAGCCTGCTGATCATCACCGTGTCGTTCCTGCCGATCTTCACGCTGGAAGGTCAGGAGGGGCGGATGTTCGGCCCGCTCGCCTATACCAAGACCTTCGCCATGGCGGCGGCGGCGCTTCTGTCGGTGACGCTGGTGCCGGCGCTCATGGTCGTCTTCGTGCGCGGCCGGATCATCCCCGAGCACCGTAACCCGATCAACCGGTTCCTGATCGCGCTCTATCGGCCGGTGATCGCGACGGTCCTGAAGGCCAGGACCCTGACCATCCTCGCCGCCCTCGCGGCGCTTCTGGCAACGGTCTGGCCGGCGCGGCAACTCGGCTCCGAATTCATGCCGACGCTCGACGAGGGCACGCTGATGTACATGCCCACGACGCTGCCTGGCCTCTCGGTCGCCAAGGCCGCGGAGCTGATGCAGACGCAGGACCGCATCATCCGCTCCTTCCCCGAGGTTGAAAGCGTCTTCGGCAAGGCGGGCCGGGCGCTGACCGCGACCGATCCCGCGCCGACCGAGATGTTCGAGACGATCATCCAGCTCAAGCCGCGCGAGGCGTGGCGCCCCGGCGTCACCGTCGAGAGCCTGCGGCACGAAATGGATGCGGCGCTGCAGTTCCCCGGCGTTTCCAATGCCTGGACAATGCCGATCCGGGCGCGGATCGAAATGCTCTCGACCGGGATCCGCACGCCGGTCGGCGTCAAGGTCTACGGCGATGACCTAGCCGAACTGGAGCGCATCGCGCGCGAGGTCGAGGCGGTGCTGCGCACCGTGCCCGGCACCACCAGCGCCTATGCCGAACGGGTGATCGGCGGCTACTACCTCGACATCGTGCCGGACCGCATCGCGCTCGGCCGCTATGGCCTGTCGGTCGCGGATGTTCAGGAGGTCATCGCGATGGCGCTCGGCGCCGAGGCGATCACCCAGACCGTGGAGGGGCGCGAGCGCTACAATGTCGCGCTGCGCTATCCGGCCGCCTTCCGCTCCGACCCTGAGGTCATCGAGCGCGAGGTGCAGGTGGACCTGCCCGGCGGCGGCACCGTGCCCCTCGGCGAGGTCGCGACGATCGAGCGCAACCGGGGTGCGACCGCGATCCGCACCGAAAACGGCCGGCTCACGGTCTATGTCTTCGTCGACATCGCCGGGCGCGACCTCGGCGGCTATGTCGCCGAGGCGCAGGCCGCGGTCGCGGCGTCGGTGACCCTGCCCAAGGGCTACTGGCTCGGCTGGAGCGGCCAGTTCGAGTATCTGGAGCGCGCCAAGCAGCGGCTCGCTCTGGTCGTGCCGCTGACGCTCGCGCTGATCTTTCTGCTGCTCTATCTCAACTTCCGCCGGCTGACCGAGACGCTGATCGTGATGCTCTCGCTCCCGTTCGCCATGGTGGGGGGCATCTGGCTGATGTGGTTCATGGGCTTCAACTTGTCGGTGGCGGTCGCGGTCGGGTTCATCGCGCTCGCCGGGGTCGCCGCCGAGACGGGAGTGATCATGCTGATCTACCTCGATCATGCCCTGGAGGAGGCACGCACCGCGGCGCGGGAAAGCGGGCGGTCCCTGACCCGTGCGGACCTCCATTCGGCGATCATGGTCGGGGCGGTGGAACGGGTGCGGCCGAAGATGATGACGGTGGTGGCGATCACCGCCGGCCTGATGCCGATCCTCTGGGCCGATGGCACGGGCTCCGAGGTCATGCAGCGCATCGCGGTGCCGATGATCGGCGGCATGGTCTCTTCGACGCTCCTGACGCTGATCGTCATTCCAGCCGTCTACGGGAGCATCAAGGGATGGAGCATGGGGCACGGCCCGCTTCGCAAGGACGCGCCGGAGCGAATGGCGGCCTGATCTTTCCGGCGCACCGGTGAGAGGGCTCGATCCCGGGCAACCGACGCTTTCGGGCGTTTGAAGGTCCGGGGTCGGGCTACACCCGACCTTGGCGCGGGGCCAGGCCGGAGGTGGCTCGGGAACGCGGCAGTCGCGTTTCCGATATCTTGAGGCACATGCTGGTCGGCCGGTCAGGCGCCGATCCGGCCGCCGTCACGCCTGAGTGCCCGACGGGCCGCGGGTCAACGACGCGTTTGTCCGCCCGTGACGCGGCCGGCATTTCCCGGGTGTTGAACACGGTCTGGACAGGGCTCCGTTCGCGGCTAGACGTTTCTGTTGGCTGGCGTCCGTATCCGCCGGTGGCGAGGCCGGACAGGAACGGGCAGTCGGGCCGGGGGTCGCCGGCGCGGGCCGCGATCAGTGCGCGTTCGCCTGAACATCGGTTTTCGCGGCGGTCTCGGCTTTGACCTGCCGCTCTTGAAGGGCCGCGGGAGCCTCCATCACGATGTCGGGGCTTTCCCGGATCGCCTCATGGGCCAGTTCCCTCACGCGCGCCAGTCGGCCTGTCCCTCCACATCGGCGCCATGACGGGTAGCGTGGTTCTCGGCTTGGAGCCGCTCGCCGGTCGAGATATCCTCCGCGATCGGGCCGCCCGCCCGGACCCCGCGCCACCAGCTTCGCGCTGCGGCTCCCCGCAGGAACGAGCCTCTCGATCTGGTGGCGTCGGCCTTGGACCGGCCCTTGCGGCAGCCCTCGGGGATCGCGTCGAGCGCCGCCCGGAACCGGTCTCCGGTCACTTCTTGCCGCCGATCCTCGGCTCGGTCCCGGCCCTCAGCCGTGCGATGTTGGGCGCGTGGCGGACAAAGACGAGGGCGGCGAGGAGAAGGATCAGCACCACCATCTCGCCGTGACCGAGAAGCGCCGCCCAAACCGCCGCGAGCGCCGCCGCGACGAGCGCGGAGAGCGAGGAGATGCGGCTGACGATCGCGGTGACGAGCCAGGTCGCGCAGGCGGCAAGGCCGACCGGGAAGGCGAGTGCCAGAAGCGTGCCGAGGAAGGTCGCGACGCCCTTGCCGCCCTTGAAGCCGAGCCAGACCGGGAAGAGATGGCCGAGAAAGGCCGCGAGACCGGCGAGCTGTGCTGCATCCTCGCCGGCCCAAGTCCGCGCCGCGAGGACCGCCGCCGCGCCCTTGCCGCCGTCGAGGACGAGCGTCGCGAAGGCCGCCCCCTTGTTGCCGGTCCGGAGCACGTTGGTGGCGCCGATATTGCCCGAACCGATCTTCCTCAGATCGCCGAGCCCCATGATCCGGGTCAGCACCACCCCGAAGGGGATCGAACCGAGGAGGTAGCCGAGAACCCCGGCGAGGATCAGCGCCGCCGCGCCGCTGGTAATCTCAGGCATCGCGCGCCTCCGCCCCGAAGACCTGCCGTCCGGCGACGAAGGTCGCGAGCACCCTTCCTTCCATCCGCTGCCCGTCGAACGGCGTGTTCTTCGACTTCGAGCGCAGCTTGGCGCGGTCGAGGACGAAGGGCGTGTCGGGATCGAAGAGCACCAGGTCGGCCGGCGCGCCCTCCGCCAGCCGCCCCTGCGGCAGGCCGAGCCGTTTCGCCGGATTGAGTGCCATCGCCCGGAAGAGCTGCGGCAGGGTCAGCTGCCCGGCATGGTGGAGCCGCATCGCCGCCGGCAGGAAGGTCTCCAGCGCCACCGCGCCGGAGGCCGCGTCCTCGTAGGGCAGGCGCTTACTCTCCTCGTCCTGCGGCGTGTGCATCGACGAAATGATGTCGATGAGGCCCGAGGCGACGGCCTCCACCACCGCGAGCCGGTCGTCCTCGCTGCGCAAGGGCGGCTTGACCTTGAAGAAGGTGCGGTAGTCGCCGACGTCGAACTCGTTCAATGTGAGGTGGTGGATCGAGGTCCCCGCCGTCACGTCGAAACCGTTCTTCTTGGCGCGTTCGAGGGGCGGCAGGGCGCGGGCGGTGGTGATCTGGTCGAAGTGGTACTTCACCCCGGTCATCTCGACCATGCCCATGTCGCGGTCAAAGCCGATCCGCTCGGCCATCGGCGAGACGCCGGGCAGGCCGCGCAGGGAGGCGAACTTGCCGCTGGTCGTGGCGGCCCCCGCTGACAGGATCGGCTCCTGCGGGTGGCCCATGACGAGCGCGCCCAAGGACTTCGCGTAGGTCAGCGCGCGGGACAGCACCTTGGTGTCGGTAACCACATGATCGCAATCGGTAAAAGCAATGGCGCCGGCGTCGAGGAGGAAGCCGATCTCGGTCATCTCCCGCCCCTCGCGACCCTTGGTCAGCGCCGCCATGTGGCGGATGCGGACCGGCGAGGCCTCGGCGGCGCGGCGGGTGACGAATTCGAGCGTCTCGGGGTTGTCGATGGCGGGATGGGTGTCGGGCCGGGCGATGATCGTGGTGACGCCCCCCGCCGCCGCCGCGAGGCCGGCGGAGCGGAACGACTCCTTGTGACGCTCCCCCGGCTCGCCGATCTTGACGCCGAGATCGACGATGCCGGGGGCGAGGCATTTGCCGTCGGCATCCAGTCGGCGAAGTGTCGGGCTCTTGTCGGGCATCCCGTCGGGCGTGTCGAAGACACGGGCGATGACGCCGTCCTCGATCAGCACCGCGCCGAGCGCGTCGGTTCCGGCCTCGGGGTCGATCAGGCGGGCGTTGGTGAGGAGAGTGGTCACTGAGCGGCCTCCCAAGCGCGTGTTGCATCCCCAAGTATCTGCGGGGTGGGAATGTCGTGCGCGGGATACCCGATCTGCATACCCGTTCGATCACGACTGGTTAGGAATGCCCCAAGCGTCAATGATGCGACCTGCGTGCGGTCAAATCGCACTATCGGTTGAAGGGACATGAAGCGCGCTGATCCGCGCGCGATGAGGGAGTCGCTCTTACTAAGATCAAGCACGAAGGGCTTGGCGCATGCAGCAAGCTCCAGATCCTCAATCTTTCGTCCGGCGACGAAGCGCATCAGGCGCTTTGACGTGATGGCGTAGCTGGTCCGGCAGAGACGAATCACGTGTACGAAAATGTAGACGACGCTGCCGACCACCCCGAGCATCCCGAGAGCATCCGCAGGGCTCCTTCTGTCATCGAAGCTCAGCGCGAGACCGAAGATCAAGACGAGGGCGAGGGGAACGAAAGCTCGAAGGATGCGGAGACGTGTGCCCTGATCGGGCTCTGGAACGAACGAGATCATCTCGTCGCCATCATGCAACTCATGCGTGACGAAACTAGGTGGCACATCACTCACACCATCACCCCCGCCGCCTGCCGGCCGCGCTCGGCGCGGAGATTGCGTGCCAGGAGGTCCATGCAGGCCATGCGGACGGCGACACCCATCTCGACCTGGTCCTGGATCACCGAGCGGTTGATGTCGTCGGCGAGCTCGCCGTCGATCTCCACCCCCCGGTTCATCGGCCCCGGATGCATGACGATGGCGTCCTCCTTGGCATAAGCCAGCTTTTCCGCATCGAGCCCGTAGCGGTGGTAGTATTCGCGCTCGGAGGGGATGAAGCCGCCGTCCATGCGTTCTTTCTGGAGGCGCAGCATCATCACCACGTCGCAATCCTTCAGCCCCTCGCGCATGTCCTCGTAGACCTCGCAGCCTAGGTCGCGGACGCCGGAGGGCATCAGCGTCGGCGGGCCGATCAGGCGGATGCGGTTCTCCATCTTGCCAAGAAGGATCAGGTTCGAGCGGGCCACCCGGCTGTGGGCAATGTCGCCGCAGATCGCGACCGTGAGGCGCTGGATCCGGCCCTTGGCGCGGCGGATCGTCAGCGCGTCCAGAAGCGCCTGCGTCGGGTGCTCGTGGCGTCCGTCGCCCGCGTTCAGGACCGCGCAGTTGACCTTCTGGGCGAGGAGATCGACAGCACCCGAGGCGGGGTGGCGGACGACGAGCAGATCGGGATGCATCGCGTTCAGGGTCAACGCGGTGTCGATCAGCGTCTCGCCCTTCTTCACCGAGGAGTGCTGCATCGCCATGTTCATCACGTCGGCGCCGAGCCGCTTGCCGGCCAGCTCGAACGAGGCCTGCGTCCGCGTCGAGGCCTCGAAGAACATGTTGATCTGGGTCATGCCCTTCAGCGAGTCGGCCTGTTTCACCGTGCGCTGGTTCAGCGCGACATATTTCTCGGCGAGATCGAGGACGGTGCGAATCTCCTCCGGGGCCAGGTGTTCGATGCCAAGGAGGTGACGCGCGCGGAAAGTCATGTGGTGCTCCGGTCCCGTTTCGCGCCAGCTTATGGCAAATGGACGCGGGCGGGGCAACGGTCAAAGCGGGCGCTTGCCCCCGTCGTGCCGCGGCCCTAGCTTGGCGGCCATGCAGACCGCCCTCGCCCAAATGGATTATCACGCCGCCAAGGCGCTGCTCGACTGGCAGATCGAGCTTGGCGCGGACGAGCCGATCGGCGAGGCCCCGGTCAACCGCTACGAGATAGCTGAAGCGCCGAAGCCTTCCGCCCCGGCGGCACCCGAGGCCCCCGTGGCAACGGAGCCGGAGGCCGATCCGGTCGCCGCCGCCACCGAGGCCGCGGCGCGCGCCGGGAGCCTTGAGGAGCTCGCCGCGGCCCAGGCGGCGTTCGAGCTTTGCGAGCTGAAGAAGGGGGCGCGCAACTTCGTCTTCGCCGACGGCAACCCCGAGGCGCGGGTGATGATCCTCGGCGAGGCGCCGGGGCGCGACGAGGACATGGAGGGGCGGCCCTTCGTCGGCCGCGCCGGCCAGCTCCTCGACCGGATGTTCGCGGCGATCGGGCTTGCCCGGACCGCGCATCACGCCGACGAGGCGCTCTACATCACCAATGTCATGCCCTGGCGGCCGCCGCAGAACCGCGACCCGGACCCGGCCGAGATCGCGATGATGCTGCCCTTCGTGAAGCGCCATGTGGAGCTCGTGAACCCCGATATCCTCGTCCTGATGGGCAACACGCCCTGCGCTGCCGCGCTCGGCAAGCGCGGTATTCTCAGGCTGCGCGGCAGCTGGACCGAGGCCTTCGGACGCCCGGCGATGCCGATGACCCATCCGGCCTATCTCTTGCGCACCCCGGCGGCCAAGCGCGAGGCCTGGGCCGATCTTCTCGACATCAAGGCACGGTTGGGAGAACTTTCATGAGGGCGCTTTGGGTCCATGCCTGTTTTCTCATTGCCTTCACCGGACACGGTGCGTCGGCCGAGCCGTGGATCGGCACGGACTACGACGCGCTGTTTGCCGTCAATGCCAGGTTGGTCGAGACGCAGACGGCGGGCGACGGATCGGCGGTCGAGGTCTTGAAGCTCGAAGGCGGAACCGTCGTCTCGCGGCGGGCGAACGGGCAAATCACCACCATGGCAACCGATGGCAACGCCGTCGGTTGTTTCGTCACGATCCTGAGGTCCATCTCTGCTATGGACACGGCATGCCCCCTGTTGTTCACGGAGGACGAGAAGGGGCGGCTTGGTGTCATGAGAGCAAGAGCACTCAGGCATTACGCGGAAAACATCTACCCGCCGCAGCCCTATGATGCTGTCGATATGGCATTTCGCGCTTCCGTCGCGTCCGATCCGATTTCGCGCACTTCATCCTGCGAATCCGGGATGGAAGAAAACGCAGACGCGATCGGGTTCGCCAGGAGTTTTATCGCTTCGGGCACGGATGCCTGGCTCGACGGCATTCTGGCCGTTCCTCGTCTTCCGGCAGACACCCCGTGTCTGTGAAACCAGTCAAGGGTCGCACATGAGCCGCATCGACGACACCAAGGACTTCATCCCGGTCCGCATCGCCGTTCTCACCGTCTCGGACACAAGGTCGATGGCCGAGGACCGCTCCGGCGACACTCTGGTGGCGCGGCTGACCGAGGCCGGGCACCGCCTTGCCCATCGCGACATCGTGCAGGACGAGCGTGACCGGATCGCCGCGCGGCTTCGCGACTGGATCGCCGATCCGGCGGTCGACGTGATCCTCACGACCGGGGGCACCGGGCTCACCGGGCGCGACGTCACGGTCGAGGCGCACCGCGACGTCTACGAGAAGGAGATCGAGGCCTTCGGCACCGTCTTCACCATCGTCTCGATGCAGAAGATCGGCACATCCGCGGTGCAGAGCCGTGCCTGCGGCGGGGTTGCGGGCGGCACCTACCTTTTCGCGCTTCCGGGCAGCCCCGGCGCCTGCAAGGACGCCTGGGACGAGATCCTGAAGTGGCAGTTCGACTACCGCCACCGGCCCTGCAACTTCGTCGAGATCATGCCGCGCCTCGACGAGCATCTGCGACGGAAGTAACGGCTTCGCGCGTTCAACCCTTTGGACTTGGAGGATTTGCGCTCCGGGTCTAGGATTCCTGCGCCGCGGGGCAACGAAACGGGAACCGATGCGATTTCTCCTGCGCAGCCTTGCCGGGCTGTTCCTTCTTGCGCTGACAATCGCGCTTCTGGCGGTGGCCGGGGTCACGCTCAGATCGGCGTTCGAGGCGCGCAATGCCGACAGGGGCAGCGACCGCCCGGCCGAGGAGCGGGTCTTCACCGCGCGGGTGATGGTGCTGGAGCCCGGCCGCATCGCCCCGGAGATGACCGTGTTCGGAGAGGTCAGGAGCCGCCGCAAGCTCGAACTCAGGGCCGCCGCCGCCGGGCAGATCGTCGAGCTCGCCCCCGATTTTGCCGATGGCGCGGTGGTCACGGCGGGCCAGCTCCTGGTGCGGATCGACCCCGCCGATGCTCAGTCGGCGCGTGATCTCGCGCGGACCGGCCTGCGCGAGGCCGAGGCCGAGGTGCGCGACGCGGCTCGTGCGCTGGAGCTTGCGCAGGCCGATCTCGACGCCGCCAAGGCGCAGGCGGCGCTCCGGGCCAAGGCGCTTGAGCGGCAGACCGGGCTGGCCGGGCGTGGTATCGGCACGGCGGCCGATCTCGAAACGGCGGAGCTTGCGATGTCCAATGCGCGCCAGGCCATCGTCTCGCGCAGCCAGGCGCTCGCAGAGGCCGAGGGCCGCGTCGACCGGGCGGCGACCTCGCTCGACCGCCAGCATCTCGCGCTGGCCGAGGCCGAGCGGCGGCTCGCGGAAACCGAGCTCAGGGCCGGTTTCTCGGGGGTTCTGTCCGGGGTGACGGTGGTCGCGGGCGGGCTTGTCGCCAAGACCGAGAAGCTCGGCGAGCTGATCGACCCGACGACGCTCGAGGTCGCCTTCCGGGTCTCCACCGCGCAATATGCGCGGTTGATCGACGAGGCGGGGCGGCTGCGGCCGTTGCCGGTCCGGGCCGCGCTCGACGTCTTCGGCGCCGATCTCGCCGCCGGGGGGCGGCTGGCGCGGGTCGATGCGGCGGTCGGGGAGGGTGCCAGCGGGCGGCTGGTCTTCGCCACGCTCGGCGACGCGCCGGGCTTCCGGCCGGGCGATTTCGTGACGATAAGGATCGCCGAGCCGCCGCTCGACGGCGTGGCGCTGGTGCCCGCCGTCGCGGTCGGCTCCGACGGCACGGTGCTGGCGCTCGGTCCCGACGACCGGCTCGAAGCGGTGCCGGTCGAGTTGCTCCGGCGCCAGGGCGATGACGTGATCCTCGCCGTCGACGCGCTTCAGGGCCGCGAGATCGTGGTCGAGCGCACCGCGCTCCTCGGCGCGGGCATCCGGGTCCGGCCGGTGCGCGGCGGGGCGGCGACCGGGGTGGCGGGCGAGGCGCTGATCGACCTCACGCCCGAACGCCGCGCGGCTCTCATCGCCTTCGTCGAGAACTCGGCCGCGATGGCCGAGGAGGCCAAGGCGCGGGTGCTCGCCAAGCTCCGCGAGGACCGGGTGCCGGCCGAGATCGTCGAGCGCCTCGAATCGCGGATGGGGGGCTGAGGCCGTGGCCGCGCCGCGCGACAGGCTGCGGGCCGCGGGCGGGATCCTGTCCTATTTCACCCGCCACGCGACGGCGGCGAACCTCGTCCTCGTGCTCTTCATCGCCGCCGGGCTCGCCGCGCTGCCGCGGATGCGGGCCCAGTATTTCCCCGACGTGGTGATCCAGGAGGTCACCGTCACGACCGAATGGGAGGGGGCCGGGGCCGAGGATGTCGACCGCGGCATCGTCCAGCTTCTGGAACCGGCGCTGATCGCGGTCGAGGGCGTGGCCGAGGTGTCCTCGGTCGCGCGCGAGGGTTCGGCCACGGTGACGCTGGAGTTCGAACCCGACTGGGATCTCGGCCGCGCGGTGGACGAGGTGGAGGCGGCGGTCGCCGCCGTGACCGGCCTGCCCGACGACGCCGAACGGCCCGAGGTGCGGCGGAGCGCCTGGCGCGACCGGGTGACGAACCTCGTGCTCACCGGGCCGGTGGCGCCCGACCAGCTCACGCGGCTCGCCGACGAGCTTCTGGCACGGCTTTTCGAGGCCGGGGTGACGCGCGCCTCGATCGAGGGTCTCGCCGCGCCTGAGGTGGTGATCGAGGTGCCGACGCTCGAACTGATGCGCCACGACCTGACGCTCGCCGGGATCGCCGAGCGGGTCGGCGCCGAGGCCGAGGCCGATCCGGCGGGCGAGCTTGGCGGCGGCGCGGCACGGCTCAGGACCGGGACCGAGCGGCGGAGCCCCGACACGCTCCGGGCCATCGTGCTGCGCTCCGAGCCCGACGGCACCGCGCTGACGCTCGGCGATGTGGCGCGGATCACCGTTGCGGGCGGCAATGACGTCCACGCCTATTACGTCGGCGACGCGCCCGCGGTCGTGCTGCGGGTCGACCGCTCGGCCGAGGGCGACGCGATCGCGATCCAGCGCAGTGTTGAAGCGGTGGCCGAGGCGATGCGGCCGTCGCTGCCCGCGGGCGTGACGATCGACCTGATCCGGGTGCGGTCCGACGACATCAGCGCCCGGCTCGACATCCTGCTCGACAATGGCGCGATGGGGCTCGCGCTGGTGGTCTCGCTGCTCTTCCTGTTCCTCAACGCGCGGACGGCGTTCTGGGTGGCCGCCGGGATCCCGGTGGCGATGCTCGCGGCGGTGGCGCTGATGCATGCCTCGGGCCTGACCCTGAACATGATCTCGCTCTTTGCGCTGATCCTGACGCTCGGCATCGTCGTCGACGACGCGATCGTGGTGGGCGAGCACACCGACTTCCGCGTCCGGCAACTGGGCGAGGCGCCGTTCACGGCGGCCGAGACCGCGGTCCGGCGGATGGCGGCGCCGGTTTTCTCCTCGACCGTGACCACGGTCATCGCGTTTCTCGGCCTTACCGCGATCTCGGGCCGCTTCGGCGACCTGATCGCCGACATTCCCTTCACCATCAGTGTCGTCCTCATCGCGTCGCTGCTCGAAGCCTTCCTGATCCTGCCGAACCACATGGCCCATTCGCTGTCGAAAGCGGCGCGCGGGCACTGGTACGACGCGCCGAGCCGGGTGATGAACCGCGGCCTTGCCTGGGTCCGCGAACGCCTGTTCCGGCCGCTCACCCGGGCCGTGATCGCCGCGCGCTATCCGGTGCTCGCGGCGGCGCTGGCGCTTCTCGCCTTCGAGGTCGGTCAGTTCATTCGCGGCGATGTCTACTGGCGGTTCTTCGACCGGCCGGAACGCGCCTCGATCACCGGCAATTTCGCGATGCTGCCGGGCGCCACCCGCGAGGACAGCGTCGAGGTGATGCGCGCGCTCCAGGAAAGCGTCGAGACGGTCGCCGCGAAGTACCGGGACGAGTTCGGGGTCGAGCCGCTCGACTACGTCATCGCCGAGGTCGGCGCGAATTCCTGGCCGCGGCTCGCCAGCGCCGAGACCAAGGATCCGGACCATCTCGGCTCGATCTCGATCGACCTCGTCGATCCCGACCTCAGGAGCTGGTCGGCCTTCGAGTTCACCGCTGATCTTCAGCAGGCCGCGCCCGGCCATCCGATGCTGGAGGAACTGTCGTACCGCAGCTGGCGCCACGGGCCCGGCGGTGCGGCGCTCGACGTCCAGCTGAGCGGGGCGGACGCCGACACGCTGAAGGCCGCCGCCGAGGCGCTGAAGCGGGCGCTTGCCCCCTTCCCCGAGGTCTCGGCGCTCGAGGACAGCCTGCCCTATGACAAGGACGAGCTGGTGCTCGAGCTGACGCCGCAGGGCCGCGCGCTCGGCTTCACGGTCGAGGCCTTGGGGCGCGAGCTCCGCAACCGGCTGAGCGGGATCGAGGCCGCGACCTTCCCCGCCGGCACCCGCACCGCGAAGATCCGAGTGGAGCTGCCGGAACGCGAACTCAGCGCGGACTTCCTTGACCGTACGCTCCTGCGCAGCGCGGCCGGGGCCTATGTGCCGCTTTCGGACATCGTCACGGTGACGGCCCGCAGCGGCTTCTCGACGATCCGGCGCGAGATGGGGCAAAGGGTGGTCTCGGTGACCGGCGATCTTTCGGAGGATTCGCCGGAACGCGCCACCGAGATCGCCGACGCGCTCGAGACCGAGATCCTGCCGCGGCTCGCCGAGGATTACGGCGTCGCCTACCGCCTGTCGGGGTTGCGCGCGGAGGAGGACACGTTCCTTTCGGACGCGTTCTTCGGGCTGATCGCGGCCCTGGCGGGGATCTACGCGGTGCTGGCCTGGATCTTCTCGAGCTGGACCCGGCCGCTCGTCGTCATGGCGGTAATCCCCTTCGGCCTCATCGGCGCGATCCACGGTCATGCGGCCTGGGAACTGCCGCTGTCGATGTTCTCGGTCGTGGGGCTGATCGGCATGTCGGGGATCATCATCAACGACGCGATCGTGCTGATCACCACGGTCGACGACTATGCCCGCCGCCGCGCCTTCGCCGAGGCGGTGGTCGACGCGGTGGCCGACCGGCTCCGGCCGGTGATGCTGACCACGGCGACGACGGTGCTCGGTCTCGCGCCGCTGCTCTACGAGGGCTCGCGGCAGGCGCAGTTCCTGAAGCCGACGGTGATCACGCTCTGCTACGGGCTCGGCTTCGGAATGTTCCTCGTGCTCCTCGCGGTGCCGGCGCTGCTCGCCGTGCAGCAGGACATCGCGGCCATGCTACGCGCCACCCGCCGCGCGGCGCGGAACCGGGCGCTGCGCCCGCTCATGGCCGGCGTCGCCCTGGCGCTTTTGGGGGCGTTCGGCGTGCTTCTGGCGCCCGCGCTTCTCGGCGGGGAGGCGGTGGCGCCGGCACTCGGGCGGTTCACGCTCGCCGCCGTGGCGGTGACGCTGGCGGCGACAGGATTCGGGATCTGGTCGCTGATGCGGCGGCGAGGACGGGTCTAGCCGGTGCAGCCCTGAAGATCGACGGCCCGGCCGGAGCCGCCGAAGACCGTGATATGCACCGACGAGCGGTCGAGCGCGAAGGGCGCGGCGTTCGATGGCACCAGGTCGGCCACGGCCACGAGCTCGCCGCCCGCGCGCACCGTCTCGGCCTGCGAGACCCAGATGCTGCGGTCGGCAAGTTCGACCACCGCGAATTCCTCCGGGCCGATCTGCGGCATGGTCAGTTCCGAGGTCAGCCGCAGCCCGTCGCGGATCGGCTCGACCGAGCAGCGCGCCCGGGACAGGCCGGCCGTCGCGGCGGGTTCGGGCTGATTGGCGAGCGCCGAGCGGATCATCGGGTCGGGCCCCCCCGCGGGGTCGAGATCGGCCGCCACGTCGAACGAGACCGGAACGCAGACCGTTTCGCAGACGCCGAGGTCGATCCGCCCGCTGACCGACATCGGCCGGTCGGCGACGGCGGGGCGGAACTCGATGGGCAGGACCAGTTCGTCACGATAGCCGGCGAAGCGCAGGCCGTTGAGGTCAAAAAGCTCCGGTGTCGGCCAGTGGATCGTCGCATCGGCGATGTTGGCCGAACCGCTCCAGTCGAACTGCGGCGGGAATCCGGCTTCGCCGGGCGCGCGCCAGTAGGTCTTCCAGCCCGGCGCCAGAGTCAGGTGCAGCGCCGCCATCTGGGTGCCGCTCTCGGTTCGCCAGCCGCCGCGGATCTCGGCCGCGACGAGGTTCGCGGGCAGGTCCTGGGCGGCAACCGTCGCGGGCAGGAGGGCAAGGACGGCGGGCAGCGCCAGGGCAAGGGAGCGGGCTTTGATCATAAGGTGAAGCTATGCCGTTTGCCGGCGATTGGAAGTCACAACCGCGTCCCTCACGAAGAGTTTTGTCGGCAATCGCCCTTGTATCCGGCCCCGACTGGCGCGATCTTGGAGACGGGAGGTCCCGATATGAACCTCAGTGGCAAGTTACTGATCGCAATGCCCGGAATGGGCGATCCACGGTTCGATCACAGCGTCGTCTTCATCTGCGCCCATTCCGGCGATGGCGCGATGGGGCTCATCGTCAACAAACCCGCGCGCGACCTGTCATTCGACCAGCTCCAGGAACAGCTCGGCATCACCCGCACAGACCGTTCGAAGGCGATTCGGGTGCATTTCGGCGGCCCGGTCGAACATGCCCGCGGCTTCGTGCTGCATTCGGCCGATTACGGCGGCGAGGGCACGACGCTTCAGGTCGACGACCATTTCGGGATGACCGCGACGCTCGACATTCTCGAGGCGATCGCCCAGGGCCGCGGACCGTCGGAATCGATCCTCGCGCTCGGCTATGCGGGCTGGGGGCCGGGGCAGCTCGAAGGCGAGATCCTCTCGAACGGCTGGCTGACCTGCGACGCCAATCCCGACCTTGTCTTCTCCGACCAGGACGAGCGCAAGTGGACCCGCGCGCTGAAGACGCTCGGGGTCGACCCGCTCACGCTTTCCTCGGCCGCGGGCCACGCCTGAGGTCAGCTGCCCGAAACCCCGACCTTGACCATGCCGCTGACGCTGAGGCCCGGCGCGGGCTCGTCCGCCGGCGGCTTCGGCGGGCCGTCGGCGCCGCAGCCGGCGGGCAGCGCGAGCAGGATCAAGGACGCGATGAGGGCCCTCATGCCAGCGCCTCCTTCCAGCGGGCGATCTGGGCGCGCACCTGATCCGGCGCGGTGCCGCCGTAGCTCTGCCGGCTCGCCACCGAGTTGTGGACGCCGAGGACGGTATAGACTTCCTCGGTGATGCCGGCATGGGCCGACCGCATGTCGGCGAGGCTCAGGTCCGGCAGGTCGCAGCCCTGCTTCTCGGCCAGCGCGACGAGGCTGCCGGTGACGTGATGGGCGTCGCGGAACGGCAGGCCGAGCGCGCGCACGAGCCAATCGGCGAGGTCGGTCGCGGTCGAGAAACCCGAGGCGGCGGCGCGCTCGAGGTTGGCGCGGTTCGCAGTCATGTCGCGCACCATCCCCTCCATCGCGGCGAGCGCGAGCATCAGGTTGTCGGCGGCGTCGAAGACCTGCTCCTTGTCCTCCTGCATGTCCTTGGAATAGGCCAAGGGCAGCCCCTTCATCACCATCATCAGCGCGACATTGGCACCCATGATCCGGCCGATCTTGGCGCGAATGAGCTCGGCCGCGTCGGGGTTCTTCTTCTGCGGCATGATCGAGGAGCCGGTGGAGAAGCGGTCCGAGAGGGCGACGAAGCGGAACTGCGCCGAGGACCAGATCACCAGTTCCTCGGCGAAACGCGACAGATGCATCGCGGTGATCGAGGCGGTGGCGAGAAACTCCAGCGCGAAATCGCGGTCGGAGACGGCGTCGAGCGAATTGGCCATCGGCCGGTCGAAGCCGAGCGCCGCGGCGGTCATGTGGCGGTCGATCGGGAACGAGGTGCCGGCGAGCGCGGCGGCACCAAGGGGGCATTCGTTCATCCGGGCGCGCGCGTCGCGGAAGCGGGTGACGTCACGGCCGAACATCTCGACATAGGCCATCATGTGGTGGCCCCAGGTCACCGGCTGCGCTGTCTGGAGATGGGTGAAGCCCGGCATCACCCAGTCGGCCCTCGCCTCGGCCTGTGCGAGAAGCGCCTTCTGCAGCGCGGTGAGCCCCTCGATCGCGGCGTCGGCCTGGTCGCGGACCCAGAGCCGGAAGTCGGTCGCGACCTGGTCGTTGCGGCTCCGCGCGGTATGGAGCCGGCCGGCCGGTTCGCCGATCACCTCCTTCAGCCGCGCCTCCACGTTCATGTGGATGTCCTCGAGCGCGGTCGAAAAGGCGAGCTTTCCGGTCTCGATCTCTGACAAGACCGTGAGCAGGCCTTCCCGGATCGCCTCGACATCTTTATCGCTGAGAATGCCCGTCGCCGCGAGCATCGCGGCATGGGCGCGGGACCCGGCGATGTCCTGGGCGAAGAGCCGCTTGTCGAAGCCGATCGAGGCGTTGATCGCCTCCATGATCGCGTCCGGCCCGGCGGCGAAGCGCCCGCCCCACATCGCGTTCTGGGTTCTGTCGGTCATATCTCGCCCCCGGAGGCTCACATGCGCTGGTTTCTGTCCGCCGTCCTCTACACGGCCCTCGCGTTCGGTGCAAATGCGGCCTTGGCCGGCACCGCCGAGCTCGAGGCCTTGCGCGAGGGGGCGATGAAGAAGCTGATGTTCCATGCCGAGCCGGCCGAGGTCCCGAACGTGGCCTTCACCGATCCCGAGGGCGGCGCGCACCGGCTGGCCGACTGGCGCGGCAAGTATGTGCTGGTGAACTTCTGGGCGACCTGGTGCGCGCCCTGCCGCGCGGAGCTGCCGGCGCTCGACGCGCTGAACCGCGATTTCGGCGGCGCGGACTTCGCGGTGGTGACGATCGCCACCGGCCGCAACCCGGTTCCGGCGATCACCCGGCTCTTCGGCGAGGTCGGGGTCGAGGGGCTGCCGGTCTTGCTCGACCCGAAGCAGGACCTTGCCCGCGACATGGGCGTTTTCGGTCTGCCGGTCAGCGTGCTTCTCGACCGCGACGGCCGCGAGATCGCGCGGATGGCGGGCGACGCGGACTGGAACGGCGAGAGCGCGCGAGCCATCGTCGCGGCGCTCCTAGCGGGGGGCTGAGGCGCCTCGGACAGGGCGCCGGGGGTTTCACACCCCCGGACCCCCGTGGGGTATTTCGGCAATGAAGAAGATCAGGCGAGCCGCGCCACCCGGTCATGGGCCGGGCAGGTGACGATGTGGTCGTTGACCATGCCGACGGCCTGCATGAAGGCATAGGTGATCGTCGGGCCGCAGAAGCGGAAGCCGGCCCTCTTCAGGTCTTTCGAGATCCGTTCGGACAGCGGGGTCGAGGCGGGCACCTCGGCCATGGCGCGGAACCGGTTCTGGAGCGGCGCGCCCTCGACATAACGCCACAGGAAGTGGTCGAAGCCCTCGCGCTCGGCGATCGCGAGATAGGCGCGCGCGTTGCCGATCGTCGCCTCGATCTTGGCGCGCGAGCGCACGATCCCCGAATCGGTGAGGAGCCGGGCGACATCGGCCTCGCCCCAGAGCGCCACGGTCTCGGGATGGAAGCCTTCGAACGCGGCGCGGAAATTGTCGCGCTTCTTCAGGATCGTGAGCCAGCTCAACCCGGCCTGGAAGCCGTCGAGAACGAGCTTTTCCCACAGCGCCCGCGGGTCGCGTTCCGGGGCGCCCCATTCGGTATCGTGATAGTCGACATAGATCGGTTCGGTTCCGCACCAGGCGCAGCGTTCTGCCATTGGCCCCTCCGGCTTCGCCGTGCCGAGGCAATTTTGGTCCCGGTTTACGGCTTGTTATCCCCTTTTGCCCAATCTGGGCGCTGACGGCGAGGAGATTGTGGATGCAAGACCGCGGCAAGTTCAGACAGACGCCACCCGACCCGGCCCAGGACAGCCCGCTCAGCGCGGCCGTCAACCAGCGCGACCGGAATGTTCTGACGATGGTCCGCGACGCGGTTGAGCGGCGCGATGTCCGGCTCGCGTTTCAGCCTGTCGTCCAGTCCGCTCTGCCGGGAGCGCCGGCCTTCTACGAGGGCCTGATCCGGATCCTCGACGAGACCGGCCGGATCATTCCGGCGCGGGAGTTCATGGACCGGGTCGAGACCATGGAGCTTGGCCGGATTCTCGACTGCCTGGCGCTGGAGATGGGTTTGAACGCGCTGAAGCGGGATCCGACACTGCGGCTGGCCATCAACATGTCGGCGCGCTCGATCGCCTATCCGCGCTGGACCCGGATCCTCAGGAAGGGGTTGTCGGAGGACCGGACCGTCGCGGAGCGGTTGATTCTCGAGATCACCGAGTCGTCGGCGATGCTGGTGCCGGACACGGTCGCCGTCTTCATGGCCGACCTGCAGTCGGAGGGGATCTCCTTCGCGCTCGACGATTTCGGGGCGGGGTTCACCTCGTTCCGGTATCTGCGGGATTTCTACTTCGACATCCTGAAGATCGACGGCCAGTTCATCCGGGGAGTCGCCGACAGTCCCGACAACCAGGTTCTCACTCAGGCCATGCTGTCGCTCGCGCGGCACTTCGACATGTTCGCCGTGGCCGAATCCGTCGAGACGGCGCGGGACGCCGCCTGGCTCACGGGAATCGGCATGGATTGCCTGCAGGGCTACTACTTCGGCGCGCCGTCGATGACGCCTCCCTGGAAGCTCCCGACACCTGCGCAGCGCGCCTGATCCGAGAGAGGCCGAATGCTGCGAATTTCGCGGGCTGAGAGACGTAATCTTTCGGTTAAGCTTGACGCGCCCGTTCCATTGATCATGCTGCGGAGCGGCGCGAGGGCCTCACCTGTCTTCGCGCGGAAATCGCGCCAGAATGAGGACCCGGACTATGACCAATGTCGTGATCGTCTCCGCCGCCCGCACCGCCGTGGGCAGCTTCAACGGCTCTTTCGCCAATACGCCCGCCCATGATCTCGGGGCCGCCGTGCTCGAGGCCGTCGTGGCCCGGGCGGGCATCGACAAGGCGGAGGTCAGCGAGACGATCCTCGGTCAGGTCCTGACCGCGGGCCAGGGCCAGAACCCGGCCCGGCAGGCCCATATCAAGGCCGGCCTGCCGCAGGAAAGCGCGGCCTGGTCGATCAACCAGGTCTGCGGCTCGGGCCTGCGCTCGGTGGCGCTCGCGGCCCAGCATATCCAGCTTGGCGACGCCGCGATCGTCGCGGCGGGCGGGCAGGAGAACATGTCGCTTTCCCCCCATGTCGCGCATCTGCGCGCGGGCCAGAAGATGGGCGACATGTCGTTCATCGATTCGATGATCAAGGACGGGCTCTGGGACGCGTTCAACGGCTACCACATGGGCACCACGGCCGAGAACGTCGCGACCAAGTGGCAGATCAGCCGCGAGATGCAGGACGAGTTCGCGGTGGCCAGCCAGAACAAGGCCGAGGCCGCGCAGAAGGCCGGCAAGTTCGCCGACGAGATCGCGGCCTTCACCGTGAAGACGCGCAAGGGCGACATCGTGGTGGATCAGGACGAATACATCCGCCACGGCGCGACCATCGACGCGATGACGAAGCTGCGCCCCGCCTTCTCCAAGGACGGCACGGTGACGGCCGCCAACGCCTCGGGCATCAATGACGGTGCCGCGGCGGTTCTCTTGATGTCCGCCGAGGAGGCCGCGAAACGCGGTCTCACGCCGCTGGCGCGGATCGCTTCCTATGCGACCGCGGGCCTCGATCCGGCGATCATGGGCGTCGGCCCGATCCACGCGAGCCGCAAGGCGCTCGAGAAGGCCGGCTGGAAGGCGGCCGACCTCGACCTCGTCGAGGCCAACGAGGCGTTCGCGGCGCAGGCCTGCGCGGTCAACAAGGACATGGGCTGGGATCCGGCGAAGGTCAACGTGAACGGCGGCGCCATCGCCATCGGCCACCCGATCGGCGCCTCCGGCGCGCGGATCCTCAACACGCTCCTGTTCGAGATGAAGCGGTCGGGTGCCAAGAAGGGCCTCGCCACGCTCTGCATCGGCGGCGGCATGGGTGTCGCCATGTGCCTCGAACGCGCCTGACGCCCACTTTTTTCTGCAAATGCGAAAAACGCGGGCGCAATAATGTTGCGCCCGCGAAATCGTTTCGGTAACAGGATTTCAAGAAGGCTCGCTCAATAGGAGGAATCATGTCGAGGGTTGCACTGGTCACTGGCGGTTCGCGCGGCATTGGCGCCGCGATCTCCGTCGCGCTGAAGGCTGCCGGCTACAAGGTTGCGGCGAACTACGCCGGCAACGACGAGGCGGCGGCCGCTTTCAACAAGGAAACCGGCATTCCGGTCTACAAGTGGAACGTCGCCGACTACGAAGCTTCTAAGGCGGGCATCGCCAAGGTCGAGGCCGACCTCGGCCCGGTCGATGTGGTGGTCGCCAACGCCGGCATCACCCGCGACGCGCCGTTCCACAAGATGAGCCCGGAGCAGTGGCAGCAGGTCATCGACACCAACCTGACCGGCGTCTTCAACACCGTGCACCCGGTCTGGCCGGGTATGCGTGACCGCAAGTTCGGCCGCGTCATCGTGATTTCGTCGGTGAACGGCCAGAAGGGCCAGTTCGCGCAGGTCAACTATGCCGCCACCAAGGCGGGCGACATCGGCATCGTGCGCAGCCTCGCGCAGGAGGGCGCCCGCGCCGGGATCACCGCCAACGCCGTCTGCCCCGGCTACATCGCCACCGAGATGGTGATGGCGGTGCCGGAGAAGGTGCGGGAATCGATCATCGCGCAGATCCCTGCCGGCCGACTGGGCGAACCCGAGGAAATCGCGCGCTGCGTGGCCTTCCTTGCCTCGGATGACGCGCAGTTCATCAACGGCTCCACGATCTCGGCCAACGGGGCGCAGTTCTTCGGCTGATCTCAGCCACAGGGTTTGCAAGGGGCCGGTTGCGTGCGACCGGCCCCTTCTTCTGTCGTAACGACCCGGATGGGACGAGCGGCAGAAGGTTCCGAAAAGAGGGCGCGCACCATGTCGGAGAGCGCCCTCGCGCGGGCCCGGTGCGCCGCCGCGTAGACCCTGGCGTGCTCGGCTGTCGGGACGGTTTCGATCATCGCGGCCTCCATTCCCAAAAATTTCTTGACTGAACATGATGTAAGGCGCTGCAATGTTGCCTACAAACGAGAGTTTTTCGGGTTTCAGACAAGTATTACTTGACCGGAATGAGCGACCGCACGCCCCCGCTGACCGCGCTCCGCGCCTTCGAGGCGGCGGCCCGGCATCTGAGCTTCGCCAAGGCGGCGGCGGAGCTCAACGTCACGCCGGCGGCGCTGTCGTTCCAGATCCGCACGCTCGAGGAGCATCTCGGCCAGCCGGTGTTCCGGCGGCTCAACCGGGCGGTGGAGCTGACCGAGGCCGGCCGCGCCCTGCAGCCGGGGCTCGCCGAGGGCTTCGCGGCGCTCTCCGCCGCCTGGCGGGCCGCGCGGCGGCTCGGCGAGGGCCAGAGCCTGACCGTCACCGCCGGCCCCGCCTTCACCGCGAAATGGCTGGCGCCGCGGCTCTTCGACTTCGCCCGCGCCCATCCCGGGATCGAGCTGCGCTTCGCCGCCAGCCTGCGGCTCATGGATCTGCGCCGTGACGAGGTCGATGTCGCGATCCGCTTCGGCACCAGCCCCGATGACGGGCTCTGTTCGGTGCCGCTGATCCGCGAATGGCTGAGCCCGATGATGGTGCCGGAACTCGCCCGGCGCATGACGCGGCCGGAGGACCTCGGCGAGGTCGTGCTGCTGCATCAGGACGATGTGAGCTTCATCCGCCCGCCGGTCGACTGGGCGGCCTGGTTTGCCGCGGCGGGGCTCGGGGAGCCGCCGTCGGGCGGTCCGCGCTTTTCGCAGGCCGATCACGCGATCGACGCGGCGCTGAGCGGGGCCGGCGTGATTCTCGGCCGGTTCTCGCTCGCGCATCACGCGCTCCGGTCCGGCCAACTCGTGGCGCCGTTCGAGATCGCCCTGACCACCGCGGCGCAGTACCGCTTCCTCTGCCTGCCCGGCACCGAGGAGCGGCCGCATGTCAGGCTCTTCCGCGACTGGCTGTTGCAGGAAGCCGCGGCGATGTCCGCCTGCGAGGCGGGAAAGCGGCTGGTGCCCTCGGCGTGATGGGCCTGGACATAGAAAAGGCGCCGCTCGGGGGCGGCGCCTTGCTGCAACTCGTAGAAATCAGGCCTCGGTGAGGCGGGCGATTTCCTCCTTGATCCGCAGTTTCTGCTTTTTCATATCGGCGATCGCGAGATCGTCATAGCCGGGATGGCGCTGCGCCTCCTCGACGGCTTCGGACAGGTTTTGGTGTTTCTTGCGAAGTTCCTGCAGGTGCGAACCCAGCGACATTATTGTCTCCTCTCCTGTGAACCTTGTCACAATCCCATCACATTCCTTTTGCCATGTCACGCGGAACAATGCCGCATCGCATGCCTTTCGACTGTGACGGCGAAACCTTGCCTCGCGGCTAACGGCCTATAGCTGAATGGCCGCTCCGTCGCGAAGGATCGCGCGCGCGGCGGCGGTGTGATCGTCGCCATCGGCGAGGTGTCCGGCGCCCTCGTGCAGAATCAGCGGTGCGAGCAGCCGGAACGGGGCGCGGCCGCCCTTGCGGGCGCGCAGGATGATCCGCCCCGCCGGCCGCCCCGCCCGCGCCGCGATCGGCAGGAGGGTGAGGCTGCCGGCACCGGGACCGAGCGCGCCGATGAGGTCGGGAAGGCGGTCCGCCGACTGGATGACCGTCAGCCAGCCGCCGGGCCTGAGTCGCCTGAGACCCGCAGCCATCCAGACCGCGAGCGGAGTCGCCTCGCGTAGCGCGGTCTCGCGTCCGGGATCGGCGGCGGCGGTGCCGCCGCCGGCCGGGTAATAGGGCGGATTGGCGATCACATGATCGAAGCTCTGCGCCCGGAGCGCGGCCGGCACCGCCTGAAGATCGCCCTCGATCACTTCGAAGGAAAGCCCGTTGCGGTCCGCGTTCCGCCGTGCCAGTGCCGCATAGGCGGCCTGCAGCTCAAGCCCGGTCAGGCGAAGCCCGGCCACACGGGCGCCGAGGCAAAGACTCGCCACGCCCGCGCCGCAGCCAAGCTCCAGCACGCTCTCGCCGGGCTTCGCCGGCACGGCGGCGGCTAGGAGGACCGGGTCCATCGCCGCGCGGTAGCCACCCTTCGGCTGGGCGATGCGCAGCCGGCCGTTCAGGAACCCGTCGTCGGTCAGCTCTGCCTCGGCGAACATCTCAGGTCTCGATCCCGTTGTCCTTCAGGATCGCCGTCGCCATGAAGTGATCGGCGTCCCGCACCATCAGCCGGCGCGGCAAAATGCCGATGGATCCTTCCAGCACGCTCATGTGGACGTCCATCTGAAACGCCGTTATACCCTCTGCCTCAAGCAGGGCTGTCGCGAAGGCGATCCGGGTCGGGTCGGTGGTGCGAAGAAGCTCTTTCATATTCCAAGACTTAAGAACAGAGCCACGGCTTTGTCGAGTGGCCACGGGATGACGATGGGTTTGGACGAGACCGCGCAGAAACCTCACGACCGGCTGAGCGCCCATCTCGCGGCGGATATGGAGCGCGTGAACGCGCTGATCCGGCGCCGCATGGCCTCCGAGCACGCGCCGCGCATTCCCGAGGTCACCGCGCATCTCGTCGAGGCCGGCGGCAAGCGGCTGCGGCCGATGCTGACGCTCGCCGCCGCGCGGCTCTGTGGCTACGAGGGCGACCACCACATCCGCCTCGCCGCGACGGTGGAGTTCATCCATACCGCGACGCTGCTTCATGACGACGTCGTCGACGAAAGCGCGCAAAGGCGCGGCCGGCCGACCGCCAACCTTCTGTGGGACAACAAGTCTTCGGTTCTGGTCGGGGATTATCTCTTCTCGCGCTCGTTCCAGCTCATGGTGGAGACCGGCTCGCTCCGGGTGCTCGACATCCTGTCGAACGCCTCGGCGACGATCGCCGAGGGCGAGGTGCTGCAGCTGTCGGCGGCGCAGGATCTCAGGACCGACGAGGCGATTTACATGAAGGTGATCCGCGGCAAGACCGCGGCGCTCTTCTCCGCCGCGACCGAGGTCGGCGGGGTGATCGCCGGGGCGCCGGAGGAGCAGGTCCGGGCGCTCTTCACCTATGGCGACGCGCTCGGCATCGCGTTCCAGATCGTCGACGACCTTCTGGACTACGGCGGCTCGACCGCGACGATCGGCAAGAATGTCGGTGACGATTTCCGCGAACGCAAGCTGACGCTGCCGGTGATCAAGGCGGTGGCGAAGGCCACGCCCGAGGAGCGAGAGTTCTGGAAGCGGGTGATCGAGAAGGGCGACCAGCGCGAGGGCGATCTCGACCGCGCGATGGCGCTTCTCGCCAGCCACGGCGCGATGGAAGAAACCCGGGCCGAGGCGCTCGGCTGGGCGCAGACAGCAAAGGCGGCGCTCGCGGTGCTGCCGGATCATGCGCTGCGGTCGATGCTTGCCGATCTGGCCGATTACGTGGTGGCGCGCGTCAATTAAAACCTCGCCTGCGTGACGCGGCGTCCCGCGTGACAGCATCCGGCGCATTGGACATGGTGGCCCCATCGCAAGGAGCCCTCATGTCACTCTACCCCCATATGCTCGCGCCGCTGGATCTCGGCCATGTGACGCTGCCGAACCGCGTCCTGATGGGGTCGATGCACACCAATCTGGAGGAGACGAAGGATTGGAACCGGGTGGCGGAGTTCTATGCCGCCCGCGCCCGCGGCGGGGTGGCGCTGATGGTCACCGGCGGCATGGCGCCGAACCGCGAGGGCGGGGTGTTTCCCGGCGCCGCGGGCCTTTTCACGCCCGAGGACATCGCCAATCACCGGCTGGTCACCGAACGCGTCCACGCCGAGGGCGGGCGGATCGCGATGCAGATCCTTCATGCCGGCCGCTATGCCTACGGGCCCAACTGCGTCGCGCCCTCGGCGATCAAGTCGCCGATCTCGCCCTTTCCGCCGATCGAGCTCGACGAGGCCGGGATCGAGAAGCAGATCGCCGATATCGCGACCGCCGCGGCCCGCGCCCGCGAGGCCGGGTACGATGGCGTCGAGGTGATGGGCTCGGAGGGCTATTTCCTCAACCAGTTCCTCGTCACGCACACCAATCGGCGCAGCGACTGCTGGGGCGGCAGCCACGCGAACCGGATGCGGCTGCCAGTCGAGACGGTGCGGCGCGTGCGCGCAGCGGTGGGACCGGATTTCATCCTCATCTACCGGATCTCGTTGATGGATCTGGTGCCCGACGGACAGAGCTGGGATGAGGTCGTGGCGCTGGCGAAGGCGATCGAGGCCGCCGGGGCGTCGATCCTCAATACCGGCATCGGCTGGCACGAGGCGCGGGTGCCGACCATCGCCACCAGCGTGCCGCGTCGCGCCTTCGCCTGGGTGACGAAGAAGCTGATGGGCGAGGTCGCCATTCCCATCGTCACCTCGAACCGCATCAACATGCCCGAGGTCGCCGAGGCGGTTCTGGCCGAAGGATGCGCCGACATGGTGTCGATGGCGCGGCCCTTCCTCGCCGATCCGGACTTCGTGCGGAAGGCCGAGACCGGGCGCGCGGCAGAGATCGCGCCCTGCATCGCCTGCAACCAGGCCTGCCTCGACCACACCTTCGCCGGCCGGATCTCGTCCTGCCTCGTCAATCCCAGGGCCTGCCACGAAACCGAGCTGGTTCTGGCGCCCGCGGCACGGACCAAGCGCATCGCAGTCGTCGGCGCCGGCCCGGCGGGGCTGTCGGCGGCGCTGGCGCTCGACGAGCGCGGGCATGAGGTGACGCTTTTCGACAGGGCGGAGCGGATCGGCGGGCAGCTCAACCTCGCCAAGATGGTGCCGGGCAAGGAGGAGTTTCACGGGCTCGTCGCCTGGTTCGAGACGATGCTCGGCAAGAGCCGGATCGCGACGAGGCTAGGGGCCGAGGCGACGCCGGCCATGCTGGACGGCTTCGACGAGGTGGTCGTCGCGACAGGCGTGCGGCCGCGCGATCCGGGGATTGCGGGCCAGGGCGGCACCAACACGCTTTCCTATATCGACGTTCTGTCCGGCGCGCCGGTCGGGGAGCGAGTGGCGGTCATCGGCGCCGGCGGAATCGGGTTCGATGTCGCCGAGTTCCTCGTCGAGGCGGGGCAAAGCCCGGCCGTGGACCTGCGCGAATGGATGTCGGAATGGGGCGTGACCGATCCCGAACTTGTCCGCGGAGGTCTCACCAAGGCGCGCCCGCACCCACCCGCGCGGAAAGTGACGCTGATGCAGCGCAAGCCGGGCAAGCCGGGGCGCACGCTCGGCAAGACCACGGGCTGGATCCACCGCGCCACGCTCCTGGCCAAGAGCGTGAAGATGCTCGGCGGCGTGAACTATGAACGCATCGATGCCGAGGGGCTTCACGTCACCTTCGGCCCCGACCGCCATGATCCGACCCTGATCGAGGCCGACACGGTCGTCCTTTGCGCCGGGCAGGAAAGCGAGAATCGCCTCGCCGATTCGCTCTCGCGCGCCGGCGTCACGGTCCATGTCATCGGCGGCGCCGACGTCGCGGCGGAACTCGACGCCAAGCGTGCGATCGATCAGGGCACCCGTCTCGCAACGGTGATTTGACGCGCGCCAGCAAAAGCTTGCCGATGATCGGCAAAATGCCGCCCATTCGCGTCTCGACAAAATCTAAGTCTTGACCGCACGCCTCCGCATTCTTGCCCGAATTGACCCAGATAGTCGGCTGCGGTGGTCAATGTAGAATACGGGTGCACAATGGACCGACTGACGGAAATGGAGGCATTTGCCACCGTTGTTGATCAGGGGGGATTTACGGACGCTGCGAAGAAGATGGGAATCTCCAAGTCGGCGGTCTCGAAACACGTCTCGTCGCTCGAGGCGCGGCTCGGGGCGCGGCTTCTGAACCGGACGACGCGCCGGGTCTCGCCCACCGAGATCGGTCTTGCCTATTACGATCGTGCCCGCCGCGTGCTCAACGACGCGGGTGAGGCCGACGCGCTCGTGACCTCGATGCAATCGGATCCGTCCGGCCTGCTGAGGATTTCCGTGGCCACCGATTTCGGGGTGAATCTGCTCTCTCCGATCCTCGGGGACTTCCTGCTCGAATATCCCGAGATCACCGTCAACATGGTTCTGAACAACCGCTATGTGGAGCTGATCTCGGAAGGCTTCGACATGGCGATCCGGGTCGGCGAGCTTGAGGACTCGACGCTGCGCGCGCGCAAACTGACCGACACCGCCAAGCGCATGGTCGGCTCGCCGAGTTACTTCGCCAAATACGGGCGGCCGCATAAGATCGACGATCTCAACGAACACAAGCTGCTGCACTATTCCAACCAGGCCGCCGGCAACGTCTGGAAGATCACTGCGCCCTCGGGCGAGAAGCGCCAGGTCCGTACCGCGGGATGGCTGACGGTCAACGACGGCCAGTCGCTGCTCAACGCCGCGATCTCGGGCCTCGGCATCGCCTACCTTCCCTCCTTCCTCTACGCCGACGCGATGAAGAAGGGGCTCGTCGAGGATGCGATCCCCGACCTGCCGGTCGAGACGCTCGGCATCTATGCAGTCTATCCGCCTGGGCGCTTCACGCAGCCGAAGGTGCGCGCCTTTATCGATTTCCTGGGCCAGTCCTTTTCGGACAAGGGACCGGACAACTGGTAAATCGAGCAGTGCCTTAAAGAGTACGGCCTTCACGTTCTCAGCGGGTCGAGGTGATCATCGCCTCGACCCGTCTGTTCTCGGCGCGGCCCTCCGGCGTCAGGTTCGAGGCGCGGGGGCTGAGATAGCCGAGGCCATCCGCGGAAAGCTGCGCCCTGTCAACGCCATAGACCGCGACGAGCCGCTCCATGACCGCTTCGGCGCGGGCGCGCGACAGCGTGATATTGGTCGCGAGCGGGCCGACCGCATCGGTGTGACCAAGCAGCGCGACGCGGGTGTCGGGATGCGCCTTCAACCAGCCAGCGAGGGTCTCGATCGAGGCGAACCGATCGTCGGCGAGGTTGGCGGTTCCGGGCGGGAAGGCCAGACCGTCGAGCACCATGCGCCCCATGCCGTCGAGTTCACCGGGCAGCCGCACGACCTCGGGTTGGGCGGGCGCGGCCGCCTTCACCAGTTCGGCAGGCTTGGGCAGCGCCGGGCCGACGCGCGTCATCTGGACATATCCGCCGTTGGTCGAACGGCTTACGAGCAGGCTGACATAGTCGGCCGTGGGCTCGGCGCCGCGGCGCGCCGACAGGAACCGGAAGTCGCCGAGGTCGACATGCATCTCGGGCTCGGCCAGGACCGGGGTGCCGAAGCGGAAGTCGAAGCCGCCGCAACGGTCGGTGTCGCATTCGAAGAGCACCTCGAACCCCTCTTCGCGCAGCTGATCGCGCAAGGTGGCGAGCAGCCCCATCGTGGTCAGGTCCGGGTCGGGAACGCGCCAGGCGGTGCGGGAAACCTCGCCCTCGGTCGCGAGGGTTTCGATCCGCCCCGCGGACCACGGTCCGACCGGCAGCGCGTAGCTGCCGACGGAGCGCGCCTCCTCGGCCGTGCGCGCGGCCTGCGGCGGCAGCGCCAGGGTCGGCGCGGCCTGGGCCGCGGGGGCGAGCAGGAGCAGCGTGAGCGCGAGCCGTTTCATCGATGCGCCCCGTGATACTCAGGGTTGGGTTCCATCGAAGTGGCCGAAGCGATGCGGTTGGTCATGTTGAAAAACCCCGTGACCGAGGCGATGTCCCAGATGTCGCGGTCGGAAAAGCCCGCATCCCGCAGCATCCGGCGATCTGCCTCGCCGATCCTGGATGATGAATGTGTCAACTTTTCGGCAAACTCCAGCATCGCCCGCTGTCGATCCGACAGCGGCGCGACGCGCCAGTTCATCACCAGCGCCTCGCCCAGCACCGGATCGCCCGACAGCTCGCGGACGGCGGCACCATGCGCCACCTGGCAGTACCAGCACCGGTTGAGCGACGAGACCGCGACCGCGATCATCTCGCGTTCGAGCTTCGTCAGCCCGCTCTCGGCCAACATCAGGTCGTTGTAGATGGCGGTAAAAGCGTTGAGCTTGTCGACGTCGAAAGCATATGCCTTGAGGACATTGGGAACGAGGCCGAGCTTTTCGGTGCAGACATCAAAATACTTCCGGGTCGCATCCGGAAGTGGCTCGATCATGGGTAGATCAAGCGCCGTGGGGCGTTCGCCTCTGTCTGTCAACTGCTCCCCTTGCCTGTTCAGGGTTCTTTCGACCGATAGTGATAATGTCCCACAATCCGCATTCCCAGGGAAGAATAGAGCGCGTTGGCCTCCGCGTTGGCCGCCGTAACAAGCACCAAAAACCGTTCTGCACCATGATCTTGCGCCCATGCTGCGGCTTTCCGCATCATCTTGACGGCGGATCCTTGCCGACGCTGCTCGGGCACGACCTGCAAGGCGTGCATCATCGCCGTCTCACGGTGGATCGCGACGAAGGCGGTCCCTGCCGCGCGGTCGTTCACGCGGCCGAGAACCGTGGTCTTCGGCCCCTCGGCACGCGCCATCACGGCGAGCCGGCCGGGGCCGATCCCGCCCTCCGCCCAGAGGTCGCGCATGATCGCCAGCGGCGGCCAGATCGTGAAGGCCGAAAGCGGCGGCACCTCGGCCAGAAGCTCGGCCACCGGCGCGGCATAGATGTTCACGGGATCGACGACGCGGTAGCCGCGCGCCTCCAGCGCGGCGTCAAGCGCCTCATCGCCCGGGCGGACCATGAACAGGAGCCGCTGGCCGAGGTTCCGCTGCATGGCCTCGGCGGCGTCGAGATCGGCCGCGTCCCAGACCGCCTCGGCGGTTGCGGAACTGACGCGCTGGCCGCCGCCCTGCCCCTCGCGCACGAGAAAGGCGCCCGCGCGATGGACCGCCGCGGCCGGCCAGGTCGCGTCCGACGCCGCAAAAATGTCGCTCATGCGCCGCCTTTGGGAAAGAGCGCCGCGAGCTTGGACATGGCCAGATCGATCCGCGCTGGATCGCTGCCGCGGATCACGATGTTCGCGCCATAGGCGCCGTTCTGGATGAACGGGTAGGAGCCGATGGAAAGATCGGCGAACTCGGCCGCGAGCATCCCGAGCGGCCCGGCGATCACGCCCTCACCCTGGTCGATCCGGAGCGTCTGGCTGAGGAGCGGCTTGCCCCCGGCCAGTCGCGGCAGAAGCGAGGCGACCATCGCCTGGAAGATGTTCGGCACCCCGGCGAGCACATGGACATTGCCGAGCGAGAAGCCCGGCGCGATCGAGATCGGGTTCTCGATCAGGCTGGCGCCCTCGGGGATCCGCGCCATGCGCTGGCGCGCGGCGTTGAATTCAAGCCCGGCGCGGTCGTAATGCGCGGCGAGGAGCGCGCGGGCGTCCTCGCGAATGCCGAGCGTCAAACCGAAGGCCTCCGCCACCGCATCGGCGGTGATGTCGTCATGGGTCGGACCAATGCCGCCGGAGGTGAAGAGATGGTCGTGGCTGGCGCGCAGCGCGTTCACGGCGGCAACGATCGCCGGCTTCTCGTCGGCGACCATCCGCACCTCTTTCAGGGTGATCCCGATACGGGTCAGCTCTCCGGCGAGATGGTGCATGTTGGCGTCGCGGGTGCGACCCGACAGGATCTCGTCCCCGATGATCAGGATGGCGGCGGTGGGATTGGGCATGATCGTACCTCTCGCATCGAATCTATAGGCAAGCGCGCGGCGCGGGGAAAGCCCCGGCTCTGGCCAAAGCCGCGATCCTTGATTATCTAGGCGTGATATGGAGCGGAAGGAGCAGCTCGTGGATGACCCGCGCGGCCGTCTGACCAAGGACGGGATCAGAATCTATGAGCCTTCTGACTATGAGGGCATGCACCGCGCCGGCCGGCTCGCGGCGGAGATTCTCGACGATGTGGCGGCGCTCGTTGAGCCCGGTGTGACCACCGGCGCGCTCGATGCCTTCATAGAGGAGCGGGTCGAGGCGGCGGGCGCGAAATCCGCGACGATCGGCTACCGCGGCTACCAGCACGCCTCCTGCATCTCGGTCAACCATGTCGTCTGCCACGGGATTCCGGGGCCGAAGGTGCTGAAGGACGGCGACATCCTCAACATCGACGTCACCGTGATCGTCGACGGCTGGTACGGCGACACCAGCCGGATGTATGTCGCGGGCAATCTCAGCCGCAAGGCCGAGCGGCTGATCGAAGTGACCCATGACGCTTTGATGAAGGGGATCGAGGCCGTGCGCCCCGGCAACACCTTCGGCGACATCGGCTACGCGATCCAGGCTTACGTCGAGGCGCAGCGGATGAGCGTCGTGCGCGATTTCTGCGGCCACGGGCTCGGCCGGGTGTTCCATGCGCCGCCGAATGTCCTGCATTACGGCCGCGCCGGCACGGGGCCGCGGCTCGAAGAGGGCATGTTCTTCACCATCGAGCCGATGGTCAATCTCGGCCGGCCCGAGACAAAGGTGCTCGCCGACGACTGGACCGCGGTGACGCGCGACAAGTCGCTCTCGGCGCAGTTCGAGCATTCGGTGGGCGTGACCGCCGATGGCTGCGATATCTTCACCCTCTCGCCCGCCGGCCGCTTCCACCCGACACAGGGCTGAACTCAGCCGGGCTTCCGGCTCGCGAGCACCGCGCGGAAGAACGCCCATTGCTTGGCGCGCTTGCGCTTCGACAGAAGGACCGCCGGCGACAGGAGCTGCGCCGCCGCCTGAAGCAGCGCCCGGCCGAAGGCGAACTTCTGGCCATGCTTGCGCGCCGCATAGACCCGCGAGCGGCCCATGTGCCAGGCCTTCAAGGCCGCCACTTCGGGGCTGCGCACCGAGGAACGCCCGCCGAGATGCTGCACCAAGGCGGCGCGGACGAACATCAACGGCCCACGCTCGGAACGCAGCCGGCGGCTGAGGTCGTCATCCTCGTGGTAGAGGAATATCTCCGGATCGAAGCCGCCCACCGCCTCGAAATCCGCCCGCCGCACGAAGAGCGCGGCGCCGGACAGGACCGTGACCTCGCGGTCCGCCTCGGGCCAGCCGCGCGGCATCTTCTCGGCGCGCGGCATCAGGTGGCTGTGGCGCTTGAAATAGGCGGAACCATCCGCCTCCGCGATGCGCGGGTTCATCGCCGAGGCGTGCGGATGGCGCTCTGCCGCCGCGACCAGCTCGTCGAGCGTGTCCGGCATCAGCTGGGCGTCGGGATTGAGAAAGAGCACGAACTCGGTTTCCGCCTGCGCCGCACCCTGGTTGCAGGCGACACCGAAGCCGCGGTTCTCGGCATTGCGCACGAGGCGCGCGCCCCGCGCACCGGCGAGTTCCGCGACGGCGGCCGCATCGGTCGAGGCATTGTCGACCAGCACGACCGGCGTCCCCGCCGGGACCGAGGCGAGCATGTCCGGCAGCACCGCCATGCTGTTGAAGCAGACGCTGACGACGGTGACGCGGGCGGAGGCGGGCAGATCGCTCATGGAGGCGCAATAGCGAAACCGCCGGGCACTGTCACGCGCGCATCCGGGCTGTCTGGACGGAACTGCACAACTACACGACCGCACCGCTTCACCTGGCGGATGAAGCGAATGTTGACTCGTGCCGGGGCTAAAGGATCAATTGTAGCACGGCGCATCGGAAGCCGACGTGTTGGTTGACAAAAAGGGATTGTTCATGGCGCGGTTTTTGCAAATTACCTTCGCTGCAGGCACATCGATTTTCCTCGCAACAGCGAGCCTGGGCCAGTCCGTTCAGCAAGCCGTGGATTCAGTGATCGAAGCCGCGAAAACCGCTGCGGCGGAAGAACAGCTGGAGCCGGTAGTCGAGATCGACCATGCGAGACTTGCCGCCGCCGCAGGCGTCGAAATGCCGTCTTCCCGAGTGGCATTGTTATCCGACCCCGAGATCAACACTCAGCTTCTGTCTTCGAACATCCGCTCCGGCCTGGACTTGCCTTTCAGGGTTCTGTCCTTCGACGAAAACGGCAAAGCCAGCGCCGTCTTCACCTCGTCGGAGTTTCTGAAGGCGCGGCATGGCATCACTGACACCGATATTCTCGGGAAATTCGATGACCGCCTCGCGCCCGTCCTGCAAGCCATGTCCGAAAGCGGTCCGCGCCCGGTGCAAACCTCCGCTCTGACCCCCGACTACGGGATCATTGAGCTTGCATCCTCCCACGGCGTCCCGGAGACGGTCGCGAAACTGAAGGAGGCGATCACCGCGCAGGCAGATACGGTATGGTTCGGGGAAGTGGATTACGCCGCACAGGCCCAACAACTCGGTTCCGAACTCGTGCCGGCGGTACTCCTGCTCTTTGGCGGTCCCGCGCCCGGTGGGGTAGCGATGGCGAATTTTCCGTCAATCGGCATTGATGCCTTCTGCCAGAAGATATTGGTCTATGCTTCGCCCGATGGCGGATCAGTCGTTATCTTCAACGATATCGCGGCACTGGCGGTACTGCATTACGGCACATCCGCTCCCCCCCATGCCGCATTGAATGAACGTCTGACCGCGACATTCTCGGCCGCCATCGAGTGAGCAGCGGCCGCACGGCCTTGAACCCGAAGCGGACGGGCACGGAACCGGCATAGCGCAGAACGAAACGGCCCGGGCGGATGCCCGGGCCTTCGGTTCGCTTGAGCCAGACCTCACGCCTCGGCGGTGCCGGACTTTTCCTTCGCCCCGGGCGCGAGCTCGTCGCCGATCTCCTGGTCGACCATCTCATGCCGAGCCGGACCTTGCCGTGCTTGTCGATGTCGAGGAGCTTGACCTTCACTTCACCGCCCTCCTCGAGCACCTCGTCCGGATCTGCAGAAGCTTGTCGGCGACCCGGGAAACGTGCGCCAGGTCGTCGCGTGACGAACCCGACCGCCGGTATCCGAGGCCGTGCGGTTGTCGGCTTCGCCATCCGGTGCGGCTTCGCCGGCCACGCCAGTCGCAGCGGTAAGGCTCACCCCACACCTGAACGGAGTCCGCACCATCGCGCAGGAACAGGCCATGCCCCCCCTTTACAAGCCGCCCCTCTCGGGGGAGGCTGCGCGCGTCAGGAAGGGTGCCCGATCATGGATTTTCAGACCGCCGTTCGCACATGCTTTTCGAAATACGCGACTTTTTCGGGACGTGCGCGGCGCGCGGAATTCTGGTGGTTCACGCTCTTTAACTTCCTCGCCAACATCGTGCTGAGCGTGGTCGACGGCATCCTGTTCGGCTTCGGCCACGGCATGATGGATGCCGGCCCGATTCAGCCACTCTCTTCGCTATACGGGCTCGCGGTGATCCTGCCGTCGCTCGCCGTCAGCGTGCGCCGACTGCATGACACCGGCCGGTCGGGCTGGTGGCTCCTGATCTGGCTGATCCCGATCATCGGCTGGATCATCCTGATCTGGTGGTTCGCGACCCAGGGCGACGAGGGGCCGAACGATCACGGCGCCGATCCCCTGGGCGGCGGCTACGGCCCGTCCTCGATGCCGCAGGTGCGGCGTCAGTAGCTGTATTCGGCGTAGATGCGGTTGAGATCGCCGCCCCATTCGCCGTGATACTTCTCCAGGAGCTCGTCGGCCGGCACCTTGCCGGTCTCGATGCTCTCCTGCAGCGCGTTGAGGAAATGGGTCTCGTCCGGCACCATGCCGCCGGCGCCGGGCCGGGCGCGGGCCTTGAGCCCGGCCTCGGCGATCGCCACCACCTCGCGGGCGAGGTCGTGCATACGCACACCGTTGGTTTCCGCCTGTAGCCCGTCGACCGAGGCCGCGACGCGCAGAGCCTCGCGTGTCTGCGTGTCCCAGCCCTTGGCGAGATCCCAGGCCGCGTCGAGCGCCGCGCCGTCATAGAGCATGCCGACCCAGAGCGCGGGCAGGGCGCAAAGCCGGCGCCACGGGCCGCCATCGGCGCCGCGCATCTCGATGAACTTCTTCAGACGCGCCTCGGGGAAGATCGTCGTCAGGTGGTCGGCCCAGTCCGAAAGCGTCGGCTTCTCGCCCGGCAGCGCGGGCAGCTCGCCGTTCAGGAAGTCGCGGAACGACTGGCCGAGCGCGTTGATGTACTTGCCGTCGCGGTAGACGAAATACATCGGCACATCGAGCGCGTAGTCGACATAGCGCTGGAAGCCCATGCCGTCTTCGAAGACGAAGGGCAGCGTGCCGGTGCGGGCCGGGTCAAGGTCGCGCCAGATCCGGCTCCGCCAGGACTTGTGGCCGTTCACCTTGCCCTCGAAGAAGGGCGAGTTGGCGAAGAGCGCGGTGGCGACGGGTTGCAGCGCCAGCGCCACGCGCAGCTTCTTGACCATGTCGGCCTCGGAGCCGAAGTCGAGGTTCACCTGCACCGTGCAGGTGCGGTACATCATCTGTGTGCCATGCGTACCGACACGGCCCATGTAGTCGGTCATCAGCCGATAGCGCCCCTTCGGCATCATCGGCATCTGGTCATGGGTCCATTCGGGCGCGGCGCCGAGGCCGATGAACCGCGCGCCGATCTCGTCGGCGACGCTCTGGACGTCGCGCAGATGCGCGTTCACTTCGTCGCAGGTCTGGTGGATCGTCTCCAGGGGCGCGCCCGACAGTTCGAACTGGCCGCCGGGTTCGAGGCTGATGTTCGCGCCGTCCTTGGTCAGGCCGATGATGTTGCCCTGCTCCTCGATCGGGTCCCAGCCGAAGCGGTCGCGGATGCCTTCCAGCATCGCCTTGATCGAGCGCGGCCCGTCATAGGGCAGGGGCTTCAGCGTGTCCTTGCAATAGCCGAACTTCTCGTGCTCGGTGCCGATGCGCCAGTCGTCCTTGGGCTTGCAACCGGCTTCGAGGTATTCGGCAAGCTGTTCGAACCGTTCGACCGGGCCTCCGCCTGATTGGGGTATGGACATGGGGGCCTCGATCTTCTGGCTGACAGGGACGCATAGACCTGAAGTGCCATGCGCGCCGAGTCAAGCCCACCACGCGCGGATTGTCTGTGCGAAAACATGACACTTCGTGATCGCTTACCGACCCGGCAGCGATCGGTCGGCGCGTTTCCACAGGGGCAGGGTCTCGACTCCCCGGTCGAGCGCGGCGGTGAGCGCGGCCATGTCGATGCCGGGAAGGGCCGCGAAGGCGTCGTAGAGCTTCTCCGCCCCGGCCGCGTCCACCGGCACCGTCAGAACCTCGCCCGAGGCGGTGCGGAGCCGCCATTGCCTCGTGCCGTGGAACTCGGTGAGCCGGACCTCGACCAGATCGGCCAGCGCCACGAAGCCGCCGAAGCTTGGGCCCCAGTAGCCGACCTGCCCCTCGTCGACCTCGACCACGCCCGGGGCGGCAACGGAGCGCAGGAAGCGCAGCCGACGGAGCGCGATCACCCCCCAGCCAAGGGCGAGTATTGCGCCGATCACCCCGAGCCCCTGCAGGAACCAGCCGCCGAGCCAGAAGAGCCAGAGCGCGAACAGACCGGTGGCGGCGGCCGCGATCACCTCGCGCCAGCGATGAAGATGCGCCTTGACCTCGGGCCGGATCATGACACCACCGGTTTGACGTCGAAGATCACAAGCGTCCACTGCCCGATCCGCCGGAAACCAATGGCCCGATAGGCCCGTGACGCCATATCGGAGCCGGAGAAGAGCGTCGCCCGTGTCACCCCCCGCGCCCGCGCCTCGGCCAGGTGCAGCGCCACGACCCGCCGGGCATGACCGCGCCCGCGAAGGGAAGGAGGAGTATAGACGCCGCCGATCTGGACGATATCGGGCAGGAAGGCGTTGAAACCGGAGGTGGCGAGCGGACGGCCACCCGCCATGAGGACCCGGTGAGACCTCGCAGCGATATAACTCTGGTATGAAGCCCGGGCTTCCTTCTCAGCCTTCACGTGCGGCAAACCATTCGCCTCTACATTGTAGTCGGCGCGCCAGCGGATCATCTCCTCGGGATCGGCGGCCGCAAGCGTAGCCAGGCTGCCTTCGCCCTCCGGCACCGTCAGGTCGTCGAGGTCGAGCGCGAAATGCGTTTCATCGCGGTCGAGCGTGGCCGGATATCCTGCAATGCCGAGGGCTGCCAACAGGGGACGCACCTCCTCCATTGGGCCGATCAGGCCGGAAACCGCGCGTCCACGAAGAATGTCGATCGCAGCGGCGGGATCGTTTCCCGCCAGGTTCGGCATCACCATTCCCCCGCGTCCGACGGTCAGGACGCCGCCCACCGCGCCGTCCTGTTCGGCGACCCACATCGAGGGCGCATAGTCAGCCTCGCCGTCAAGGCCGAACCGGTCGAGATTCGACAGGGGAAACATCGCCCTCTCCACCCGCGCACCGAGGAAGGCGCGGATCGCTGGAAGGTCTGTCGGGCCTGCACGTCTCATCCCTCCTCTCTTCCAAGGGGATGCCACGGCTCTGCCGTCCCCTCCGCGTGCGGCTCGCGCCAGTCATAGGGCGCGCGGATCGGCTCGAATGTCATCTCGGTGAAATCGCGGATCAGTTCCAGGTCATTCCCGCGCCGCCGGTGGAGTCGGCCGCCGAGCGTGTCGTAGAGCGACAGCGCAGGATCGGGCGGCAGTTCGCGCAGGAAGGCGCGTTCGGCCTTGGCCTTGCCGATCTTCGCGGGGCGCCCGTCCACCGTGCGAAGCCCGGTCGGGCAGTCCTTGTCGGGTGTGCGCTGGTAGAGCCGCACGAGCCCGTCGTCGCGGCCGATCACGTCGGCGCCTCCGACGGCGACATAGTGCACATTGTCGAGAAACCGCCCGCCGCCGCCCCAGGTGCTGCCTTCGGGAAAGAGCGCCAGCGCGGTGAAATAGGGCGGCCGCGACAGCGCGGAATAGGCGCCCTCGGACACGCCGGACCAGTCACCGTTCAGCGCGAAGTAGAGGAAATGCCGCCCGTCCGGCGAGAGGTCGCAGCGTTCGGGATAGACCTTGTGCTTCAGCCACTGGCCGTCCTCGAAAGTGTCGGTGTCGCGGTGCCAGAGGATCAGCCGGAACTGCTTCGACGGCCCCTGCCGCAGGATCACCGCGCGGTCGTTGTCGCGGGCAAAGTAGAGGTGCAGCCGGACGACCGGATCCTGGGTCACCGCCAGTCCCCCAGATGTGTCTGCCAGAGCGTGATCGCCGCCAGCGCGGCGGTCTCGGCGCGCAGGATGCGCGGGCCGAGCGCGACCGGGCGGATGTAGGGCAAGGCCCGGAGCCTTGTGCGCTCGGTCTCCGAGAAGCCGCCCTCCGGCCCGATGAGGATCGCCCAGGGGCCGGGGGCGAGGCCCGCGAACGTCGTCGCGGCGCCGGCCTCGGATTCGTCGGCCCAGAGGATGCGCCGCGCCGGATCCCAGCCGGCCAGCACGCGGGAGAGCGGTGCCGCGTCCTCGACCGCGGGCAGAGCGAGCGCGCCGCATTGCTCGGCCGCCTCGCGGACATGCGCCTCGGCCTTGTCGCGGCGGAAGCGTTCGGAACTGGTGAACTCGGTCAGCACCGGCTGGAGCCGCGCGACGCCCAGCTCCACCGCCTTCTCGACGATGAAATCGGTCCGCGCCTTTTTCACCGGCGCGAAGAGGAGCCAGAGATCGGGAAGCACGGTCTGTGCCCGCGTCGCCGCAAGGCAGAGCAGCGCCCCGCGCTTCTTCGCCGCCTCGCTGACCTCGGCCAGCCATTCGCCGTCCTGCCCGTTGAAGAGCAGTACCTGCGTCCCGACGCCCTCGCGCATCACCCCGAAAAGGTAATGCGCCTGCGCCTCGGTCAGGAGAACCGATTGCCCCGCC
Organism: Albidovulum salinarum; assembly: GCF_025673475.1. Taxonomy (NCBI): domain Bacteria; kingdom Pseudomonadati; phylum Pseudomonadota; class Alphaproteobacteria; order Rhodobacterales; family Paracoccaceae; genus Albidovulum; species Albidovulum salinarum. The sequence continues at coordinate 108,872 of NZ_JAOVQO010000009.1, read as the reverse complement.
CCGAGCGGCTGGTCTACACAGAGCCTGATCTTCGCCAATGCCATGAGGCCGACCTTATGAGTGCGCCCGACGAAACGCCAGAGCCCGCCGGACAGGTCGCAGACGCGGTGAAGGGCAACTGGGTCGACCGCCACGCGCCGGAATTCGCCCGCCCCTATCTGAGGCTCTCCCGCGCCGACCGGCCGATCGGCACCTGGCTCCTGCTGCTGCCCTGCTGGTGGGGCGTGGCGCTCGCGGCGGCGCAGGATGGCTGGCGGCTCTGGGATCTCTGGATCGTCGTCGGCTGTGCGCTCGGCGCCTGGCTGATGCGCGGGGCGGGCTGCACCTGGAACGACATCACCGACCGCGACTTCGATGCCGCCGTTGCGCGCACCCGGTCGCGGCCGATCCCCTCGGGGCAGGTCAGCGTGAAGCAGGCGCTGGTCTGGATGGTCGCGCAGATGGGGCTCTCGGCACTCGTGCTCTTTTCCTTCAACTGGGTCGCGATCCTGCTCGGCCTCTCCTCGCTCGGCCTCGTCGGGATCTATCCTTTCGCGAAACGCTTCACCTGGTGGCCGCAGCTCTTCCTCGGTCTCGCCTTCAACTGGGGCGCGGTCCTCGCCTATGCCGCCCATTCCGGCTCGGTCACCTGGGCTTCGATCCTGCTCTATGCCTCGGGCATCGCCTGGACGCTCTTCTACGACACGATCTACGCCCATCAGGACAAGGAGGACGACGTGCTGATCGGCGTGAAGTCCACCGCGCGGCTCTTCGGCGCGGCGACCGGGAAGTGGCTCGGGCTGTTCCTGATGTCCACCGTGGCGCTGATGACGACAGCGATTCTCGCGGCGGTCTTGCCGGCGGCCGGCCCGGTGAAGCTTGCCGTCGCGCTCGCCGGACCCTGGGCGGTGGGCTGGCATCTTCTCTGGCAGATGCGCCGGCTCGATATCGACGATCCCGCGAACTGCCTGACGATTTTCCGCGCCAATCGCGACACCGGCCTGATCGCTGCGCTGTTTCTTGCCGTGGCCGCGTTCCTGTGATTGATCCCGCGGGAGGCGGCGCTTAAGGAAGGCGCGTTCCTCCGCGGTCACCCTGGTCCGATCCCATGCGCCTTTCGCCGTTGACGCGCCATCTGAACCCGGCCGAAGCCACGCCGAACGCGCTCGCGGCATCGGCCTTCCTCTTGGCCGCCGCGCTGAGCATCGCGACGGCGAGCTGGACCGCCGCGGTGATCGAGCGGCGTTCGGCCGAGGGCGTGGGCGAGGCGCTCACCACCGCGGGCCACAACTGGGCTGCCGTCGCCACCGACGGGTTGCAGGTGATCCTCTCCGGCACCGCGCCGACCGAGGCCGCCCGGTTCCGCGCGCTCTCGGTCGCCGGCACGATCGTCGATGCGGACCGCCTGACCGACGCGATGGACGTGACCCTCGCCGCCGAGCTGGAGGCGCCCGACTTCACCATCGAGATCCTGCGCAACGGCGACGGGATCTCGCTCATTGGTCTCGTACCCGAAACCGAGGACCGGGAGGCGATCGTTACCGATCTCGGCGAGCTGGCCGGGGCGGGGGCGGTGACCGACATGCTCGAAAGTGCCGATCACCCGGTGCCCGAGGGCTGGAACGAGGCCGTCCGTTTCGGCATCGAGGCGCTCGCCAAGCTGCCGCGCGCCAAGGTTTCTATCAGCGCCGAGCGCATTTCAATCACCGCGATCGGCGACAGCGCCGCACAAAAGGCGCGGCTCGAGGCGGAACTGGCCCGCAAGGCGCCGCGCGGTGTGAAGCTCGTGCTCGACATCTCGGCGCCACGGCCGGTGATCACACCCTTCACGCTGCGCTTCCTCGTCGACGGCGACGGCGCGCGGTTCGACGCCTGCTCGGCCGACAGCGAGCACACGCGCGACCGTATCCTTGCCGCCGCGACCGAGGCCGGGGCGACCGGCAAGATCGCCTGCACGATCGGCCTTGGCGTGCCGACGCCGGCTTGGGGCGATGCCGTCACGATGGGCATTGCCGCGTTGGGTCAGCTCGGTGCCGGTTCGATCACCTATTCGGATGCCGACGTTTCGCTCATTGCCTCCGAAACGGTCAGCCCGGAGGCCTTCGACCGCGTCCTCGGCGAGCTCGAGTCGAACCTGCCCGAGGTGTTTTCGCTCCATGCGGTGCTGACGCCGAAACCCCAGGCCGAGGCCGCCGGCGGCGCGATGGAGTTCAGCGCAGTGCTCTCGCCCGAGGGCCGGCTGGAGCTGCGGGGCCGGCTTGGCGACCAGCGCGCCCGCGACGCCGTCGTCAGCTACGCCAACGCCCGGTTCGGCGCGGCGGATGTGCATGTCGCGACCCGGCTCGACCCGGGCGTGCCCGCGGGCTGGCCGCTGCGCACCCTCTCCGCGCTCGAGGCGCTGGGCGAGCTCGACAGCGGCAGCGTCACGGTCCGGCCCGAGATCATTCGCCTGACCGGCGTCACCGGCTCCACCACGGCGAGCGATACCGTCGCGCGGATCCTGTCGGACAAGCTCGGCGAGACCCAGCAATACGACCTCGACATCCGCTACGACGAGGCGCTGGACCCGCTTCTGGGCCTGCCCACGGCCGAGGAATGCGTGGCCGAGATCAACGCGATGCTCGCCGCGCACAAGATCAACTTCGAGCCGGGCTCGGCTCAGTTCGCGCCCGACGCGGCCAAGACGCTCGACCAGATCGCCGAGCGGATGAAGGACTGCGCCGATTTCCCGATCGAGATCGGCGGCCATACCGACAGCCAGGGGCGTGAGGAGATGAACCTCGACCTCAGCCAGGACCGCGCCCAGGCGGTGGTCGCGGCGCTGCAGTCGCGCCGGGTGCTGACCGGCAACCTGACGGCGGTGGGCTATGGCGAGACGGTGCCGATCGGCGACAACGGCACCGAGGCGGGCCGCGAGGCGAACCGGCGGATCGAGTTCCGGCTGATCGGCGCCGCGGCGGATACAGCCGTCGACGGAGCCGGCGAGGGGACGGCGGAGGAGGTCGCGGTCGCGATCCAGACCCCCGACGACAAGACCGTGCGGCCGAAGCCGCGGCCGGAGCAGTAGGCACGACGTAGACTTGACCGACAGTTTCGGGCGCGGCAAAGGGCAGACATGAACAGAACCGAATTCATCATAGCGACCGCCATCATCTTGTTCGTGGCCTTCGCGCTCGGCTGGTTCGCCTGCTGGCTTCTGCACCGGCTGAGCCGGGTCACGCAGGCCGACATGGGTGAACTGGAGAAGATGGCGCGCGACCTGCACGACGCCGAGGAAGCCCGCGACAGCGCAGTTGTCACGCTCGAGGAGCGGGAAGCCGAGCTAGTCAACCTGCTCCACCAGAGTCAGGCGGAGTTGAAGGCGGCGATGGACGGGCTGCGCGACGCCCGCCACGAAGCCGAGGAGCTGCGCACCTATATCGAGAAGCTGAACGCGGGCTAACCGGTCGGACCGCGGTCGCGGCGCTTCACCAGCGCCGCAGCGCGTCCTCGTCGTCGTCCTTCGCGGCGACCCATTCGGCTCCGTCCGGGCCGAACTCCTTCTTCCAGAAGGGGGCGCGGGACTTCAGGTAGTCCATCAGGAACTCCGCCGCGGCGAACGCGGCGACGCGGTGGAGCGCCGCGGTCGCGACCATCATGATCGCCTCGCCCGGCACGAGGGCGCCGTGGCGGTGGATCACGAGGACGTCGGCGAGGTTCCAGCGCGTCCGCGCCTCTTCGGCGATCGCGGCGATCGCCTTCTCGGTCATGCCCGGATAATGCTCGATCTCCATCCGCGCGAGCGTGCCCTTGTCGTCGCGCACGACGCCGAGGAAGGTGACCACGGCGCCGACATCGCGCCCGCCCTGTCCGAAGCCCGCGCATTCCGCGCCGTAGTCGAAGGGCTCGGCCTGGACCCGGACACGCACCCTCAGCCCCCGGTCATCGGCGGGAAGAACGCGACCTCGCGCACGCCGTCGAGCGGCGCGGAGAACTCCGACAGTTCCTGGTCGAGTGCGACGCGGAGCGCCGAGACATCGGCGAAGGCCGCCGCGTAGCGGTCCTCGCGCGCTTTCAGCTCCTCGACGAGCTCGGCGACGGTCGCGGCATCGGTGTCGACCCGTTCGCGCGGGCAGCCGATCCGTTCCCGGACCCAGGCGAAATAGAGCACGTCGATCATGCGTCGTCCTTCAGGAACGGCAGCGCCTTGCGGAAATAGTCCCATCCGGTGAGGAATGTGAGTACCGCGGCGATCCAGATCAAGGTCAGGCCCGCCATCGTCGCATAGGACGAACAGCCGCGCACCCCGCAGGAGCGGATCGGATCGGCGAGGCCGGCGGTCACCAGCTCGGCATATTCCTCCGGTGTCAGGCCGCGCCGGGCGATGCCCTCGAGATGCTCGAGCCCGGTGCCGAGGAACAGCACCGCGATCGCCACCATCTGCGCCAGCGTCTTCCACTTGGCGAGCTTGGTGACCTTGAGAAGTCCGGCCGAGGAGCCGAGATACTCGCGCAGGCCCGAGACGAAGACCTCGCGGAAAAGGATCAGCGCGGCGGGCAGGATCAGCCAGGGATTCATGCCCGAATAGCCGGTGAGCACCATGATCGCGATCACAACCATCGCCTTGTCGGCAATTGGGTCGAGCATCGCGCCGAGCCGCGATTCCTGGCCCCAGGCGCGGGCGAGGTAGCCGTCGAAGAAATCGGTGATCGCGGCGGTGATGAACAGGGCAAGCGCAAACCAATCCGCCCAGGGGCGATGGAAATAGAGGAACATCACCGCGACGCCGGGCGCGGCGAGAAGACGGAGCACCGTCAGGGTGTTCGGGATCGTCAAATTCATGGCGGCACCCTAGCCGCAGGCGCGTCGGGGGAAAAGAGGGATAACGCAGGCCATGGCTTTCGCGCGTCAGTCGCGAGGTTGTGCATAACCATTTGAAATAAGTGAATATGTGCGGGGATTGAAGGATCGGTTCGCCACCTGCCGCGCCGTGCCCTATGGGCGGATTGAACGGATATGCGTCACAGCGCGCGATCCGCGCCGTGACCGGGTCCGAGGCTGGCGCGGCGCCACAGGCATCGCTGTCGCGGAACGCGACAACGCCCTGCTCCCCGGAATGGTGCTGTGGTAGATTGCTGGAGTCCGTTCCCCGAGTCGTTACGGCCGGGACGGACAGATTTGGAGGGACCAGTATGAAACATACGATTTTGGCCGCCGCCGCACTGGCCGTGAGCCTGCCGTCAGTCGCCTTCGGCGACGATTACGACCTCGACGCACTCCGTGCCGCGACGGAGAAATACAAGGACGTCAACGTCGCTCTCGGAGAGGGCTACATTCCCGATCCGAGCGGCCATTGCGTCTCGGCCGCGCACGAGGGGCTGCCGGCGGAATGGGGCGCGATGGGGATCCATTACCTGCGTCCGGACCTGCTCGGGATCGTGCAGGGAACCGAGCGCGTGGACGGCACCGGCACCCATACCGACTTCAATCAACCCGCGGTCCTGCTCTACGAACCGCAGGCCGACGGGTCGATGGAACTCGTCGGAATCGAGAACCTCGTGTTCGAGAAGTCCTGGATGGAAGCCGGCAACACCGAGGGGCCAGTGCTGAACGGCCGGCCCTGGGATCACATGGTCGATGATCCGGCGACCGAGGGCGACGAGGCCCACGGCTTCATGCCGCATTTCGACCAGCATGTCTGGCTGTTCCGCGACAACCCGAGCGGCGAGCTGAATCCGTTCAACCCGAACGTGACTTGCGAGCATCATTCCGGGTAAGATTGCGACGTCCGGGCGGCGGCGATGCACCGCCCGGCCACACCCTATCCCTGCGCGTGGAAGAAATCGTAGACCGTCTGGGCGATGGTCTCGGAAATGCCGTCGACGGCCTTCAGATCCTCCAAACCGGCTCGGCTCACCGCCTTCGCCGAGCCGAAATGCTGAAGCAGGGCGCGTTTGCGCGCGGCGCCGATCCCCGGCACTTCGTCCAAAGGCGTCGCGCCCACCGATTTGGCGCGCTTCGCGCGGTGGGCGCCGATCGCCCAGCGATGCGCCTCGTCGCGCAGCCGCTGGACGAAGTAGAGCACCGGCGAATTGTGCGGCAGCGCGAAGGGGCGCTTGCCGGGGCGGTGGAACTCCTCCTTGCCGGCGTCGCGGTCGATGCCCTTGGCGACGCCGATCATGGCGATGTCCTCGACCCCCATCTCCGCCATGATCCCGGCCACGGCCGAGACCTGCCCGGCACCGCCGTCGATCAGCAGGAGGTCGGGCCAGGCCTCGCCCTCGCGGTCCGGATCCTCTTTCAGGAGCCGGGCGAAGCGCCGAGTCAGCACCTCCTTCATCATGCCGAAATCGTCGCCGGGGGTGAGGTCGGTGCCCTTGATGTTGAACTTGCGATACTGGCCCTTCACGAAGCCTTCCGGCCCCGCCACGATCATGCCGCCGACCGCGTTCGTGCCCTGGATATGGGAGTTGTCGTAGACCTCGATCCGGCGCGGGGGTGCGTCGAGGTCGAAGGCCTCGGCGAGGCCTTCAAGGAGCTTCGACTGCGCCGCGCTCTCGCTCATCCGGCGGCCGAGGCTCTCGCGGGCATTGCGGGCGGCGTTCTCCACAAGCTCCGCCTTCTCGCCCCGCTGCGGCACCGCGATCTCGACCTTGCGGCCGGCGCGGTCGGAGAGAAGCTCGGTCATCAGGTCGGCATCCTCGATCGGATGGCTGAGGAGGATGAGGCGCGGCGGCGCCTTGTCGGCGTAGAACTGGCCGAGGAAGGCCTCCAGCACCTCGGCCTCCTCGGCGCCCGAGCCGGTCTTTGGGTAGAAGTCGCGGTTGCCCCAGCTCTGGTTGGCGCGGATGAAGAAGACCTGCACGCAGGCCTGGCCGCCTTCCATGTGCAGCGCAACCACATCTGCCTCGGTGACGCCGCGCGGGTTGATCCCCTGCACCTGCTGGACCTGGGTCAGCGCCTTGATCCGGTCGCGCAAAGCTGCGGCGCGCTCGAACTCCAGCGCCTCGGAGGCCGCCGCCATCTCCTGGGCGAGCTTAGCCTGGACCTGGGTCGAGCGGCCCTGCAGGAAGCGTTCGGCATCGGCGACGAGCGCGCCGTATTCGGCCTCGTCGACGTACCCTACGCAGGGCGCGGCGCAGCGCTTGATCTGGTAAAGGAGGCAGGGCCGGGTGCGGCTGGAGAACATCGCGTCCGAGCAGTTCCGGAGCAGGAACACCTTCTGCAGCTGGTTCAGCGTCCGGTTCACCGCGCCCGCGCTCGCGAAGGGGCCGTAATAGTCGCCCTTCTCCTTCTTCGCGCCGCGGTGCTTCTTGATCTGGGGAAAGGGATGTTCCTTCGAGACGAGGATGTTCGGGAACGACTTGTCGTCGCGCAGGAGCACGTTGAAATAGGGCTTGAGCTGTTTGATCAGGTTCTGTTCGAGCAGCAGCGCCTCGGTCTCGGTACGTGTGGTCAGGAACATCATCGCATGGGTCGCGTGGATCATGCGCTGGATCCGCGCGGAATGGCCCGTGGGGCGGGCATAGTTCGAAACCCGCGCCTTCAGGTTGCGCGCCTTGCCGACATAGAGCACCCGCCCCTCGGCATCGAGCATCCGGTAGACCCCCGGCTGGGCGGTCAGGGACTTGAGGTGGGACTGGATCAGGGCATGGCCTGAAAGTTGCCCCAACGTCACTTCAGTCATGCGCGTGCGCCTTTCCCTTCCGGCTCCGATTCCCTCCGCCGGGCTGCAATCTTAACGGCGCGGGATCAAGAGAAAACCTGTCCACTGATTTTGTGGATAACTCTGGTGAAAAGTTTTGGGCGCTCGGAAATTTTCCTTGTTTTCGGCAGGCTTCATCGGATTGCCTAATTTTTAGGCGCTCTTCAAGAAACTGAAAATAAACAGATTTTTTCGTGATCGCGGCAAATCGCTGATAGCATTAGGAGAATCGTAACGCCCCCGTTACCCGGCCGTTACAGGTGGACAAGTCAAGCCCGCGCGCTACGATTTTCTGCTGAGAGTTGCTAGTCTACACCCAGAATATCGGGCGTCTTCCAACCGAGATGCTGGCCGCCGTCCGCGCAGAGTAACTGGCCGGTGACCGCGGGCGCGTCGAGGAAATATCCAAGCGCGGCACAGATATCCTCGGGGTTCGCGCCCCGCGCGAGGATCGATCCGGCGCGCTGGGCGCGGAACTGGGCCTCGGTCTGCTTGGCGCCCTGCAGGGTCGAGCCGGGGCCGATCGCATTGACCCGGATATCGGGGCCAAGCGCCCGCGCGGCGGTCTGGGTGAAGGCCCAGAGCCCCATCTTGGCGATCGTGTAGGACATGAACTCGGGCGTGAGCTTGCGCACCCGCTGGTCGAGCATGTTGATCACCATCGCCTGCGCGCGAAGCTCACCGTCGGCGTCGCGCAGCGCCTTCGGCGCCTGGGCCGCGAAGTCCTGGGTCAGCGCCACCGGCGCGCGCAGGTTAGACTCGATGTGGCGGTCCCAGCTTTGCCGGGTCGCGGTGCGGATGTTGTCGTATTCGAAGATCGAGGCGTTGTTGACGAGCACGGTGAGCGGCCCGCCGAGCGCCTCGGCGGCGCGGCCCACAAGCGCCCGCGTCTCGGCCTCGATGAGAAGATCGGCCCGGAGCGGGACGGCCTTCACGCCCAAGGCGCGGGCCTCGTCCGCCAGCGCCTCGGCGGACTCTGCCGAGCTTGCGTAATGGATTGCCAGGTCGTGGCCGCGTCCGGCGAGGTAGAGCGCCATGGCCCGGCCAAGCCGGTGCGCGGCGCCGGTGACGAGTGCGCGTTTCATGCCTTGCCTCCACAGTCGCAGGGGCCGCGGCCGATCAGCGGCCGGCCGCAGGACGGGCAGCGCGCCGCGCCGCGTCCCGTGCCGATGCGGGGGAACCGCAGCCGGCCGAAGATGGCGAGGATTGCCATGCCGATCAGGAAGAACGTGACGACCTTGACCATCTCAGAGCCCGTAGCGCGCCCAGAGCGCACGCTCCTCGATCTGGTCGAGCGCCTCGCCGAGGATCCGGCCGCCGATGCGCTGGAAGATCGACCGCTTCATGCCGTAGGGCACGAGCTTCACCTTCTCGCCGTAAAGCGCCTTCAGCTTCGGCACGAGATGGGCGACGCCGTCGGCGAGCCCCTCGTCGACCGCTGCCTGACCGACCCAAACGTCGCCGGTGAAGAGGTCCTTCTCTCCGGCCAGCCGCGCACCGCGCCGGCCGCCGACCTGGGCCTTGAAGGCATCGTGGATCGGGGAGAGGATCGCGTGCAGCCGCGCCACGTCCTCGGGCTTTTCCGGGCGGAACGGGTCGAGGAAGCTCTTCGACTCGCCCGCAGTGTGGACGCGCCGCTCGATCCCGTGGCGGGCGAGGAACTCCGGAAAGCCGAAGCTGGCCGAGATCACGCCGATCGAGCCGAGGACCGAGCTGGCATCGACCCAGATGTCGTCCCCCGCCGTCGCCAGCCAGTAGCCGCCCGAGGCCGCCACATCCTCGACGAAGGCATGGACCGGGACCTTCTTCTCCTCCGCCAGCCGGCGGATGCGGGCGGCGATCAGCGCCGATTGCACCGGCGAGCCGCCCGGCGAATTGATCGCCAGCGCCACGGCGGCGGGCTTACCGCGCCGGAAAGCTTTCTCGATCACCGGCGCGAGCGTGGCGTCGTTGAGCCCGGCTGCCATCCGTCCGGCGCCGCCGATGATGCCCTGCAGGCGGATCACCGCGACCTTCGGCGGCGACTTGAGGAAGGGGAGGAAGCGTTTCATGGGTTCCGATGTAATCCGCGCGGGGCCGGGGAACAATAGAGGATGCTCGCCCGGTACTTGCCCCGAGGCCGAGAGCGTCGCCGCCGCGCTTCGGCAAACCGCTCGCGGTGCCACCCTGTCAACGCGTCACGCGCCGCCCCAGCCTTTCGCGATCCGCTCCCACGCGGTGTCGAGCGCCGGGGCGGCGGCGCCCGCGAGCCGGATCATGCGGATGTCGAGCCGCTGGTCCGGCAGCCGGTCGTCAAGCGCGACGAGCCTTCCGTCGGTGAGCGCCCCGGAGACCATCGAGCGCGGCAGCCAGGCGATGCCGATCCCGGCGAGCGCGTATTCGCAGGCGGCGAGCGTGAGCGCGGTCTCGGCCCGGCGCGCGAAGCGGATCCGCTCCGGGACCCGTGGCAGGATCGTGCGGTCCATGATCTGGCCGAGGAACACGTCGGCGGGATAGGCGATGAGCGGCCAGTCGCCCGCGGCCCCGGCGACGCCCGGTGCCGCGACCGGCAGGAACGTGTCGGCGCCGAGCGTCACCGCGTCGAAGCCGCGTTCCTCGGGCAGGGCGGGTTCTCCGGGCAGTGCGTACATCACCGCGAAATCGACCTCGCCCGCGAGCAGCTTCAAGAGGCATTCGTCGCGGTTGCCCGAACGGACCCGCACCGAATGGCCGCCTTGTGCGGTGAGAAGCGCCACCAGCCGCGGCGAGACGGTGGTGGTGATCGCGTGCTGGCAGGCGAGCGAGATCGCGCCGGCCCCGCCGGCGCCCGAGCGCCGGAGCGTGTCGCGGAGCCGCCTCAGGCCTGCGGCCAGCGCCCGCATCTCGGGTTCCTGCGCCCGCACCGAGGGCAAGAGCGCCACCGGCTTGCGGTTGCGGTCGAAAAGCTCGGCGCCGATGCTGTCCTCGATCGCGCGGATGCGCCGGGTGAAGGCCGATTGCGTGAGGTGGCGCGCCTCCGCCGCCCTTGCGAAGGAGCCGGTGTCGAGCACCGCGAGAATGTCGTCGAGCCAGTCGAGCCGCATCGGTCAAGTCTAGGCGCTGCGGGTGTAACTTGCAATTCAGGAAAGTTGTGACGCGAATAACGCATTTGATGGCGGATCATGCGCCCTGTATGTGTCGAACAGGTCAATTTGAAGGAGCCCGGCCCATGCATCTCGCCCGCTTCCCGCGCCATTTCCTCGCCCATCTGCCGACGCCGCTCGAACGGCTCGACCGGCTGACGAAGGAACTCGGCGGCCCCGAAATCTGGATCAAGCGCGACGATTGCACCGGGCTTTCGACCGGCGGCAACAAGACCCGCAAGCTCGAATTCCTGATGGCCGAGGCCGAGGCGCAGGGCGCCGAACTGGTGATGACGCAAGGTGCGACGCAGTCGAACCACGCCCGCCAGACCGCCGCCTTCGCGGCCAAGCTCGGGATGAAGTGCCATATCCTGCTCGAGGACCGGACAGGCTCGAACGATGCCAACTACAACAACAACGGCAACGTGCTTCTCGACCACCTGCACGGTGCGACGACCGAGAAGCGGCCCGGCGGCGGCGACATGAATGCCGAGATGGAGGCGGTGGCCGACCGGCTCCGCGCCGAAGGCAAGAAGGTCTACACGATCCCCGGCGGCGGCTCGAACGCGACCGGCGCGCTCGGCTATGTCAACTGCGCCTTCGAGATCCTGCAACAGGCCAATGCCGGCGGGCTGAAGATCGACCACATCGTCCATGCCACCGGCTCGGCCGGGACGCAGGCCGGGCTCATCACCGGCCTCAAGGCGATGAACGCGCAGATCCCGCTTCTCGGGATCGGCGTGCGCGCGCCGAAGCCGAAGCAGGAGGAAAATGTCTTCAACCTCGCCTGCGCCACCGCCGAGAAGCTCGGCTGCGCCGGGGTCGTGAAGCGCGAGGACGTGGTCGCGAACACCGACTATGTCGGCGCGGGCTACGGCATCCCGACCGAAAGCGGGCTCGAGGCGATCCGGATGTTCGCCGAACTGGAGGCGATCCTGCTTGACCCGGTCTATTCCTCGAAGGGCGCGGCGGGCTTCATCGACCTGATCCGCAGGGGCCATTTCAAGAAGGGCGAGCGGGTGGTCTTCCTCCACACCGGCGGCGCGGCGGGGCTTTTCGGCTACGACTTCGCCTTCGATTTCAAGAACCGTTGGCAGGCCGCCTGATCACCGCTTGGGGCGGGCGGCCTCAGGCCGCCCCCGTTTCCTCCAGCACCTTCCGCGCCACGCGGAAGCATTCGAGCGCCTGCGGCACGCCGCAATAGATGCCGACGACATGGATGATGGCGCGGATCTCGTCCCTGGTGACGCCGTTGTTGATGGCGCCGCGGCAATGCACTTCCCATTCGTGCATCTTGCCGAGCGCGCCGATCATCGCGAGGTTCATCATCGAGCGCGTCTTCGGCTCGATCACATCGTCGCCCCAGCCGAAGCCCCAGCACCATGCGGTCATCGCCTCCTGGAACGGCCGCGTGAAGTCGTCGGCGGCGGCGAGGTTTTTCTCGACGTAGTCCGCGCCGAGCGTCGCCTTGCGCTGGGCGAGGCCCTTTTCGAACAGGTCGTCGTCGAATGTGCTCATCTCGTCCTCATGTCTTGTGGTCCGTTTCTTCGAGCATGGCGCGCAGCGACCGCTCGATCTGTCCGCCGCAATAGTCCCGGCCCGTCCGAGCATCCTCGCGCGCGATCATCGCGGCGATCTCCGGCAAGGCCGCGATCCGCTCGGACAGCGCGGCGACGCGGGGCGCGTTCCGGCGCAGCATCCCGCCCAGCACGGGCAGCTTCGCGCCCATTGTGTGCCAAAGCGCGGCCGCTGCGAGGTCCGCGAGGCCCGGCGCGCCGGTTCCGAGCATCGTGCCCGCCTCGGCGGTCAGCCCGTGGCGGCGGCCGGTGTCCTCGAAGATCGCCATCCAGCGCGGCAGGCGGGTCGCGGCGAAGTCGTCCCAGTCAGCCTTTGCCCACATCGTCCTGCCGCAGTTGCAGGTGATCTCCTCCAGCACGTCGTTGGCGTCGCAGACGAGCTTGTGGGCCAAGGCCGCGCGGGCGGAGTCTTCGGGCAGAAGATCGTGCTTGCGCCCGAGATAGAGGAGGATCGCCGGCAACTGCGACAGCCAGAGACCGGCCGCATGATCGTTGAGGAGTGGCGGGGCCATAAACGGCGTCGGCTGCTCCCCGACCGGGAGCGCCTTGAGCCGGATCAACTCCGCCGTGTCGCCCTCGTCCCACGACGCGCCGGCGTGGGTCAGCACGTAGCGCACGAAATGGCCCCGAAAGGGGAGCGGCCAGTAATAGAGCGTGTAGTCCATCGCCGCCTCCCGGCGTTACCGCAGCCTGATCGCGATGTTCTTGGTCTGGACGTAGTTCCACAAGGCCTCGCGCCCCTTTTCGCGACCGTAGCCGGACTTGCCGTAGCCGCCGAAGGGGGTTTCCACGCCGCCCGCGTACCATTCGTTGACGAAGACCTGGCCGGCGCGGAGCTTCCGCGCGGCCTTCGTCGCACGGTCGAGATCGCGGGTGAAGACGCCGCCGACAAGGCCGTAGTCGGTCGAGTTGGCGATCTGGATGGCTTCCTCATCGCTGCGGAACTTCAGCACCGAGAGAACCGGGCCGAAGACCTCGTTCCGTGCGATGGCCATGTCGGGGGTGACCTGCAGCACCGTCGGTTCGAGGAAGGCGCCGGGGCGGTTGAGCTTGCGGCCGCCGGTGACGACGGTCGCGCCCTCGGCCTCGGCGGCGCGGACCATGCCCTCGGCGCGGTCACGCTGGGCCTCGGAGACCATCGCGCCCATCGTCGGACCGAACTCGGGCTGGTCGATGCCGGGGCCCACCTTCAGCGAGGCCGCGAGCCCGGCGATGCGGTCGACGAGTTCGTCATGGATGCGCTCGGAGGCGATCACCCGGCTCATCGCCGAGCAGACCTGGCCGGCATTGTAGAAGATGCCCCAGCGGACATCCGACAGGAAGGCATCGAGGTCGGCGTCGTCATGGACGATGGCGGCGGACTTGCCGCCGAGCTCGAGAACGCAAGGCACGACGTTCTTCGCCGCGGCGGTGGCGATGGCGATGCCGGTCGGGACCGAGCCGGTGAAGACGATCTGGTTGACGCCGGGATGGGCCGAAAGTGCCGCGCCCGCCTCGGCCCCGAGGCCGCAGAGGACGTTGACGGCGCCTTTCGGCAGGCCCGCCGCCTCGGCGGCGCGGGCGATAAAGGCGTTCGTCAGGGGCGTAAGTTCGGGCGTCTTGATCACGCAGGCATTACCGGTGGCCAGTGCTGCCGAGAGCGACCGCGCGGTCATCTCCAGGGGATAGTTCCACGGGATGATCTGCGCCGAGACGCCGTAGGGCTCATGGGTGGTGAAGTCGAAATAGCCCGCGCCGAGCGGGACCGAGCGGCCCTCCACCGTCTCGGCCTGGTTGCCGTAATACTCGAAGTAGCGCGCCGCACCGCGAACCTCGATCTCCGCCTCCCAGAGCGGCTTGCCCTGTTCGAGCGTCAAGAGCCGGGCAATTTCGCTGATATGGTCGAGGAGGTAGCGCCCCATCGCCTGCACCATCCGCCCGCGTTCGACGGGCCGGAGGTCGGAGAGCGCGCCGCTCTCATGGCAGGCCCGCGCCGCCGCCACGGCACGGTCGACATCCGCGACGTCGGCCAGCGCCTGTTCGGCGAGGGGCGCGCCGGTGCCGGGGTCGGTGACGCTGATGCGTCCCGCGCCGCCGTCCACCCAGCCACCGTCGATCCAGTTCTGCCAGTAGGCCGCGACGTCACGCATCGACGGCCTCGCGCATCCACTGCTGGAGGGTCTGGATGGAGTGTTCCGAGTTGAGACCGCAATCGGGATCGAGCACCAGCGGCCCCGGCCGGTAGCCGCGGCTCTTGAGCCCCTTCGAAACGCTCTCCACGAGCCGGATATCCTCCTCGACCGTCGTCGCCCGGTCCTGGATCGCGAGCCGCCGGATCACGTCGCTGTCGACGCCGCCGGGCGTGTACCAGCCGCGCCAGACGGTGCAGTGGTCCACGTCATGGGCCCGCCAGTGGTAGGTATTCAGAACGTTGCCCGGATAGACCTGGAACGAGAACATCGGCCAGAGGAAGAACGACCGGTACTCGCCGCCGTGCGGCACCGAGGTGTCGATCGCATAGGTCATCTTGGAAAGGTCCTGGCACTCGGTCGTGTGCCGGAGGACATAACCCTTGTTCATCGGCTGGATGTCGTAGGTCTCGGGCCGGATCACGCCGGTCGCGAAGGTCGGGTGGTTCAGCGAGCAGTGGTAGCACTCGGAATAGTTCTCGACCGAGACCTTCCAGTTGCACTTCTCGGGGATCTCGACCCATTCCAGGGGTTCGAGTTCGGCGATGTTCGGAACATAGTCGCCAAGCTCCTCGCGCACGCCGGGATACCATTCGTCCATCGGTGCAGCATTGTCGTCGAGGTTGACGAAGATGAAGCCGTGGAAGGTCTCGGTCCTGACCGAGGTCAGGCAGATCTTCTTGCGGTCGAAGCCCGGCACCGAATTGACGTTCGGCCCGGCGCGGAGCTCGCCCGACAGCTCGTAGGTCCAGGCGTGGTAGGGGCAAACGACGACGCGGGTCGTGCCGGAGCCCTCGACCATCTGGTGCGCCCGGTGCTGGCAGACATTGTAGAAGGTCCGAAGCTCACCGTTGCGGCCGCGGATGCAGAAGAGGCTTTCGCCCGCAATCTCGAAGGTTAAGTAGTCGCCGGGATTGCGGACCTGGCTTTCATGCCCGGCGAACTGCCATGTGCGGGCGAGAAGGCCGCGCATCTCGTTCTCGAAGATCGCGGGGTCGGTATAGTAACGGGCGTCGAGCGAATGGACGAGTGGAGCGTTCATTCGGGATCCTCCAGATAGAGACCGAGTTGATGGCGGCGTTTGTGAAACTTCTCGACCCGCTCGACGATCTCGGGGCTCGCCACCGCGATCACGAAACTCAGGAGCGTCTCCAATAGCGCGATCGTGGAGACCGACGAGGGGAAGAACTGCGGCGTGTCGACCGACACGGTGAAGCGGTGCTGGGCGGCCATGATGATCGGGCTCGCCGGGCTGTCGGAGATGGCGATCACGGTCATCCCTTGTTCGCGGGCGATCTTCACCGTCTCCACGACCTCGCGGCGGTAGGGATGGCAGGTCATCGCGATCAGAACGTCACGACTGTCCGCCCAGGCGATGTCGTCGGCGGCATCCGAGCCCGCCTGCGGGATCGCGTGGAACTCCACCATGCCGGTCGAGGCGAGGTAAGTGAAGTTGCGCGCGTTCGCGTTGTTGACGCCGACACCGAGCGTATAGACCCGGCGCGAGGCCCAGATCGCCTCGGCAGCCGCTTTGAGCGCATCGGAGTCGATCTTGGCGAAGGTTTCCTCGATGTTGCGGATCGCTGCGCCCACCATCTCGGCATAGAGCCCACCGAGCGCGCCCTGTTTCGAGACGTCTTGCAGCCAGCGTGCCCGGTCGGGAAAGCCCGCCGGCCCGCTGCGAATCGCCTCGCGGAAGGCGGCGCGGAAATCCTCGTAGCCGTCGAAGCCGACCTGGCGGGCCATGCGCACGAAGGTGTTGGGCTTCACATTGGCGAATTCGGCGATCTCGCGCACGGTCGAGACGCCCACGCAATGCGGGTTCTCAAGGACGTAGCGCGCCGCCTTCTGCGCCTCGGGGGTCAGCGTCTCGAACTCCTCGGAGAGGCGGTTCAGGACGATTGTTGATACATCTGTGCCATTCATGATTGACGATGGTATAGTTGTCCCATTAGCCTGTCGAGAGGAAACGCGACTCATCTCGGGAAAATTTCAATGTCGGAACGCGCTCTGCCCTCCACTGCCCGCGTCGTCATCATTGGCGGCGGGATCATGGGCTGCGGCCTCGCCTATCACCTCGCGCATGAGGGCTGGACGGATGTCGTTCTCCTGGAAAAGGCGGAGCTGACCTCGGGCTCCACCTGGCATGCGGCGGGGCAGATCACGCATTCGACGTCGAGCTTCGCACTCGGCAAATGCGTGGGCTACAACATCGACCTCTATTCGAAGGTTCTGGAGGCGGAGACCGGGCAGTCGGTGACCTGGCATGGCTGCGGCTCGCTGCGCCTTGCCTATACCGACGATGAGCTCGACTGGTTGCACCAGACGATCTCGGTCGGCAAGGGGCTTGGCTTCCCGATGGAGATCGTCGGGCCGGAGCGGATCCGCGAACTGCATCCGTTCTACAATCTCGACGGGGTGAAGGCGGCGCTGCACACGCCCGACGACGGCCATGTCGACCCGGCAGGCGCCGCCTTCGCGCTCGCCAAGGGCGCGCGCCAGCTCGGCGTGAAGGTGATCCGCCGCTGCCGGGCGACGAACGTGACCAAGCAGGAAAACGGCGAGTGGCTGGTCGAGACCGAAGAGGGCAACATCATCTGCGAGCACGTCGTCAACGCCGGCGGAACCTATGCGCGGCAGGTGGCGCTCTGGTCGGGCTACGACCTGCCGGCGACCTCGATGACGCACCACTACCTCATCACCGACACGGTGCCGGAGTTCCAGGCGCTCGACAAGGAGCTCCCCGTTGTTCGCGATGACCGGCTCGTCTCGGGCTATATAAGGATGGAGCAGAAGAAGGGCCTGATCGGCATCTACGAGAAGGCCAATCCGAACACCGTCTGGGAGGATCACTGCCCCTGGGAGGCGGAGAACGAGCTCTTCGAGCCGGACTATGACCGGATCATGCCGTGGCTCGAGAACGCGATGGACCGGATGCCGATCCTCGCCGATCTTGGCATCACCCGCGAAGTTCACGGCGCGATCTCGCATCCGCCCGACGGCAACCCGCTGATCGGTCCGGCGCCGGGCCTGAAGAACTACTGGTGCTGCTGCGGCACCCAGATCGGCATCGGCTGGGGGCCGGGGCTGACGCGGGAACTGGCGCGCTGGATGGTCCATGGTGCCGCCGACATCAACATGCGCGAGTTCGACCCGCGCCGGTTCGGTCCCTATGCCGACCAGGGCTACCAGATCACCAAGGCCAAGGAGGACTATCTCCTGCGCCACGAGATCCCGTTCCCGTTCTTCAACCGTCTCGACGCGCGGCCGGTGAAGCCTTCCGCACTCTATGACGACCTGAAGGCCGAAGGCGCGGTCTTCGAAGAAGTCTACGGCCACGAACGCCCGCGCTGGTTCGCGCCGGAAGGCACCGAGGCGAAGGACATCTACGGCTTCCGCCGTACGAAGCTCCATGACATCGTCGGCGCCGAGGTCCGCGCGGTGCGGGAGAAGGCGGGGATCATGGACATCTCGGCCTTCTCGAAGGTCGAGGTCTCGGGCCCGGACGCGGCGGCCTTCCTCGACCGGCTGGTGCCGAACAAGCTGCCCGCCGTGGGGCGGATCGGCCTCACCCATCTTCTGAACGACAACGGCCGGATCGAGCTGGAGACGACCGTCGTGCGGCTGGCCGAAGACCGGCTTTACCTCGTCTGTGCGGCTTTCTTCGAACAGCGGCTGGTCGATTACCTGACCTTCGCGACGGCCGGAGAGAACGTCACCATCACCAACCGCTCGACCGACTGGGGCGCGCTGGCGCTGAACGGCCCGAGGGCGCGCGATATCCTCGGGGCTTGCACCGGGGCGGACCTCGCCAATGCCGGCTTCAAGTGGATGACGGCGCAGGAGATCGCGGTCGGCGGCCACAGGCTCTGGGCCTTCCGCATGTCCTATGCGGGCGAGCTCGGCTGGGAGTTCCATGGGGAGCGCGCTGCGATCCTCGGCGCGTTCCGGGCGCTGAAGGCGGCGGGCAAGGCGCATGGGATGGTCAACTACGGCTCCTTCGCGATGAACGCAATGCGGATGGAGAAGGGCTTCAAGGGGGCTGGGGAACTCACGAACGAGGTGACGCTGCCCGAGGCCGACGTGATGCGCTTCGTGCGGCTCGACAAGGAGTTCCGCGGCAAGGCGGCGACCGAGGCCGCGGCGGCGAAGCCGCTCCGCTGGGTCTGCGCCTATCTGGAACTCGCCGATGACGGCCGCTCGGACGGCAATGGCGGCGAGGCGGTGCTCTCGGAGGGCCGCCAGGTCGGCACCGTCAGCTCCATCGCCTTCGGCCACGGCACCGGCAAGCTCCTCGCCTTCGCCTATGTGAAGGCGGACCATGCCAAGCCGGGCACCGAGCTCGAGGTCGTGATCATGGGCGAGCCGCGCGCGGCGAAAGTCCTCGGCGCGCCGGTCTACGATCCCGAAAACCTGAAACCCCGAACCGAAGCCCGGGAGGTGGCGGAAGCATGACGAAGATGAAGGCGATGGTGCTGACGGGCCATGGCGGGCTCGACAAGTACGAATGGCACGAGGACTGGCCGCGGCCGGAGCCGGGGCCGATGGAGGTGCTGATCAGGGTCGGCGCCTGCGGCCTCAACAATACCGACGTCAACACCCGCTCGGGCTGGTATTCCAAGGCGGTGAGCGAGGCGACGACCGGCGGCGCCTATGCGGCGGTCGGCGAGGCGGACCCGACCTGGGGCGGTTCGCCGATCACCTTCCCGCGCATCCAGGGCGCCGACGCGGTGGGCGAAGTCGTCGCCGTGGGAGAGGGCGCGGACCCGGCGCTGGTGGGCAAGAGGGTCATGACCGACGGCTGGCTCCGCGACTGGTCCGAGCCGATGAACATGGACAAGGCCGGGTATTTCGGTTCGGAACGCGATGGCGGCTTCGCCGAGTACGCCGTGACGGACATGCGCAACGTTGCTGTCGTCGATAGCGGCCTCAGCGATGCGGAACTCGCGACCTTCTCGTGCTCCTACACCACCGCCGAGGGGATGCTCGCTCGCGCCAATGTGACGGCAGGTGATACCGTGCTCGTCCCCGGCGCCTCGGGCGGGGTCGGCGGCGCGCTGGTCCAGCTCGCCAAGAGACGCGGCG
The DNA here is from genome assembly GCF_025673475.1 of Albidovulum salinarum. NCBI lineage: Bacteria > Pseudomonadati > Pseudomonadota > Alphaproteobacteria > Rhodobacterales > Paracoccaceae > Albidovulum > Albidovulum salinarum. The sequence continues at coordinate 89,278 of NZ_JAOVQO010000009.1, read as the reverse complement.
CGCGGGTCATCGCGATGGCCTCGGAGTCCAAGCACGCAGAGGTCGCGAAGCTCGGCCCCGACCTGATCCTGCCCCGCGCACCGGAGGACCTGCGCGCGGCCTTGGGCGACGAGAAGGTTACCGTCGTCGCCGATATCGTCGGCGGGCCGTACTGGCCGACGCTCATCGACATCCTCGAACGCGGCGGGCGCTACACCTGTTCGGGCGCGATCGCCGGGCCGATGGTGACTTTGGACCTCCGCACCTTCTACCTGCGCGACCTGACCTTCACCGGCTCGACCGTGACCCCGCCGCATGTCTTCCGCGACGTCGTGGGCTACATCGAGCGCGGCGAGATCAGGCCGGTCCTCGCCGCGACCTATCCCTTGAAGAACCTCCGCGAGGCGCAGCAGGCCTTCATCGACAAGAAGCACACCGGCAACATCGTGGTCACCCCGTGAAGATCACCCGCATCCGCGTCTACAAGACCGATCTGCCTTATGTCGGCGGAACGTATGCCTGGGGTGCGGGCAACGCGATCACCGTGGCCAGGGCCTCGGTCGTGGTGATCGACACCGATGCGGGGCTTCAGGGCTCAGGCGAGTTCACGCCCTGCGGCGAGAACTACATGGTCGCCCATTCCGAGGGCGTCGAGGCGGCGGCGCGGCTGATGGCCCCGGCGCTCCTTGGCGAGGACCCGAGGCAGGTCGCGCGGATCGAGCGGATCATGGACCATGTGATCCAGGACCACGGCTATGCCAAGGCGCCCTTCGACGCGGCGTGCTGGGATATCCTCGGCCAGGCCACCGGCCAGCCGGTCTGGATGCTGATGGGCGGCAAGCTGACTGAAGCCGCGCCGATGTACCGGGTGGCGCCCCAGAAGGCGGTGGACGAGACCGTCGCCGAGATGGAGGTCTACCGCGCCCAAGGGTATCGGCAGTTCCAGATCAAGGTGGGCGCCGACTGGGTCACCGACATCGACCGCATCCGCGCGACCGTGCCGCTTCTGAAACCGGGCGAGAAGGCGATGGCCGATGCCAACCAGGGCTGGCGCGTCGACAATGCGATCCGGGTGGCGCGCGCGACCCGCGATCTCGACTTCATCCTCGAACAGCCCTGCCGGACCTACGAGGAATGCCAGCAGGTTCGCCGCGTGGCCGAACAGCCGATGAAGCTCGACGAATGCGTGACCGGGATGGCGGCGGCGCAGCGCATTGTCGCCGACCGGGGGGCGGAGATCTGCTGTCTCAAGGTCTCCAACCTCGGCGGTCTGTCGAAGGCCAAGCGGGTGCGCGATTTCCTCATCGACAACCGTATTCCGGTGGTGAGCGAGGACACCTGGGGCGGCGAGATCACGAGCGCCGTGGTCGCCCATTTTGCCGCCTCCACGCCGGAGGAGTACGTCCAGAACACCACCGACCTGATGAACTACAACACCCGCTCGACTGGGCGGGGCGGGCCGACCACGCGGGATGGCCGACTGATCGCCCCGGACGCGCCGGGGCTTGGTGTAACGCCGGATTTCGCCAGCCTCGGCGCACCGGTCGCGGAGTATGCGGGATGAAGATCACGCGCATCATGGTCTGGTCGCTCGACCTGCCGCTTGTCCAGCCCTACTGGCTCTCGGGCGGGCGGCTGAAGTTCGAGCGTCTCGATTCCACCTTCGTCCGACTCGACACCGACGAGGGCGTTTCGGGCTGGGGCGAGGGCTGCCCCTGGGGCACGACCTACCTGCCTGCGCATGGGCCCGGCATCCGCGCCGGCATCGCGACGCTCGCCCCCGCGATCCTCGGCCGCGATCCGCGCAGCTTGCGCACGCTCAACGAGGCGATGGACACCCGGCTTCCCGGCCATCTCTACGTCAAGTCGGCGATCGACATGGCGGCCTGGGACATTCTCGGACAGACCGCCGGAATGCCGCTCTGGCAGCTCTTCGGCGGCGATCGCGCCGAGCCGGTCGCGGTCAATTCATCGATCTCGACAGGGACACCGGAAGAGATGATCGCGCTCATCCGCAGCGCCAGCCAGAAGGGCTACCGGGTCCATTCCGCCAAACTTGGCGGCCACGACATCGGCGCCGACATCGCCCGGATCGAGGCGATCTCCGCCGCCCTGCCGAGGGCTGAGAAGGTCACCTACGACATCAACCGCGCCTGGACGCCCGCCGTCGCGGTGCAGGTGCTGAACTCGGTCACCGCGCGCGACTGGGTGGAGCAGCCCTGCGAGACGCTCGACCAATGCGCCCATGTGGCGGGCCGCGTCGCCAACCCGATCATGCTCGACGAATGCCTGCACACGTTCCAGGACCATCTGGAGGCATGGAAGCGCGGCGCCTGCGAGGGCGTGAAGGTCAAGCCGAACCGGGTGGGCGGGCTGACGAAGGCGCTGCAGATCCGCGATTTCGGGGTCTCGGTCGGCTGGCAGATGCATATCGAGGACCTCGGCGGCTCGGCCTTGGCCGACACCGCCGCGATCCATCTGGCGGCCTCGACGCCCGAGGCCAACCGGCTCGCGAGCTGGCTTTGCCACTATCACCTCTCCGTCGATCCGGTGCCGGGGCAGGGTGCGCGCAACGACGGCGGCTTCGCGACACCCCCTTCGGCGCCGGGGCTCGGCGTCACCCCCGAAGTCGAGCGGCTGGGCGACCCGGTCGCGGTTTACGAGGTCTGAACCATGAAGATCACCCGGTTGACACTCTGGGACGTGCCGCTGACGAGCCACGTCGCCTATCACATGGCGGGCGGCAAGACCTGCGACACCGTCACCTCGGTCGTGCTGCGCGTCGACACCGACGCCGGCGTCGAGGGCTGGGGCGAGGTCTGCCCGATCCCGCACTACCTGCCCGCCTATGCCGAGGGCGTGCGCCCGGCGCTGGAATACCTCGCGCCGGTACTGATTGGCGCCGATCCGGTCGGCCCTGAGGCGGTCATGAGCCGCGCCGATGCCTGGCTGCAGGGCCATCCCTATGCCAAGTCGGCCCTCGACCTCGCGCTCTGGGACATCACCGGCAAGGTGGCCGGGCTGCCGCTTCACGCGCTTCTCGGCGGGCGGCAGATGGCCGACATGCCGCTTTATCACTCGATCACCTGCATCGCGCCCGAGGAGATGGCACGGATCGCCAGGGAAGCGCAGCGGGAGGGGATCACCCAGTTCCAGGTCAAGCTCGGCGCCGATGGCGACTGGCAAGCCGATGTGGCGCGCCTCAGGATGGTGCGCGAGGCGGTGGGCGAGGGGCCGCTCGTTTACGGTGACTTGAACTGTGGCGCGACGCGGCTCGACGCGACGCGGGTGGGCAAGGCGGTGGCGGGGACGGACGTGATGCTGGAGCAGCCCTGCGCGACACTGGAGGAATGCGCCGCTGTACGCGCCGCGACGGGTCTACCGATGAAGATCGACGAGAACGGGCATGACACCGCCTCGCTCCTGAAGGCCTATGAGCTTGGCTGCATGGACGCCGTCGCGCTGAAGCTCTCGAAATTCGGCGGGCTCAGCCCGATGCGGCGGGCGCGCGACCTCTGCCTGCATCTCGGCGCGAAGATGTGCGTCGAGGATACCTGGGGTTCGGACGTGACCACCTCGGCACTCCTCCATCTTGCCGCCGCGACGCCCGAGCGGATGCTTCTGAACACCTGCGATCTCTCGGGCTATGTCGGCCCGCGCCTCGACCGCGAGGCGCCGGTGCGCAAGGCAGGGCGTATCGCGCCGCCGGAAGGGCCGGGGCTCGGCGTCGCGCCGGACAGTGACATTCTCGGCCAGCCCATGGCCGTCATCGACTAGGAGAGTCCCGATGCTCGACAAGACCCCCATGCAGGCTCTCGCCGACCGTGCCCGCGCGGTGTTGCCGGCCGGCGGTTTCGGCAATTTCGACCCCTCGGTCTTCATCCGCGAGGGCAAGGGTTCCCGCGTCTGGGACGAGGACGGGCGCGAATATGTCGACTACCTGATCGGTTCCGGCCCGATGCTTCTCGGTCACGGCCATCCCGAGGTGCTGGAAGTGGTGACGGAGCAGCTGCCGAAGGGCATGACCTTCTTCGCCAACAACGCCCCCGGCGTCGAACTGGCCGAGGAGATCTGCCGCGCGGTGCCCTGCGCCGAGCAGGTGCGGTTTCTGTCCTCGGGCGGCGAGGCGGACATGTACGCGATGCGGCTCGCCCGCGCCCATACGGGGCGCGACAAGATCCTGAAGTTCGAGGGCGGCTATCACGGCATGTCCGCCGAGGCGCAGATGAGCCTCGCGCCGACGCGGCTGGTGAACTTCCCGCAAGCCGTGCCCGACAGCGCCGGGATCCCCGAGGCGGTCCGGGCCGAGATGCTGATCGCGCCGTTCAACGATCCCGACTATCTCGAAAGCCTGCTGAAGGAGCATGGGGGCGACGTGGCGGGCATCATCGTCGAGCCGCTGCAGCGGATCATCCCGCCCGCGCCGGGGTTCCTGCAGGCGGTGCGCGAGCTTTGCGACCGTTACGGTATCGTCCTCATCTTCGACGAGGTCGTGACCGGTTTCCGCTTTGCCTACGGCGGTGCGCAGGAGGCTTACGGTGTCGCGCCCGACCTCTGCACGCTCGGCAAGATCATCGGCGGCGGCTTCCCCCTGGCGGCGGTGGCGGGCCGCAGGGACATCATGGACCATTTCGACAAGGCCATCGTCGGTGCCGACAAGTGGCTGATGATGCTCGGCACGCTCTCGGGCAACCCGGTGGCCGCCGTGGCGGGCTTGAAGACGATGGAGATCCTGCGCCGCGACGGCGCCTTTGACACGCTCCGCGCTCATGGCGAGCGGTTGCAGGCGATGCTCGCCCGCCATCTCGACGCGGCCGGGATCGCGCACCGGATCGTCGGCCATCCGACGCTCTTTGACGTGGTCTTCACCGACCGGGAGGTGCGGACCTACCGCGACGTGCTGGCGGCGGATGCGAAGAAGAACGCCGCCTTCAACGCGGTCCTGCGCGCGAACGGGGTCTTCAAGTCGCCCGGCAAGGTCTATCCCAGCTTGGCGCTGACCGAGGCCGATTTCGAGCTGACCGAGGCCGCAATCGAAAAGGCCGCCGCCGCGATCGCCTGAGGCTCAGAGGATGCCCGCTTCGGCATCCTCGACCGAGATGCCGAGCGCGTCGAGCCCATCTTCGAGATAATCGGCGAGCAGGGGCTCGCCGAGAAGATAGGTCGCGGTCGGCGAGGTCGCCTCGAGCCGGGCGGTGTCGATCGCCTCTTCAAGCTCGTCCGGCCCGAAGGTCTCGCGCCCGACCCACATCAGCGCGACGAGGCTCGTCTGCTCGTCCTCGTTGAGCGCGGAGATGAAGGCGCGCAACTCGCCCTCTGTGGCGTCACCGGCGCGGGCTTCGAGGATCGTGTCGGCATCGCGGACGTCGCCGGAGGAATCCCAGGGGCTGACCTTTGCGTCAAGCTCGCGCGCGCGGATGATGACATGGGCGACCTTCTCGGGGGCGATCTGAAGCATGGCTCCTCCTTGATGCCGTCGATTGTGCGCCAAACCGGGGTCTCGGGGCAATCGGGCAAAGTGGCACTCCGTGGCGGGTACGGCACACCGGCGCGGCCGAAGGACGCATTCGCGCGATCCGCTCTTGCCACCGCCGCGCCGCGCGCGCCTTGTGTGCCCGATCCGGTTTCTTCGAGAACAATCATGCAGATCACATTCGGGCTGGGGGGCCGGTCCGGTCTTCGCTGGCAGCGCTACCTGCGCGGCCTGGTCGCCGCCGCTGCCACCCTCGCCGGCGTATTCACCTTCGTCTCGGTCGACCTCGCGCGCCGCGACGCGGTGTTCTCGCCCTCGGTCATGCCGACCTCGCTCGAGAACGGCGACGGGCTCGAGGTCACGCTGCTGAACGAGTCCGATCATGTCATGGAGAATGCCGACATCTCGTTCCGGCTCTACGACCGGTCCGGCGCGATGATCATCTTCGACGAGAACGGTGACGGAACCGAGGATCAGGCCGATCTGGCCGACCACCATTTCGCGCCCAAGGCCATGACGATCCCGGCGCGGAGCTCGTTGGTCGGACTGCTTCTGGACGACAGCAGCTACCGCGACTTTAACGGCGTCCAGTTCCTTGCCGTCTGCGCGGTGTTCGACGGGTCATTCTGGGTTGACCGGGTCCGCACCACCTACCTGCTGGAGCGCCTGCCCATCGGCGGCTTCGGGCAGGTGCGGCACGCGAAGGACGTGCATTTCCTGAGCGAACCAGACTGCGGCTTCACCGCCTCGGTCCCCGCGGTGCACTGACCGCCGCCGCGGCGCTCAGTCGGCCGAGGTCTTCGCAAGCGGCACGACCCGCGGCGTCTCGGCCTCGGGCGCCAGTTCCTCGAAGTCGAAATTGTCGAGCCGGGCGGCGCGTTTGCCGGCGCGCTCGGCCGCCGTCGAGATGCCGTCGAGGTCGTTGCGCGCCTGGTTGAAATGCACCGAGAGCTTGTCGACCCGCTCCACCACCAGTTCGACGTCGCGGTGAAGCTGGCGCAGCGTGGTGCGGATCGCGCCCGCCTGTTCACGCATCCGCGCGTCCTTCAGGACCGCGCGCATCGTGTTCAGCGTCGCCATGCAGGTCGTCGGCGAGACGATCCAGACCTTGGCCGTGAAGCCCTCGCGCACCAGTTCGGGGAAATTCGCGTGCAGTTCGGCATAGACTGCCTCGGAGGGCAGGAACATCAGCGCGCCGTCGGCGGTCTCGCCGTCGAGGATGTATTTCTCGCCGATCGCCTTGATGTGCGAGCGCACCGCGATGCGAAGCATCCGCTGCGCCTCGATCAGCTGAGACTGGTTCTCGGCCCGGCGCAGCGCCTCGTAGGCTTCGAGCGGGAACTTCGAGTCGATGACGATCGGGCCGGGAGGATTCGGCAGGTGGATCAGGCAGTCGGCGCGCTTGCCGTTCGAGAGCGTCGCCTGCATCGAGAAGGAATCCGCGGGCAGGGCCTTGCGCACGATGTCGTTGAGCTGGATCTCGCCGAAGGCGCCGCGGGTCTGCTTGTTCGAGAGAATGTCCTGCAGCGAGAGCACGTCGCCCGAGAGCTTCTCGATATTGGATTGCGCCTTGTCGATGGTCTCGAGCCGCTGCTGCAATTCTCCGAGAGAGCGCGCGGTGCGGGTGGCGCTGCCCTGCAACGTCTCGGTCATGCCGCGCGAGACCTCGGCGAGCCGCCGCTCCATCAGCTGCAGCACACGGGTCTGCGAGGCCGCCTGCGCCTCGGACACATGGGTGAGCCCGCCCGAGAGCCGCTCCTGCCCGGCCGACAGCGCGTCGACGCGGTTGCCGAGCCGGTCGAGCGAGTAGAACATCGGCTCCGCCATCCGGGCCGAGCGCGAGGCGGCGCGGAGCGTGACGATGAGGAGCACGAACAGCGCGAGGACCAGCGCCGCGCCGCCGAGGACGGCGAGCACCATCGGATCGTCAAGCATGTAGTCCTGTCCGTTCAGCGTGATCATGTGCGCCCGAAAAGCCTTTCGATATCGGTCAGCTTCAGCTCGACATAGGTCGGCCGGCCGTGGTTGCACTGGCCGGAAAGCGGCGTCCGCTCCATTTCCCGCAGGAGCGCGTTCATCTCGTCGGCCTGCATCCGCCGGCCCGAGCGGATCGAGCCGTGGCAGGCCATGCGGCTCAGAACCGCGTCGATCCGGCCCTGCAGGCGCTGGCTGTCGCCTGCGTCGTGAAGCTCGTCGAGGATGTCCTTCAGGAGCGCCGTGGCATTGACCTCGCCGAGAAGGGCCGGGGTCTCGCGCACCGCGACCGCGCCGCCGCCGAAGGGCTCGATCGTGAGGCCGAGCCCGGCGAGCGTCGTGGCGTGGTCGAGAAGCAGCTGGGCATCACCCGGCGACAGCTCGACGATCTCGGGGATGAGAAGCGCCTGCGCGGCGACGCCGTTCGCGGCGCGCTGGCGTTTCAGGCGCTCGTAGACCAGCCGCTCGTGCGCGGCGTGCTGGTCGACGATGACGAGGCCGGTCGCGGTCTGGGCGATGATGTAGTTCTCGTGCAGCTGCGCGCGGGCGGCGCCGAGCGGGTGGTGCTCGGCGGGCTCTTCCACCGGCAGCGGGGCGGCGGGGCGTTCGAACCGGGCGGTGGCCTCGGCAAGCCCGGGGGCGAGTGGCGCCTGCGCCGCGTGGGCCATGCGCAGCGCGGTCTGCGAGGGGCGGTCCATCTGGTAGATGCGCGGCGTGGCGGAGGGTTCGGCGCGCATCGCGCCGAGCGTGAGACCGGCGACGGTCGAGGAGGCGCGGTGCCCGGCTTCGGCCAGCGCATGGCGCAGGCCCGAGACGATGAGCCCGCGCGCCACGCCCGGCTCGCGGAAGCGGACCTCTGCCTTGGCGGGGTGCACGTTGACGTCGACCCGCTCGGGATCGCAGGTGAGGTTCAGGACCGCCGCCGGATGGCGATCGCGCGAGAGCACGTCCATGTAGGCGGCCCTGAGCGCACCGATCAGGAGCTTGTCGCGCACCGGACGGCCGTTGACGAAGAGGAACTGCTCGACCGCGGCGCCGCGCGAATAGGTTGGTAGCGCGGCGAAGCCCGTGAGCCGGATGCCCTCGCGCTCGGCGTCGATGGCAAGCGCGTTGTCGGCGAACTCGGCGCCGATGAGGGTGCGGAGCCGCTGGCCGAGCGCGTCGAAAAGCTCGCCCTGCTCGGCATCGGCGCGCAGGATCAGCTTGCCCTCGCCGCCGCCGGTCACGTCGCGCAGGGTGAAGCCGACATGCGGCTCGGCCATCGCGAGGCGCTGGACGACATCCCTGATCGCCTGCGCCTCGGCCCGGTCGGAGCGCAGGAACTTCAGCCGAGCCGGGGTAGCGTAGAAGAGGTCGCGCAGTTCCACGACCGTGCCGCGGGTCAGCGCGGCGGGCCGGACCGGGGCGATGCGGCCGCCCGCGACGGCGATGCCCGCCGCCTCGGCGCCCTCGGCGCGCGAGGTGATCTTGAGCCGCCCGACGGCGCCGAGCGAGGGCAGCGCCTCGCCACGGAAACCGAAGCTGCGGATGTTCAGAAGGTCCGAGCCGTCGATCTTCGAGGTGGCATGGCGGGAAAGCGCCAGCGGCAATTCATCGGCGGTCATGCCGCAGCCGTCGTCGGCGACGCGGATCAGGGTCTTGCCGCCGTCGCCATAGGCGATGTCGATCCGCCGCGCCCCGGCGTCGAGCGCGTTCTCGACCAGTTCCTTGACCGCCGAGGCCGGGCGCTCGACCACCTCGCCGGCCGCGATGCGGTTGATTGCCGCCTCGTCAAGCTGGCGGATTACCGGGCGTCCGGGCAGGATTTTGGGGTTCGGGACGGTCATGCTACCAGAACTAGCATGGCTTGCGCCGATTCGACCAGTTGGCTGATGGGCGAATGCCTGCGGGACGCTAGTTCGACGGCTCCAGACCAGCCGGCTGGCCGACCACGACGAAGCGCAGCGCGTCGGGCTTCATCAGGCGCCTGGCGACCCGCTTGATGTCGTCGGAGGTCACCGCCTCGATATAGGAGTTGCGGTCGCGCAGATAGGTCGTCGGCAGGTCGTCCATCTGCATCCCGACGAGGATGCCGGCGATCCGTCCGTTGCCGTCGAAGCGCAGGGGATAGGCGCCTGTGAGATAGGTCTTGGCCGCCTCCAGCTCCTCGTCGCTCACGCCCTCGGCGGCGATCCGCGCCCATTCGTCGCGCACCACGCCGATCGCCTCTGAGACCTTCTCGTTGGCCGAGGCGAAGCCGCCCTTCCAGGTCCAGCCGAGATCCATCGGCACGAGATCGGTCGAGATCCCGTAGGTCAGCCCGCGCTTCTCGCGCACCTCCTCCATCAGCCGTGCCCCGAAGCCGTGGCCGCCGATGACCTGGTTCAGCACGTAGGCTGCAAAGAAATCGGGATCGTGACGCTCGATCCCCTCGTGACCGAAGGCCACGACCGACTGCGGCGAGGCAAAGTCGATCACCGTGACCCCGCCTGTGAGCCCGAACTCCGCCTTCGGTGGCAGGGGCGCGCCGGTCTCCGGAAGATCCCCGAGGAGGTCGTCGAGAAGCGCGCCCAGCGCGGCTTCGGTGATGTCGCCCACCGCCGAGACGTAGAGCCGGTCGCGGGCCATGACGTTGGCCTTGGCGGCGATGAGGTCGTCGCGGGTGAGCGCGGCCACCGACTGAAGCGTGCCGTTGCGCGAGGACGCATAGGGATGCGCGCCGAACGCCTGCTGGTCGAATTCCCGCCAGGCGATGGTGTTCGGATCCTTCTCGTCGGACTGGATGATCGAGACGACCTGCGCCCGCACCCGGTCGATCGCGTCCTGATCGAAGCGCGGCGCGGTCAGCGCCGTCTTCAGGAGCGCCACCGCCGCGTCGCGGTTCTCGCTCAGCATCCGCACCGACACCGAGACGCTGTCGTCGTTCGCGTCGAACTCGAACCCGGCCGCCAGCGCCTCGCGCGCCTCGGCGAAGCCCTGGGAATCGAGATCGCCCGCCCCCTCCTCGAGCGTCGCCATCATCAGTAGCGTCGCGCCGCGCTTTTCCGGCAGATCCAGGCTCGACCCGCCACGGAAGCGGATCTCGAGCGCGGTGAAGGGGATCGAATGCTCCTCCACCAGCCAGGCCCTGATGCCTCCAGGCGAGGTGATTTCCTTGATCTCGACCGCGCTGGCGGGCAGGGCGGCGAGAAGGGCGACGAATGCCGCCGCGAGAAGCCTGATCATTGCATCACCTCTTCTTCGCCGGTCTTCATCATCCAGCCGGTGACCGAACGGCGGCGGTCGAAGACCTCCGCGGCGGCGGCCTTCACATCCGCCTCGCTGACCGCATCAACGATATCGGGCCAGGCCTCGACATCGGCGACGGTGAGACCGGTCGTGAGCGCCTCGCCGTAGCGGCGGGCGAGGCCGCCCACGTCGTCCTTGGCGTAGATCAGGCCGGCCCGCAGCCGCGCCTTTACGCGCTCGAACTGGGCCGGGTCGACGCCGTTCTCCTGCACATCGGCCAGAACCGCGTCGAGCGCCGCCTCGGCCTCGGCGAGGGTCACGCCGTCGGCGGGGATCACGGCAAGGTCAAAGCTCGTGTCGTCGTAGGAACTGCCGTCGTAGCGGGCCGAGGTGTAGATCGCCTGGCGGCTCTCGAACTGAAGCTTGCGGGCGAGGATCGAGGTCTGGCCGTCGCCGCCGAGCATCGCGGCCAGCACGGTGAGCGCGGCCGCCTTTTCCTGCGCGCCCGGATCACGTTCCGGCGCGAGGTAGCTGCGCGTCACGTAAGGCCGCGAGACCCGCGGGTCGGAGAAGCTGAGCCGTCGCTCGGCGAGCTGCGGCGGCTCCTGCGGCCGGACGCGCGGGGCGATGTCGGGGCTCGGGTCGAGCGGGCCGTAATATGTCTCGGCCAACGCGCGCACGGCCTCCGGGTCGACATCGCCGGCAACGACGAGAACCGCATTGTTGGGCGCGTAATAACGCCCGTACCAGTCGAGCGCGTCCTGGCGGGTGAGCTTCTCCATCTCGTGGCGCCAGCCGATCACCGGCCGGCCGTAGGGATGGTTGAGGTAGAGCGCGGCGCGGCGCTGTTCACCGAAGATCGCGCCGGGGTCGCTGTCGATGCGCTGGTTGCGCTCCTCGATCACCACCTCGCGCTCGGTCTGCCAGTCGTCCTCGGTGAGCTTGAGGTGGCGCATCCGATCCGCCTCCATCTGCATCATCAGTTCGAGCCGGTCGGCGGCGACTCGCTGGTAGTAGCCGGTGAAATCCCAGGAGGTGAAGGCGTTGTCGGCACCGCCATTGGCCTCGACGATCTTGGAGAACTCGCCGGGCGCGAGCGTGTCGGTGCCCTTGAACATCAGGTGTTCGAGATAATGCGCGATGCCCGAGACGCCGGGCTCTTCATCGGCGGCGCCGGCGCGATACCAGACCATCTGCACCACGACCGGGGCGCGGTGATCCTCGATCACGACGGCTTCGAGCCCGTTCGGCAGCGTGAAGGTCGTGACCTCGTCGGCCAGGGCCGGCGCGGCGAATGTCGCGGCAAGGATCGTCCAGCGCAGGGTGCGGAACATCTTGGTCTCCCTCGTTACCCTCTGACAGGTAAGCGCATGGGGGGCAGCGTCAAGGGTGCCGGCCGAGCGGCTGGGAGTCCTGGTACTGGTAGGTCGTGGTGCTCCCCGAGGGCGACGCCGTCGGCGGCGCGGTCTCGGTGCGGGCGCCGGCGGCGCGCCAGCGCGCGAGCTCGGCGTGCTGGTCGAGCGACATCGGCCTGTAGGCCTTGAAATAGACGTTGACGTTGAAGGCACGCTCGAGAAGCCGTCCGTCGTGACGCCGGCGGTAGTCGAGATCCTCGGCGGCCAGCACCCGGCGGATGTCGGACGCCGTGCCGTAGCGCCCGGCGTAGGAAACCAGCGCCCCATTCGAGGCCGGCACGGAGCCGCCGGGCGCCAGCGCCGCCGGATTGCCGCCAAGGGCCGCGACCGCGTCGGCCTCCGGCGTCGGATCGGTGATATTGCTGCCGCCGGGCGTCGGCTCGGGCAGGCTCGCGAGGTCCTCGGGCATCTGCAGCGGCTTCGACGGCAGGACGGTGAACTCGTCGGGGCTGCGGCTTTGCGAACGGATGTTCAGGAGCTTCGGATCTTCACTGCCGCCGCAGGCCGATAGCGCGAGGACCACGCTCGCCAATGCGATCCCGCAGATGCCACGTCTCGCCGCCATCGGTCTCTCCTTCACCGTTCCGGGCCCGGTTTAACGCATGTCTTTTCGCCCGTCACGTGGTCTTCTCCCGCCCGGTGAACAGGACGAGCCCGAAGGCGCCGGCAAAGATCGCGATGTCGGCGACGTTGAACGAATAGGGATTGTCGATCCCCGGCACCGACATGTTGAGGAAATCCGCGACCGCGCCGTAGATCAGCCGGTCGATCACGTTGCCCATCGCACCGCCGATCAGCAGGCCCGCCGAAAGCTGGACGATTCGGCTGTGGCGCTCGCGCCGGACCCAGAGCCAGACCCAGGCGGCGATCGCCAGCGCGAGCCCGATCAGCACCCAGCGGCCGAGGTCCTCGGAGCTGGAGAAGAGGCCGAAGTTGATGCCCCGGTTCCACGCCATGCGGAAGTTGAGCCAGGGCGCGAGGACCGCGATCTCCTGCCGCGCGTAGAGATCGAGGACATGGACCACGAGCACCTTCGACGCCTGATCGAGCGCGAAGGTCGCTGCCGCCGCCTGGATGACCTGCCGCATGATGCCTCAGTGCCGGAAATGCCGCTGGCCGGTGAAGACCATCGCGAGCCCCGCCGCGTCGGCGGCCGCGATCACCTCGTCGTCGCGCATCGAGCCGCCGGGCTGGATCACCGCCGTGGCGCCGGCCTCGGCCGCGGTCAGAAGCCCGTCGGGGAAGGGGAAGAACGCGTCCGAGGCGACGACCGAGCCCTTCACGGTCGGCTCGGCGAGGCCGAGGGCCTCGGCCATGTCGGCGGATTTGCGCGCGGCGATCCGGGTCGAATCGACCCGGCTCATCTGGCCCGCGCCGACGCCGACCGTCGCGCCCGCCTTGACGTAGACGATGGCGTTCGACTTGACGTGCTTGGCGACCTTCCAGGCGAAAAGGAGGTCCTTCAGTTCCGCCTCGGTCGGCGCGCGCCTGGTCACGACCTTGAGGTCGGCCGCGGTGATCACGCCGTTGTCGCGATCCTGGACGAGGAAGCCGCCGGCGACCTGGCGGAAGGCGAGGCCGGGCGATCTCGGATCGGGCAGGCCCGCGGTGGTCAGAAGCCGCAGGTTCTTCTTGGCGGCGAAAACCGCCTTGGCCGCGTCGTCGGCGCCCGGCGCGATCACGACCTCGGTGAAGATCTGGCAGATCTCCTCGGCCGTCGCCGCATCAAGCGGCCGGTTCAGCGCGACGATGCCGCCGAAGGCCGAGGTGCGGTCGCAGTCATAGGCGGCCCTGTAGGCCTCCAGGAGCGTAGCACCCCGCGCCACGCCGCAGGGATTGGCGTGCTTGATGATCGCGCAGGCCGGGGCTTCGGCGGGGTCGAACTCGGCGACCAGCTCGAACGCCGCGTCGGTGTCGTTGATGTTGTTGTAGGACAAGGACTTGCCCTGGTGCTGGGCGGCGGTGGCGACGCCCTCGCGGGTCGAGCCGTCGGTGTAGAAGGCCGCCGACTGGTGCGGGTTTTCGCCGTAGCGCAGCGTCTGGGCCAGCGTGCCCGCGAAGGCGCGGCGGCGCGGCGCCGCATCGCCGATGGCCGCGGCGAGCCAGGTCGAGACCGCGGCGTCATAGGCCGCCGTGCGGGCATAGGCGCGCTGGGCGAGCTTGCGGCGGAACCTCGGGCAGGTCCGGCCTTCGTGCTGGTCCATGTCGCCAAGAACCTTGGCATAGTCCTCGGGATCGACGACGACCGCGACATGGGCGTGGTTCTTAGCAGCCGCGCGGATCATCGCCGGGCCGCCGATGTCGATGTTCTCGATGCAGGTGTCGTAGTCGGCGCCCTTCGCCACGGTCGCTTCGAACGGGTAGAGGTTGACGACGAGGAGGTCGATCGGCTCGATCCCGTGGGTCTCCATCGCCGCGACATGGTCGGCATTGTCCCTGAGCGCCAGGAGCCCGCCGTGCACCTTCGGATGCAGCGTCTTGACGCGGCCATCCATCATCTCGGGGAAGCCCGTCACCTCGGCCACGTCACGGACCTTGAGCCCCGCCTCGCGCAGCATCGACGCGGTTCCGCCGGTGGACAGGAGCTCCACCCCCCGTTCGGCCAATCCCTTCGCGAAGTCGAGAAGCCCGGTCTTGTCGGAGACGGAGATCAGGGCGCGGGCAAGCGGGGCCAGGTCGGCGGTCTGGGCGGTCAAGCGGGGCATCCTCTGTTAGGCGGTGACGTCTTCGTCGCGCATCGTGTCGCGGATCGCCGTTGGGGTATCCTGTGCCTTCGCCAAGGTCCAGCCCAACTGGCAGGCATAATCCATCACATGCGCGGAAAGCACGATCTGCTTGGTCGCACGCGGCTTCAGCCGCCCGGATTCGAGGTAGACCGAGGGTTCGAGCGTCAGTTCGCCCACGCCGTCATGGCGGAAGATCCAGATCTCGCCCGACTTCAGCGCCATCGACACCGCGGTGCCGCCAAGGTCGAGCGCGGCGTCCACATCCGGGTGCAGGTGGAACCGCAACTCGAAGGGAACGCCGTGAAACTTCGCCCGTTCCATCACCGTGTCGAAGCGGCGCCGGTCGGCCACCGTCATCGCGCCGAGCGTGTCCTCGCCGGTGAGCGAGCGGCCATCGCGCGAGAGCATGAGCTGGCGGATGTGGCTGAGCCCGTGGGTCGGCACGTAGCCGTTGTGCCCGGCGATCAGCCGGTGGCCGTCGCTGTCGTCCTCGGGCTGGGCCCAGACCATGTCGGGCACGTCGGTGAATTGGCCGGTGCCGGACTCGGTCAGGAGCCCCTTGGCCGTGAAGCGTGACGAGGAATAGCCCTTCACGCAGAGCGTGGAATGCGAGGGCGTGGCGCGGCCGGCGCGGCGCCATTCCGGGCCGAAGCTCGCGCCGGAGCCGCAATTGACGATCACCGGGCGGCGGCCGGAGGTCAGCTCCATCGCGAGCGTTGAGGCATGGGCATTGGCCGAGGCGCGGCCCGTCGGCGGCGGCGCGGCATCGACGATGATCGTGGTGCGGCCCGCGCTCATCCGCGCGTAGCCCATCGCGAGGCCATGCGCGGTCGTCGCGCGCCCCCCCGCCGTCGCAAGCGCCTGGTCGAGCCGGCCTTCGGCCCCGCGGCCGCCACCGTGGAACCGCGCGAGCCCGCCGTCGGCATGGCGGAGCGCCCTGAGCGTCGGCGCGATCCGCTCGATCGCCGCGAGATGGGCGGCCGGCGGGGTGCGGCCGGCATCGTTCAGCGCGGCCCCGGCCCAGGTGAGGAGCGTGAATACCTCAAGCAGTTCCTCGGGGTTGCGGGTCGGGATCCCGCCCTCGGTGTCGATCTCGCGCTCGCATTCGCGGCCAAGCGCGACGGCGGCGCGGGCGACGTGACGCTCCATGCCCGACAGCGAGAGGCCGGCGTAGATGAGACCGGTCAGTGCCTCGAACCGCGGCAGGCCGGGCCGGGCGGCGCGCCAGCGGCGGGAGAGGAAGATCGTCTGGCGGCCAAGGCTGCGGAAATAGGCGTCCGAGGCGGCGCGGTCCTGGTTGTTGAGGAGCAGGATCGCGTGGTTGATCCAGCGGATCAGCCGCCGCCCGGTGCGGTCCGGGGTCCAGCCCGGCCCGCCGCCGCGGCCGTAGCGGCGGATCCAGTCGACCACCCATTTCTGCGCCCGCTCGCGCGCCGGAAGGTCCGCGACCGCGGCGAGGTCGTCGAGCCAGGCGCAGCCGTGGATCTCCTCCTCGAAGCGCGGGTCGGGCACCGGCAGGTCCCAGATCGAGGCGGCCTTCGATTCGATCAGGAAACCGGCGAACAGGAAGTTGCCGCCGGTAAGCTGGCGGCCGCGGGCGAAGGAGCCGATCGTTTTCGGTTCCGGCTGGCTGACGAATCCGCCCGCCGGCCGCGCGAGCGCCGCGAGCCGCGCATGGAGCCGGTTCGCCGCCCCGACCCCGGCCTTGCCTGCGTTCTTCGTTCCTGCCACGCCTCGACGTCCTTACGATCTTGCCGCGCCTTGCCCCGGGTTGGGTCCCGGGAATCTGCGCCGGCCGAGATTACCGGCAGCCTCCGCCCGTGTCACCCGGCTAAAGCCGGGTCAGTCCCGGCGGCGCAGGCAGGCGATGAAGAAGCCGTCCATGCCGCCGCGGTCGGACCAGTGGTCCGGCCGGAGCCGCAGCCCGCCCCCGGCGCCGATCCAGCCGGGTTCGACCCCCGGCAGCGCGAGCGCGTCGCGGTCGGCCACGAGTCCGGAATGGCGCTCGATCGCGGCGGAAACCTGCCGCTCGCCCTCCTCGGGCAGCAGCGAGCAGGTCGCGAAGACCACCCGTCCACCGGGGCGGACGAGCGTCAGCGCGCGGTCGAGAAGCGCGGCCTGCAGGGCGGCGATCTCCTTCAGCCCCGAGGCGTCGCGGAGATGCGGCAGGTCGGGATGGCGGCGGATCGTGCCGGTGGCCGAGCAGGGCGCGTCGAGGAGCACCGCGTCGAAGCCGGCCGCGCCGTCCCAGATCAGCGCATCGGCGACCACGGTCTCGGCGGCGAGCCGGCAGCGGGCGAGGTTCTCCTCGAGCCGCGTCATGCGGGGGGCGGAGAGGTCGAGTGCGGTGACGCGGGCGCCGGCGGCGGCGAGTTGCAGCGTCTTGCCGCCGGGCGCGGCGCAGAGGTCGAGCACCCGCTCGCCGGGCCGGGGCGCGAGCGCCCTCGCGGCGAGCGCCGCTGCGGCGTCCTGCACCCACCAGCCGCCCTCGACGTAGCCGGGCAGGTCGGAGACCTGCGCCGGGCCGGTCAGCCGCACCGACCCCGTGGGCAGCGCTTCGCCCCCAAGGCGGGCGGCGAGCGCCGCGGCGTCGCCGTCCTTCGGCGTGAGGTCGAGGGGGCCCCCCCGGGCATGGGCGGCCTCGATCGCCAGCGTCGCGGCCTTGCCGTAGGCCGACATCAGGCGCCCGCAGAGCCAGCCGGGCAGCGGCGCGGGCGGCTGCTTGGCCCAGGTCTCGGCCGGGGTCTCGGCGGCGCGGCGCAGGACCGCGTTGACCATCGGCGCAAAGGCTTCGGTCTTGCGGCCGGAGCGGCGGGCGAGGTCGACCGCCTCGCTCACCACGCCGTGGGGGGCCGCGCCCTCGGCGAAGATCTCGGTCACCGCGACGCGCAAGGTGGCGCGGATCGCGGGGGGTGGGGCCTTGCGCAGGAAGGGCTTCAGCACCGCGTCGGCGCGGTTGATGTTGCGCAAGGTTGCGAGCGCGAGGCGCTGCGCCCGCGCCCGGTCCGGCGGCGCGAGGTGCGACAGCGCGCCGGACTGGATCTGGTCGCCGAGCGACTGCCGATCTTCGGTCACGCCGAGGACGAGCCGCGCCGCGCCGCCCCGTGCCGTCTCCTCCGCCATCTCGCCTCCGGTTGCCGTCCTGCTGGGGGCGCCGTATATCATGGACCGGAGCGAGACAAGGAACCGCCATGAGCGAGAATGTCCGAGACGACCTGCCTGAGGCCGCGAAACGAGCGCTGGCCGAGGCCGAGGAGCGCCGGCGCAAGGCGCTGGCATCCGATCTGCCGCCGGAGCTTGGCGGCCGTGACGGGCCGGAGCCGGTGCGCTACGGCGACTGGGAAAAGAAGGGAATCGCGGTCGATTTCTGAGAGCGGCCGGGGGCGCTGCTCGTCGTCCATTGGTTCTCGAACCAATGGCGCCCCAATGGACGACCTCCGGGATGCTTGGGGCAAGATGAACGGGCAGGTGGGTCAGAGCCCGAGCACGTCGATCATGTCGTATTCGCCGGGCTTCTGGTCCTGGCCCCAGAGCGCGGCGCGGAGCGCGCCGCGGGCGAAGATCGCGCGGTCGGTGGCGATGTGGCGCAGCACGATGCGTTCGCCGTCGGCGGCGAAGATCACGTCATGTTCGCCCACAACGTCGCCGCCGCGGATCGCCGAAAACCCGATGTCGCCGCGCTCGCGGGCGCCGGTGATACCGTCGCGGCCACTGTCGCGGTGGTCGGCCAGCGCGATGCCGCGGCCCTCCGCGGCGGCTTCGCCGAGCATCAGCGCGGTGCCCGAGGGCGCGTCGACTTTCATGCGGTGATGGGCCTCGACGATCTCGATGTCCCAGTCGGCGTCGAGCGCTTGGGCGACCTGGCGGGTGATCCGGGTCAGGAGGTTCACGCCGAGGCTCATGTTGCCGGCGCGCACGATCACGGCATGGCGGGAAGCGGCCTTGATCTTTGCCAGATGCTCGGCCTCGAGCCCGGTCGTGCCAATCACATGCACCGCGCGGGCCTGGGCGGCGAGGGCGGCGAACTCCACCGTTGCCGCAGGCGCGGTGAAGTCGATCACCGCCTGCGCCCTGGCGAAGGCCGCGAGTGCGTCGTCGGTCACGGTGACGCCGACCGGCGCGCCGCCCATCGCCTCGCCGAGGTCGCGGCCGATCCAGGCATGGCCCGGCCGTTCGACGGCGCCGACGAGCCGGGCGCGGTCGGAGGCGAGGATCAGCCGCACCAGCATCTGGCCCATGCGGCCGGAGGTGCCGGTGACGACGATGCCGGGTGTGTCGTTCGTGTCGCTCATCGGGGCCTCCCTTGTCCTGCCGTTTCCTTTAGCCCGCGGCGGCGGCCTTGGCAAAGCCCCGTTGCGGGGCGCGTGCGCTTGGCCTAAAGCGGAGGCATGGCACAGAACCGCTTTTCCAAGGCCTCGGGCCCCTCGAACCGCCAGCTTCGCGTCGGCGAGCTGATCCGCCGCACGCTGTCGGAGGTGCTCTCGCGCGGCGAGGTACACAACGACGCGCTGCGCGGCATGTCGATCACGGTGGGCGAGGTGCGGGTCTCGGCCGATCTGCGCGTCGCGACCTGCTATGTGCTGCCCCTGGGCGGCAAGGATGCCGAGGTGGCGCTGAAGGCGCTCGCGCGGTCGCAGGGCGAGCTGCGCCATCATGTGGCGCAGGCGTTGACGCTGAAGTTCGCGCCCGAGCTCCGGTTCCGGCTCGACGAGACCTTCGACCGGATGGATGCGACGCGGCGGCTTCTGGCCGACGAGCGGGTGCAGCGCGACATCGCGCGGCGGGATGACGACGAGAATGGCGACGACGATCTGGGCTAGGGCCTGCCTCGCGGTCACGCTCGTCTGGCCCGCGGTCGGCTGGGGCGCGACGTGCCGTAACACCGAGCACGAGGGGCTTTCCTACGCGGTATGCGAGGTCTCGGCCGGTGCCGATCTGCGGCTATTCCTCACCGGCGCGGACGGCAAGCCGATCGCGACCTTCGACCGGTTGCAGACCAGCGTCGAGGCCGAGGGGCACCGGCTCGTTTTCGCCATGAATGGCGGCATGTACCATCCCGACCGCCGCCCGGTCGGGCTTTATGTCGAGGCCGGGCAGGAGGTCGCGTCGCTGGTGACCGCCGCCGGGCCGGGGAATTTCGGGCTGCAGCCGAACGGCGTCTTCTGCATCGAGACGGACGGTTTCGCCGTTGTCGAGACGCTGGCCTTCGCCGCGGCGCCGCCCGCCTGCCGCGATGCGACCCAGTCGGGGCCGATGCTGGTGATCGACGGCGCGCTGCATCCAAGATTCCTGAAAGAGTCGGATTCTCGCTACATCCGCAACGGGGTGGGGGTGAGTGCGGACGGCAAGACCGCCTGGTTCGCGATCTCCGACGAGCCGGTCAATTTCGACGAATTCGCCCGGCTCTTCCGCGACGCGCTGAAGGTGCCGAACGCGCTTTACTTCGACGGCAAGGTCTCGCGGCTTTATGCGCCCGAGATCGGGCGCGATGACATCGGCTTTCCGATGGGGCCGATCGTGGGGCTCGCGGCGCCCGGGCGTTGACGGGCGCGCCCGCATTCGATAGCAGGCGGCCTTCTGTCTTTGGGGGCGATGCATGGCACGCAAGAAGGGTCGCGACATCTCGGGCTGGCTCGTGGTGGACAAGCCGGCGGGGATGACCTCGACATCGGTCGTCAACAAGGTGCGCTGGGCGCTCGACGCCAGGAAGGCGGGCCATGCCGGCACGCTCGATCCCGACGCGACCGGGGTGCTGGCGGTGGCGCTCGGCGAGGCGACCAAGACGGTGCCTTTCGTGACCGACGCGCTGAAATGCTACCGCTTCGCCGTGCGGCTCGGTGCCGCGACCACGACCGACGACGCCGAGGGCGCGGTGATCGAGTCCTCGGACAGGCGCCCGACGGACGACGAGATCGGCGCTGCTCTGGCGCAGTTCCGGGGCGAGATCATGCAGGTGCCGCCGCAGTTCTCTGCCGTCAAGGTCGAGGGCGAACGCGCCTATGACCTCGCCCGGGCCGGCGAGGAGATGGAGCTGGCGGCACGCCCCTTGTGGGTCGAGAGCCTGGAGATCGTCGCCCGCCCCGACGCCGACACGGTCGAGCTGGAAATGGTCTGCGGCAAGGGCGGCTATGTGCGCTCGATCGCCCGCGACCTCGGCCGCGCGCTCGGCTGCTTCGGCCATGTCGCCTGGCTGCGGCGCGAATGGTCGGGGCCGTTCGAAGCCGCGGACGGGGTGACGATCGAAAGGATCGACGCGCTCGCGAAGTCGCCGGAGCTTGACGCGCTCCTCCTGCCGCTCGAGGTCGGGCTGGCCGAACTGCCGGAACTCAAGGCGACGGCGGAGGGCGCGGCGCGCCTGAGGAACGGCAATCCGGGCATGGTTCTCGCCTCTGACGTCGACTGGGGCGAGGAGGCCTGGGCGAGCTATGAGGGGCGCCCGGTCGCGGTCGGCACCTACAAGTCGGGCGAGCTGCATCCGAGCCGGGTGTTCAACCTCTGATTCCCCGTGCCGCGCGGCTGTACATCGTGGCGGGACGGGCTAGAACGGGATCGGTTCAGAAGGAGACGCGCCGGGGTCAGGCGCCTCCCCTCCCTCCTCGTGGGAAGGGGATGGGGGCAGCCCCTCTCCCTCCCCCACGAAGTGGGGAGGGAACCACCCGGCCTCGCAAGGTCCCGTCTGAACCGGTCACGCTCCAGGTTTAGGGGCAGGGAGGAGCCGTACATTGCTGATCCAGATCGTCCTCGGAACCGCGCTCATCTTCTTGTCGATCCTTGTCGCGGGGCTCGCCTTCTGGGCGATGGAGGTGCTGCTCGCACGGCTGCGCCCCTGGCTCCTGCGCGAGCCGCACCGGCCGAAGCTCGCGCTGATGCTGTCGGTCTCGGTGGTCTGGGTACTCATAGTGGTGACGGCGGGGGTCTGGATCTGGGCCTTCACGCTCCGTGCGCTCGGGATCTTCGCGACGATGGAAGCCTCGGTCTATTTCTCGCTCGTCGCCTTCACGACGCTCGGGTTCGGCGACATCCTCCTGCCGCTGGAGTGGCGGCTGCTCGGTGGCATGGCCGCGGCGAACGGGCTTCTGAGCATGGGTCTTCTGACCGCGATGCTGATCGAGGTGCTGCGCCATGTCCGGCTCAGCCAGATCGAGGACCGGCGGCGGAAGCACTGAAGCGCATCAGGCGCGGTGGGTGACCTTGCCACCACAGATCGTGAGCGCGATCGAAATCCCTGCGATCGCCTCGGGCGGGGTCGCCTCGATGTCGCCCGACAGGAGGACGAGATCGGCGGCGAGGCCGGGGCGGAGCATCCCCGTCACCCGCTCGCGGTGCGCGGCCCAGGCGCCGCCGGCGGTATAGGCGCGCAGGACGTCCGTCAGCCCGACCCGCTCGTCGCGGGCGCCGGGTGCGTCGAAGGCCGTGCGGGTCAGCGCCGCGCCGATGCCGCGCAGGACCGAGATGTCGGCGACCGGCCAGTCCGAGGCGAAGGCCAGCGGCGCCCCGGCCGTCGCAAGGCTCCGGCAGAGGAACGCATCCCTTAGCCGCGCCCTGCCGATCATGCCGAGGGTCGGCTCGAGGCCGAAATCCATCGCGCCCGGCACATGCGGCGGCTGCAGCGAGGCGGTGATGCCGAGCGGCCCCAGCCGCGCGATGTCGGCAGGATCGATCAGCTCGATATGCTCGATCCGGTGACGGCTGTCGCGGACGCCATTGGCCGCCCGCGCCGCCGCGTAGCCGTCGATCACGGAACGCACCGCGCCGCAGCCCACCGCATGGACGGCGATCTGCAAGCCGCGCCGGTCGATCTCGGTCGCGATTTCGTTGAAGCGCGGACCGGCGAAGAGCGGCGTGCCGCGGTGACCGGGACGGTCGGGATAGGCGTCGGTCCGGAACGCGGTGCGGCTGTCGATCACACCGTCCATGAAGAGCTTGACGAAGCCCGACGACAGCCAGTCGTCGGCGAAATCGCGCGCCATCGCCTCGGCGCGGTCGAGCGCATCGAGGTCCATGTGGGGCTTGAAATGGAACGGCACCTTGACCCGTGCGGTGAGCCCGCCCGCTGCCCGGAGGGCGGCGAGAAGGTCGAGCGTGTAGCGATTGCCGTCCATGTTTACGATCGATGTGACGCCATGCCGCGCGGCATGGGCGAGCCCGGCCGCGGCCTTGGCGCGGTCGAAGGCCTGGGCGGCGTCGTCCGGCCAGGGATCGGGCTCCTCGCCGGTGGCGATGCCGAGGTTGAGCCGCGCCTCGCCCGAAAGCGCGATGACCGCGGCGAAGGCCTCGAACTCCCTCAGCTCGCCGGTGGCGAGCCCGTCGGCGCCCACCACCACCTCGTGGCCATGCGGCATTGCCGCGCCCTTCAGGAGCCCGGCAGCGGTGAGCGCGGCGGTGTTGGCCCAGACCGTGTGAAGGTCGTGCGCGGTGATCGCGATCGGCCGGTCCGGCAGGATCGCGTCGAGGTCGTGGCGGGTCATCGGCGCCCCGAGCATCGCGTAGTCGCCGCCCTGCGCCATCAGCAGGGGCCGGTCGGGATGCGCCGCGGCGAAGCCGCGAAAGGCGCGGGCGAGCGCCTCGCGCCCCTCGCTGCCGCCGACATGCAGGTGGCCGAGCTCGGCGCCGCCGAGGAGCAGGTGCATGTGGCTCTCGACGAAGCCGGGCAGGAGGGTCGCGCCGTCACAGTCGATCACCTCGGTCTCGGACACGGCGAGCGCCTCGATCTCCCGCCGCCGGCCGACGGCGAGCACGCGGCCCTGCCCGAGCGCCACCGCCTCGCCGCGCGGATGGGTGGGGTTCATGGTCAGGACGCGGGCACTGGTGAGGATCGTCTCGGGGGTCATGGCGGAGCTCCTCGGGCTCGTGATCGGTTTGCTGTCCCACCGGGGCAGGGTTCGACAGATACCGCCCGCCTGAGGTGGACGGTGGCGCGTCTCAGGCCGTCAGTCCGGCCTTGAGGACGCGCCGCAGAATCTTGCCCGAGGCGGATTTCGGGATGGTCTCGACGAAGGTCACGTCGCGCACCTGTTTGTAATGGGCGAGCCGGCCTTCGAGGAAGGCGATGATGTCTTCCTTGCCGGCCGTGGACCCGGCCTTGCGGACGATGAAGGCGACGGGAACTTCGCCGGCCTCGGCGTCCGGCTGCCCGACCACCGCGGCATCGAGGACATCGGGACAGGCGAGCAGTTCCGCCTCGACCTCGGCGGGCGCGACCTGGAAGCCCTTGACCTTGATGAGTTCCTTCAGCCGGTCGTGGATGTAGAGGTAGCCGTCCGCGTCGTAGGAGGCGATGTCGCCGGTGCGGAGCCAGCCGTCCGGCAGAAGCGTTTCGGCCGTGGCCGTCGGGTTGTTGAGGTAGCCCTTCATCACCTGCGGCCCCCTGACCCACAGCTCGCCCTGCTCGCCCGGCGCGGCGTCCTCGCCCGATACCGAGTCGACAATTCGGCATTCTGTGCCAGGTGCGGTCTGGCCGGCGGACCTGGCGCGGCCCCTGCCGAAGCCGGAGATATGGCTGACCGGGCTCATCTCCGTCATCCCGTAGCCCTGTTCGCACAGGACGCCGAGCCGATGGCTGACGGCGTCCGACAGCGGCGCGCCAAGGGGGGCCGCACCGGAAAAGACGCTTTTCAGCGCCGAAAGATCGAACTGGTCGATCAGCGGATGCTTGGCGAGAGCGAGAACGACCGGCGGGACGCAGAAGGCCTGTCTGGTGCGGTGGTCCTGGATGAGCCTGAGGAACAGTTCCAGATCGAAGCGCGGCATCGTGATCACGCCGCCCCCCGCGCCAAGATAAAGGTTGGCGAGCACGGTCATGCCGTAGATGTGGAAGAAGGGCAGGAAGCCCACTGTCCATTCCCCCGGTTCGACCGGGCGCGAGGCCATGATCTGGTCGATATTGGCGACGAGGTTTCGGTGGGTCAGCATCACGCCTTTCGGCAGGCCGGTCGAGCCCGAGGAATAGGGCATGACGAGCACGTCGCTTGCCACGTCGACGGGCACCTGCCCGGCGAGGGGCGGTCCCATCAGTTCGGCGAGGGGCGTCGTGCCCGGCGCGCCGTCGAGGGTCACGATCTCGCGCAGGCGGGTACCTTTTGCGGCCTCCGCCGCGATGTCGGCGAGGGCCGCGAGGGTGATCAGGAGCTCGGCTCCGGAATCGGTCAGCTGATGGGTCACTTCGGGCGCCGTGTAGGCCGGGTTGATCGTGGTGATCGTCGCGCCTGCCCATGCGGTGCCGTGGAAGGCGATCACGAATTCCGGCAGGTTCGGCAGCATGATCGCAACGGTATGACCCGGCCCGATGCCGCGCAAGGCGAGACCGCCGGCCAGCGCCTCGATCCCCTTCCGCAATTCCGCCACCGTCATCTTGCGCCCCGAGGCGCCGTCGATCAGCGCGACGCGCTCGGGCGCGCCGATCCCGGAAAGCACGCGCTGGGTGATGGTCATGTCGCTGGGTTCGATCCCGCCGAACGGGCTTGGATATACCGTCATGCTGCGCCCCCCTTTCCGCAAAGGAGGATACCACGGCGGGGCCGTTGATCGGTAAGGGATTTCTGCCGGTCAGCCGAGGTTCTTCGGCCAGTCCGTGATCACCGCGTCGACCTCGAGCTCGACGAGCCATTCGGGGTTCACGAACCGCGTCACCGCCATGATCGTGTCGACCGGGCGGACGTCGCGGAAGTAGTCCTTGCGCACGTCGATCGCCTCGCGCCAGCGGTCGATATCGGTGAGGATCACGCGGGTGCGGACCACGTCGTGAAGACCCGACCCGGCGCGGACCAGCGCGTCCTCGATGATCTCGATGCAGCGCCGTGTCTGCGCGCCGACATCGCCGATGCCGACGGTCTTGCCGTCCGGCCCGACCGGCGCGGTGCCGCCGACCGAGATGTAGGGCCCGACCCGGACAGCGCGGGAAAAGCCCACCACCGCCTCCATCGGGTTGCCGTTCGAAATCAGTTCGCGGTCATATCCAGCCATGCTGTCCCCCGGTCGCGCCCCTCGGCAAGGTTTCGCCACTCGTCGGTGCAATAGTACACGAATCCGGGCTCGATCCGTCATCGGTCGGATATGCCAACAGCCGGTGAAGGAGCAGGCTCGGCGCAGTTATCCCGCTGGATCTGGAGCAAGGAAATGATCCGAACACCCGTTGTCATGGCGTCCCTGGCACTCGCCATTACCCTGTGGCATCCCCTCCCGGCCGAGGCCAAGCCGAGCCTGCCAAAGTTCGACGCCGCGGATTTTTCGACGCCGAAGGCCAATCCCTACCTGCCGCTCAAGCCCGGCCCCGAGCGGCGGTTCGAGGGTGTCAATCGCAGGACCGGCCAGCGGGAGAGCTTCGTCCTGCGCATCGTCGGGCCGGGGCCGACGATCCTCGGCGTGGCCACGACGACCCAGCTCGACGAGGCCTATGTCGGGAAATGGCTGGTGGAGCGGACGCTGGATTATTTCGCCGCGGATGCCGAGGGCAACGTTTGGTATTTCGGCGAGGATGTCGTGAACTTCCGCTATGACAAGACCGGCAAGCTGGTCGGAAAGGACAATCACTCGGCCTGGCGGGCGGGCGTGAACGGCGCCAAGCCGGGGATCACGATGCCGGCGGCGACCTCGCCCGGCCTGTCGCTGTTCCAGGAACATGCCCCCGCCGAAGGCGCGATGGACTGGTTCGAGATCGCGGCGCGCGACCTGTCGATCGAGGGACCGGCGGGCACGTTCTCGGGCGTGCTGAAGGTCTACGAAAGCAGCACCGCCGAGCCCGGCCTGCGCGAATTCAAGTACTACGCGCCCGGGATCGGTTTGATCCGCGCCGACGAGGAGCTGTCACGCCGCCTCGACTCGCCCGAGATCGTGGTGGAACTGCAACGCTGACGCTGAGGCGCCATGCATGACCCGCTTCCCGGAGGGCGGCGGGTCATGCGAACCCTCAGGGGGTCAGTTGATCAGCCCGGCGTGGCGCATCGCCGAATCGATCCGGGCCTTGGTCTCGGGCAGGAGCGTCGTCAGCGGCATCCGCACCTCCTCGGCGCAGAGGCCGAGCTGCGAGAGGCCGTATTTCGCGCCCGCGAGGCCGGGCTCGATGAAGATCGCCTCATGCAGCGGCATCAGCCGGTCCTGGTATTCGAGCGCGCGGGCGTAGTCGCCCGCAAGCGTCGCCTCTTGGAACTCGGCGCAGAGCCGCGGGGCCACGTTCGCGGTCACCGAGATGCAACCGACGCCGCCGTGGGCGTTGAAGCCGAGCGCGGTCGCGTCCTCGCCCGAAAGCTGGATGAAGTCGCGGCCGCAGGAGGCGCGCTGCTGGCTCACCCGCTCGATCTTGCCGGTCGCGTCCTTGACGCCGACGATGCGCGGCAGCTTGGCAAGCTCGCCCATCGTCTCGGGCGTCATGTCGACGACCGAGCGGCCGGGGATGTTGTAGATGATGATCGGCAGCGTGCAGGCGTCGTGCATCGCCTTGAAATGGGCGTACATTCCGCGCTGCGTCGGCTTGTTGTAATAGGGCGTGACCACGAGCGCGGCATCGGCGCCGACGGCCTCGGCGGCGCGGATCAGCTCGATCCCCTCTTCGGTCGAGTTCGACCCGGCGCCGGCGATCACCGGCACCCGGCCGGCGGCGGCCTTCACCACCTCTTCGATCACCCGGACATGCTCTTCGTGCGAAAGCGTCGGGCTTTCGCCCGTGGTGCCCACGGGAACGAGGCCGTGCGAGCCCTCGGCGATGTGCCAGTCGACGAGTTTCTTGAGCGTGTCCAGATCCAGCGCGCCGTCCTTGAACGGCGTGACGAGGGCTGGGAAGGACCCTTTGAACATGACACGCTCCTATGGTGTGAAGGGCCGATCGGCCCCGTGAGAATCGCGCGGAACCTATAGCCAAGCGCGGGCCTTGCCAAGTTTCCCTGTTGCGGGCGGCACCGGCCGCGTTATCCTTCCGGCAAAACATCGAAGCAGTGACAAAAATGATCCGCGATCTCGTGCGTGCCGCGCCCCTTGCGCTGGCGATGCTACTTCCCCTGACGACGACCGCCCGTGCCGACGATCCGGCGGGCCTGAAGGCCGCGCTTGCCTCCGGCGCGTCCGGCGACTGGGCGAAGGCCGCGGCCGAGGCGCGCGCCGCCGGGCCGGTCGCCGCGACGGTGATCGAGTGGCAGCGGCTCCGCGACGGCGAGGGCAGCTTCGGCGACTACGTCGACTTCCTTGCCCGCCATCCCGACTGGCCCGGCCTGCCGCTTCTGCGCGACAAGGGCGAGACGGTGATCGCCGCCGATCAGGACCCCTCCGCCGTCATCGCCTATTTCGGTGCCGAACCGCCCCGGACCGGATCGGGCAGCCTCGCGCTCGCTGCCACGTTCCGTGCGTCGGGGCAGGGGGATGTCGCCGAACAGGAAGTGATCCGCGCCTGGCGCAGCCTTCCGTTGACGGATGAGGAGCACAAGCGCTTCCTCGCCGGATACGGCAAGCTCCTGGCCGACCACCACGACGGCCGTACCGCGGCGATGCTGCGCGCGGGCCGGCTTGCCGATGTGCGGCGGATGCTGGTCCTGAACAGTGCCAATACCCGCGCGGTGGCCGAGGCGCGGGTCGCGTTGCAGGCGGTGGCGCCCGGTGTCGACGGGCTGGTCGCCAAGGTGCCGGCGGCGATGGCGGGTTCGACCGGGCTCGCCTATGACCGGTTCCGCTGGCGGATCCGCAAGGACCTCTACGACAGCGCCTCGGAGCTCATGCTCGAACGCTCGGCGAGCGCCGAAAGCCTCGGCGATCCCGATCAATGGGCCGACTGGCGGCGCAAGCTGGCGCGGCGCGAGATGCGGGTGGGCAGTGCCAAGAGAGCCTACCGGATGGCGGCCTCGCATCACCTGACGAGCGGCGCGGACTATGCCGATCTTGAATGGCTCGCCGGCTACATCGCGCTGCGCAAGCTCGGCGATGCCGACACGGCTCTGGTGCATTTCAATCGCTTCGGAAAGGCGGTGAACGGTCCGATCAGCCGCGCCCGCGCCGGCTACTGGACCGGCCGCGCCTATGAGGCGCTGGGCCGGACCGCCGAGGCGCAGGCCGCCTATGCCGAGGGCGCACGCTACCAGACCGCCTTCTACGGCCTTCTTTCCGCCGAGAAGGTCGGCCTGCCGCTCGCCCCCTCGATGGCCGGCGGCGAGCCCTACCCGGACTGGCGCCAGTCGCGCTTCGCGGGGTCCGATGTGCTGCAGGCGGCGCAGCTCCTGCAGGCGGCGGGCGAACGCGACCTCGCGCTGCGCTTCATGCTGCATCTCGGCGAAAGCCTCTCGGGCGAGGAGATCGGCGCGCTCGCCGGGCTCGCGCTCGAGTGGAAGGACGCCAATGCCGCGCTGCTCCTCGCCAAGGCGGCGGCGGAGAAGGGCGTCGTCTGGCCCTCGGCCTATTTCCCGACGAATGGCATGGAAGGCGTCGACCTGCCGGTCGCGCGGGAACTGGCGCTGTCGATCGCACGGCGCGAGAGCGAGTTCAACCCCGCCGTCGTCTCCCATGCCGGGGCGCGGGGGCTGATGCAGGTCATGCCGAACACCGCGAAGATGATGGCGAAGAAGATCGGGCTCGGCTACGACGGCGGCAAGCTGACCTCGGACTGGAAGTACAACGCCCGGCTCGGCGCGGCCTATCTCGACGAGTTGATCGACGAGTTCGGCACCTCGCCGGTTCTGGTCGCGGCGGGCTACAATGCCGGTCCCGGCCGGCCGCGCGGCTGGATCGCCGAGCTTGGCGACCCACGCTCCGACAAGGTCGATGTCGTCGACTGGATCGAGCATATCCCCTACCGCGAGACCCAGAACTACATCATGCGCGTGGCCGAAAGCCTGCCCGTCTACCGCGCCCGGCTCTCGGGCCAGACCGGGCCCCTGCGGTTCAGCGAGGAGCTGAAGGGGCGCTGACCGGCGGTCCGCCATGCTCCGTTTGCGCCGTCGCGGTCGCAATCGGGCATGACAGGACCGGCATTGTCGCATTCGCTCTCCCCGAAAGGGAGAAGCGAATGGCGCATACCGAAACGACCGATCTGGCATCCTTCAGCATCGCCTGCGCCATCGGCGCCTCGCTCGCCTTTTCGATCAGCGACATCACCGTGCGGTCGTTCAGCGCGAGCCTGCCGCTGGCGGAGGTGGTGCTGTTCCGTTCCTTCTTCGGCCTCGCCTTCATCCTCATGATCTTCGCGCGCGGCCAAGGCCTTGGCGCGGCTTTGCGCACCCGGCGCCCCTTGGCCCATGCGGCGCGCGGGCTCTTCGTCGTGATCTCCAACGTCACCTATTTCGCCGGCCTCGCGGCGCTGCCCTTGGCCGAGGCCTCGGCGATCTTCTTCGTCGCGCCGCTTCTGATCACGGCGCTTTCGGCGGTGATCCTGCGCGAGCATGTCGGCCCTTTGCGCTGGTTGGCGCTTGCCGTCGGCATGGTGGGCGTGCTCCTCATCATCAAGCCCGGCTCGATCAGCTTCCAGTGGGCGGTCCTGCTGCCGGCGCTCTCGGCGCTGGCCTATGCCGGGATGCACACGATGACCCGCAACATGGGGCTCTCGGAATCGGCGCTGACCCTGTCGATCTACATCCAGCTCTCCTTCGTCGTCTTCTGCTCGGTGATGGGTCTGGTTTTCGGCCGCGGCGACTGGGCCGGCACCGGCCATCCGGCGGCCGAGTTCCTGCTCAGGGCCTGGGTCTGGCCAACCCCCGTCGACTTCGGCCTCTTCGCGCTGGCCGGGGCCGCGAGCGCGACCGGGGGCTACCTGATCGGCCAGGCCTACCGCTGCAGCGCCGCCGGGCTGGTCGCGCCGTTCGAATACACCGCACTGGTGCTCGCGGCGTTCTGGGGCTTCGCGATCTGGGGCGAGGTGCCGGGAGCGGTCTCGGGCTTGGGCATCGCGCTCATTCTCGGCTCGGGCGTCTTCGTCGCGCTGCGCGAGCGGGCGCGGCGGCTGCCGCCCTCGGCCAAGCGCGCCTCGGGCCGGCGCTGACCTCAGTCCGCGGCCTTGACCCTTGCCCGCCAGAGCGTGAAGAGACCCGCCGCCACGACGATCACCGCGCCGATGGCGACATTGGTCTCCAGCGTCTCGCCGAAGACGGTCATGCCGAGCGCCGTGGCGAAGACGAGCTGGAGATAGGCGAAGGGCTGGATCGCGCTCGCCTCGGCAACCTCGAGCGCCTTGATCATCAGCCAGTGCGCGGAGGCCGCGGTGCAGCACAAAAGCGCCATCCAGGCCCAGTCGCGGGGCACCATCGGCTCCCAGTGGAAGAGGCCGACGGCGGTCATCACCACGGCGCCGGAAATTCCGGTCCAGAAGAAGCTGACCGAGGCGCGGTCACCCCGCGCGACATAGCGCGTCAAAAGCCCGTAGAGCGCGAACATGAAGGCCGCGAGAAGCGGGATCAGCGCGGCCGGGGCGAAGACCCGGAAGCCGGGCTCGAGGATGATGATCACGCCGAGAAAGCCGATGCCGATCGCGGTCCAGCGCCGCCAGCCGACCTTTTCGCCGAGAACCGGGCCGGACAGTGCGGCGACGAGAAGAGGGTAGCAGGTGAAGACCGCGTGGCTCTCGACGAGGCCGAGGATCGTGAAGGCGGTGACCATCACGCAGATCTCGGCGGCGAGGAGCACGCCCCGGAAGATCTGCAGGAGCGGGTAGCGCGGGCGCAGCGCCGCCGCGATGCCGCCGGTTCGCCGCGCCGCCACCGCGATGACGAAGGCGGCGAAGAACCAGTAGCGGATCATCACCACCATGTAGACGTTGTATTCGCCGGCAAGGTGGCGCGAGATCCCGTCCTGCATCGCGAAGACGAAGGCGGTCGCGGTCATCAGGATCGCGCCGAGGCGGAAGTTCTGCTCGTTCATGTCGCCCCGCGAAGGAAACCGCGGCTCATGTGCCGCTTGTGGCCGTGGCCCTTGGCCCGCTCTACCTGAAACCCCGCCGAAGCCAAGCCCCGCCGCACGAAGCCCGCCGCCGTGTAGGTGGCGAAGCTGCCGCCCGGCGCGGTGTGGCGGGCGACTTGCTGCATCAGCGCCTCGGACCAGAGCTCGGGGTTCTTCGCGGGCGAGAAACCGTCGAGAAACCAGGCATCGGCGCGCCCCGGCCAGCGGGGCAGTGTCTCGCGCGCGTCGCCTTCGACGATCTCGACATCTACCGGTCCAAGCGCGAAGCGCCGCCGGCCCGCGCTCCAATGTGGCAGAAGCGGGCCGGCGACCGCCTCTGCCTCGGGAAAGGCGGCGAGCGCGCGCGCCATGTCGGCGGCCGGCATCGGGAAGGCCTCGAAGCTCGTGAAACGGAGCCGTCCCGGCGTTCCCGAGCCTTCCCAGGCAAGGCAGGTGGCGATGAGATTCAGCCCGGTGCCGAAGCCAAGCTCGGCGATGTGGAACCCGTCCCGCAACCGCTCCGGCAGGTCATTGCCGGCAAGGAAGACGTGGCGCGTCTCGGCCAGCCCGTCGGCGAGCGAGAAGTAGGGGTCGTCGAAGAGCGTCGAGACCGGCGTGCCGCCGTCCCTCCAGGTTACCCTCTCGCTCTGGTCCTTTGCCGTCATCTGGCTTACCCCTTTCGCCGGCAGTTAGGCGAAGGGCGGGGGCAATGGCAATCGCGGATGTGACGGTGATGGGAGCGGGGATCTTCGGGCTTTCGGTCGCCTGGGCCTGCCTCAAGCGCGGCGCGAAGGTCCGGGTGATCGACCCCTACCGGCCCGGCGCCGGGGCGAGCGGCGGCACCGTCGGCGCGCTCGCGCCGCATACGCCGGAGAACTGGAATGCCAAGAAAGCCTTCCAGTTCGGGAGCCTGATCATGGCCGAGGCGTTCTGGGCCGAGGTCGACGCGGTCTCGGGCCGGTCCTCGGGCTACGGGCGCACCGGGCGGCTGCAACCCCTCGCCGATGCGGAGGCCATCACGCTGGCGCGGGCGCGCGAGGTCTCGGCGCGCGATCTCTGGCAGGGTCGGGCCGAGTGGCGGGTGATCGCGGCCGGGTCCGATCGCTGGGCGCCGGACGCGCCGAGCGGCTATCTCGTCCACGACACGCTGACCGCGCGGCTGCATCCAAGGCAGGCCGTCGAAAGCCTCGCCGCCGCGCTTGCCGCTCGGGGGGCGGCGATCCTGCACGACCCCGCGCCGCCCGAGGGCGCCGTGGTCTGGGCCACCGGCTATCGCGGCCTTCTCGACCTTGCGCGCGAGCTTGGCGCCCCGGTCGGAGCCGGCGTGAAGGGCCAGTCGGCGCTCCTGGCCCTCGATGCGCGCGACCTGCCGCAGATCTTCGCCGACGGCATCCATATCGTGCCCCATGCCGACGGCACCATCGGCATCGGATCGACCACCGAGCGCGAGTTCGACCGCGCCGAGACGACCGACGCGCAGCTTGACGCGGTGATCGCGAAGGCCGAGGCGGCGCTGCCGGTCCTGTGCCACGCAAAGGTGATCGAACGCTGGGCCGGAGTGCGGCCGCGCGCGAGAAGCCGGGCGCCGATGCTCGGGGGCTGGCCGGACCGGCCGGGCCACTACATCGCCAATGGCGGTTTCAAGATCGGCTTCGGCATGGCGCCGAAGGTGGCCGAGGTGATGGCCGACCTCGTGCTCGACGGCCGCGACGCGATCCCGGCAGGCTTCCGCGTCGAGGACAATCTCTAGGCGGCGCGCAGCGCCTCGGACCTGAGCGCCGTCATCAGCTTTCCGAGTGTCGTGAGCGACCGTTCATTGGTCAGCCGTCCATCCTCGTCGAAGGCGTTCCGCGCATCGGCGATCATCACTTCCGGGCCGGTCAGAAGCCGGGGCCGGAACGGCGTCATCGCGAGGCGCAGCGAGGATTGCGCCCGCGCGCCCCCGGCGCGGCCTGCCGCCGCCGAAACGATGGCCACCGGCTTGTCCTCCCAGGGATTGCCCTCGGTGCGGCTGACCCAGTCGAGCGCGTTCTTCAGAACCCCCGACAGGGCGCTGTTGTATTCCGGTGTCGAGATCACCACCGCGTCGGTTTCGTTGATCTGTCCCGCAAGCCGCGTCACGGCGGAAGGGGTGCCCTCGGCCTCCAGATCGCCGTCATATAGCGGCAGCCGGAGGTCGGCCTCGGCGAAGTCGCCGGGTCCGAAGAGCCGCGCTGCCTCGCGCACGAGCTTGCGGTTGGTCGAGCCTGAGCGCAGCGCGCCGGCGATTCCGAGCAGGGTGGGGCGGGTCATCGGGCCTCCGTCAGTATGCGTCCGAAGAGATGGGCGCTGCCGGCATCCGTCTCAATGCGCATGGCTGAACAGGGTCTGTGACCTCAGCCAAGCAGCCTGGTGAAGGTGAACGACGTCGGGCGGTCATAGCCCTCATGCGCGGTCTCGCCTGTCCTCTCGAAGCCCATCGCCTCGAAGGCGGCATGGTTGGCGGCGAGCTCGACCCGGCTTTGCAACTCCAGCCGCCCAAGCCCGAGTGCCCGCGCCCGCTCCTCGGCGAGCAACATGAGCTGCCGTGCGAGGCCCGCGCCGCGGAAAACGTCGGCCACGGCGAGCTTGCCGACATAGAGCCGCTCGGGCTCAGGCGTGAGGAAGAGGCAGGCGACCGGCGCGCCGGCATCGTCGAGCACCCAGATCTCACCCGCTCGGGCCTGCCGGGCGACGCCCTCGACGGTCAGGCGGTGCAGCGAGGAGGGCGGATCGATCACGCCCTCCATGTAGGCGAAGGCGGCATGGAGCAGGTTGAGGACGGGCGCCATGTCCTCGTCTCCGGTCAGTCGCCGCGGCGTACGGTGGACCGGGAGCCCGTCGCAAAGCTTGACCCAGGGCAGGCGCTCGTTCCAGTGGACGTGGCGGGTCGGCGCGTAGCTCGACGGATCGTCGAGTGTCGCGGCATAGAGGTCGATCTCTTGCCGCCGGGTTGGGCTCTGATAGGCCATCGGCGTACCGCAAGTGGCGCAGAAGAAGCGCCGCACGCCGGGCGAGCTTTCACGCTCGGCCGGAGGCGTCCCGGTCCAGCGAAAACCGGAATGGCTAACGCCGAGAAAGCTCGTGAACGGCGAGGCCGTCGCGCGCCTACAGCTTTCGCAGTGGCAATGCGCCTGCCAGTTCGGCGCGCCTTCGAAGCTGAACCGCACCGCGCCGCAGAGGCAATGTCCCGAGCCGCCGTCCATCCTGTCCTCCCCGGCCGGCGGCCAGTCTGCTCGCCGGGATATGGCCGGTCAAGGTCGCGGAAACGGCGCGCCGTTTTCGATATCTTGTGGAAAACCCGCCTGCGTCCTCCATATGCGGGGCTCCGGCATTGACTCGCAGCGCCGTCGGCCCAAGGATGGCAGACCCGTAGGAATCATTCGAAGGCGCCGACGTTGCGTTTCATCCGACTCAGACTGAACGGCTTCAAGAGCTTCGTGGATCCCACGGATCTCCTGATCCACGAGGGGCTGACCGGGGTCGTCGGGCCGAACGGCTGCGGCAAGTCGAACCTTCTCGAGGCGCTGCGCTGGGTGATGGGCGAGAACCGCCCCTCGGCGATGCGCGGCGGCGGGATGGAGGACGTGATCTTCGCTGGGGCCGCGACGCGCCCCGCGCGCAATTTCGCCGAAGTCTCGCTGACGATCGACAATTCCGAGCGGCTGGCGCCGGCGGGGTTCAACGATCTCGACCAGCTCGACATCACCCGCCGCATCACCCGCGACGCAGGCTCGGCCTACAAGGCCAACACCAAGGACGTGCGGGCGCGCGACGTGCAGATGCTGTTCGCCGACGCCTCGACCGGCTCGCATTCGCCGGCGCTGGTGCGGCAGGGCCAGATCTCGGAGCTGATCAACGCCAAGCCGAAGAACCGCCGCCGCATCCTCGAGGAGGCGGCGGGCATCTCCGGCCTCTACCAGCGCCGCCACGAGGCCGAGCTGAAGCTCGCCGCGACCGAGCAGAACCTTCTCAGGGTCGAGGACGTGGTCGAGAACCTCGCGACGCAGCTCGCCCAGCTTGCCCGGCAGGCGCGGCAGGCGGCGCGCTACCGCGAGATCGGCGAGGAACTGCGGCGCGCCGAGGGGATGCTCCTCTACCGCCGCTGGCGCGAGGCCGACCAGGCTCGCGCCACCGCGGAGGCCGACCTGACCGAGCGCACGAAGCTTGCCGCGCAGGGCGAGACGGCGGCACGCGCCGCGACCAAGGCCCGTGCGGCGCGCGAGGACGCGCTTCCGCCCCTGCGCGAGGAGGAGGCGATCGCCGCCGCCGTGCTGCAACGCCTGCAGGTCCAGCGCGACACGCTGAAGGACCAGGAGGCGCGCGCGCTCCAGACCATCGAGACGCTGAAGGGCCGGATCGAGCAGCTTGCCCGCGACATGGAGCGCGAGGCGGGGCTCAACCGCGACGCCGGCGAGACGATCCAGCGGCTCGACTGGGAGCAGGCGCAGATCGCCAAGGCGGCCGAGGGGCAGGATGCAAGGCTCGCCGAGGCGGTCGAGGCGGCGCAGGATGCCGCGCGCGTGCTCTCGGACCGCGAGACCACGCATTCGGAACTGACCGAGGACGTGGCCCGGCTCTCGGCCCGGCACCAGTCGGCGCACCGGCTTCTGGCCGACAGCCGTGCCACGCTGGAGAAGAACGAGGCCGAGGCGGCCCGCGCCAAGACCGCCGCGGGTGAGGCCGAGGCGGCGCTGACCCGCGCCACCGCCGATCACGAGGCCGCCGAGGAGGCGCAGGAGGAGGCCGCCGCCGCCGCCGAGGCCGCCGAGGAGGCGCTGATCGCCGCTGACGAGGCGCGGGGCGACGCCCAGGCCCGCGAGACCGAGGCCCGCGCGGTGATGTCGGAGGCCGAGGGCGAGGCCGGGGCGCTCAAGGCCGAGGCGGCGGCGCTGCAGAAGCTCGTCGAGCGCGAGGCGGCGACCGGCAAGCAGCTCCTCGACCGGGTCGAGGTGAAGAAGGGTTACGAGAAGGCGCTGGGCGCCGCGCTCGCCGACGATCTGCGCGCGCCCGAGATCGCTGCGGAAGTCGCGTCGGGCTGGGCGGTGCTGCCGGGTTACGGCCAGCCCCAGACCCTGCCCGAGGGCGTGGCGGCGCTCTCGAACCACGTCACCGTGCCCGAGGTGCTGGCCCGCCGCATCGGCCAGATCGGGCTCGTGAACAAGGCCGACGGCGCGCGGCTCCAGCCGCTCCTGAAGCCGGGCCAGCGGCTGGTGACGGTCGAGGGCGATCTCTGGCGCTGGGACGGGTTCCGCGCCGGGGCCGAGGACGCGCCGACCGCGGCCGCGCTCCGGCTCCAGCAGCTCAACCGGCTCACCGACCTCAAGCGCGACCTCGAGGAGGTCAACGGCCGTGCCGAGGGCGCGCGGCAGGCGCATGACCTCCTGATCCGTCGCCTTGCCGATGCGACCGAGGCCGACCGCCGCGCCCGTGACGCTCGCCGCGAGGCGGACCGGCGCGTGGCCGAGGCCTCGCGCGCGCTGTCGAAGGCCGAGGCAGACCGCTCGATCGCCGGCGGCAAACTCGAAAGTGCTCGCCTTGCCGTCGCCCGGCATGAGGAGGAAGCGCTCGGCGCCCGTACGCGGCTCCGCGAGGCGGAAGTCGCGGTGCGGTCGCTGCCGAACCTCGACGCCGCGCGCCAAGAGGTCGAGGACGTCAAGCTGACCGTCGAGGCGGCGCGGATGACGATGATGGCCAAGCGCTCGGCCCATGACGAGATCCGCCGCGAGGGCGAGGCGCGGACCAGGCGCCGGCAGGAGATCACCAAGGAGATCTCGGGCTGGAAGCACCGGCTCGAGACCGCCGAGAAGCGGTCGGCCGAGCTTGCCGAGCGCAAGGTCGCGTCTGAAGCCGAGCTGAAGGACGCCTCCGCCGCGCCGGCCGAGATCGCGGCCAAGCGCGAGGAACTGTCCGAGGCGATCGAGGCCGCCGAGGCTCGCCGCATCGGCGCCGCCGACCGGCTCGCCGAGGGCGAGTCGCTCCTGCGCCAGGCCACCGATGCCGAGCGCGAGGCCGAGCGCACCGCCTCCGAGGCGCGCGAGGCCCGCGCCCGCGCCGAGGCCCGTGCCGAGGCCGCGCGCGATACCGTCGCCCATGCCGCCGAGCGGATCCGCGAGGAGACCGAGAAGGAGCCGGCAGCGCTCCTCCAGAGCCTCGACGCCGATCCCGACCGGATGCCGGCGGCCGAGGCGCTCGACGCCGATGTGCAGCGGCTGCGGCGCCAGCGCGACGGGCTCGGTGCGGTCAACCTGCGCGCCGAGGAGGATGCCAAGGAGGTGCAGGCCGAGCACGACAACCTGGTCATGGAGAAGGCCGACCTCGAGGAGGCGATCAAGAAGCTCCGCGGTGGCATCGCCGGGCTCAACCGCGAGGGCCGCGAGCGGCTGCTGACCGCGTTCGAGCAGGTGAACGCCAATTTCCGGCTGCTCTTCACCCATCTCTTCGGCGGCGGCGAGGCCAATCTGGTGCTGGTCGAGAGCGACGATCCCTTGGAAGCTGGGCTCGAGATCATGTGCCAGCCGCCGGGCAAGAAGCTTGCGACTTTGTCGCTTCTTTCGGGCGGCGAGCAGACGCTGACGGCCTTGGCGCTGATCTTCGCGGTCTTCCTTGCCAACCCGGCGCCGATCTGCGTCCTCGACGAGGTCGACGCGCCCTTGGACGACGCCAACGTCACCCGGTTCTGCGACCTCCTCGACGAGATGACCCGGCGCACCGACACCCGCTTCCTGATCATCACCCACCACGCGGTGACGATGGCGCGGATGGACCGGCTCTTCGGCGTGACGATGCAGGAGCAGGGGGTGAGCCAGCTCGTCTCGGTCGACCTCAAGAAGGCCGAGGCGCTGGTGGCGTGACGGTGCCCGGCCGCGGACCTGTAGCCAAATCGGAACAGCCCGGCTGTTTCTTCAGCAACCGGATTGAATTTAACTACATTCCCGCGTTTTTTGGGGGCGCAACAGGCGCAGTCGACCCGAAAGAACGCTTCGGGTCACAAATTCGTCCGAATTGACGGTGTAGTAGGGCAAAGACTGCCGGAATCGTGGCGCGGGGCGGATTGTTCCGCTGGTTTTTTTGTGGAGGCGAACAGGCATGGCTACTTCTGATACCTACTGGGCACGCGGCGACAGTGCTACCGCCGCCAATGCGTCGATCAACATCAGGAACCTGGGCCAGCAGCCTGCGGTCCAGTTGTACTTCGAATCCGGAACGCTCGGTGACGATACAACCGGTGACTTGGTTCTCGATGATACTGCGCCTGGTGTGGTTGATCCTGACACCACGGTCTGGATCAATGGAACTGAATACAACTTCATCTACGAACTTAGCGGGACGTGGCGAAACAATAGCGGCACCGTCCCTGATCAATTCGAAGGCGATCCGGTTTACGTGATCACCGTGATCGGTGCCGGGCCCGGTGGATCGAATTTGCGGCTTTGGTTCATGCCCGACGCGACGGTCACCAAGGCGGAGATCGAGGCGTTCGGCAACGGTGCCGAGTCGATTGATAACTTTTCGACCAACCCTCCCCCACCGGTCTGCTTCCTGCGCGGCACGCTGATCTCGGCGCCGAAGGGTGAGGTTCCGGTCGAGGAGCTGCGGGCCGGTGACGAGGTGCTGACCGCCTCGGGTGCCACCGCCACCGTGCGGTTCGCCGCCGCGCGCGAGCTGACGCTGATGGAGCTTCTTCTCAACCCCGACATGCGGCCGGTCTGCATCCCGCAGGGCGCGATGGGCGAGGGGCTGCCGCGCGCCGATCTCTGGGTCTCGCCGCAGCACCGGGTGCTGGTGCGCGGCTGGGAGCCGGAGATGCTCTTCGGCCAGGACGAGGTGCTGGTCGCCGCGAAGCATCTGAAGTTCGCGCCGACCCTGCGCCGTCCGGCGCGTCCCGAGACGGTGGAATATTTCCACCTGATGCTCGACAGCCACGACATCGTGCTGTCGAACGGGATCGAGACCGAGAGCCTCTTCCCCGGCGACACCGCGATCGCCAGCCTGACCGAGGACGGCCGGGCCGAGATGGCGCGGGTGTTCCCCGACTATGCCGGCGACTGGACGCTCTACGGACCCACCGCGCGACGCACGCTGACGGCGCGCGAGGCCGAGGCGCTCTGGACGAAGATGGCGCCGCTGGGCGCGGGCGAGGTCAAGGCCGTCGCCTGAGCGACCTTTCGCAGTGAATGAGACAGGGCCGGCATCGCCGGCCCTTCTCCGTTTCCGGGGACGCCATCAAAGCTGACCGAGAAGTGCCCGTGTCGGCCAGGCGTCGGCCGGCAGGCCGAGGCGGATCTGCTCCTTCTGCACCGCCTCGCGGGTCTTCTCGCCGAGGATGCCGTCGATACCGCCCACGTCATGGCCGCGGGCCTGCAGCTTCTTCTGCAGCGTCTTCATCTCGCCCCCCGACAGGCCCGGCTCCGGATTGCCGGGGTCGAAGACCGGCGCGCCTTCGAGGCGGGTGGCGAAATAGGCGGCCGTGGTGACGTAGACGAAGCTCTTGTTCCATTCGAAATAGACGCGGAAATTGGGGTACGCAATGAAGGCCGGCCCCTTGCGCCCCATCGGCAGCAGGATCGACCCGTTCAATCCCTTCGCCAGCGGCGCCGAGCGGCCCTTCACCCCCATCCGCGACCACTCTGCCACCGAAAGCTGATGGTTGAGCCCGGTCCGCGACCAGTCGACCCCCTCGGGCACCACCACCTCCTGCAGCCAGGGCTCTCCTGGCCGCCAGCCGAGGCCACGAAGCATCTTCGCCCCCGACATCAGCGCATCCGGCGCGGAGGTCTTGAGCGAGACATGGCCGTCGCCATCGCCATCGACGCCGTTCCTGAGGATGTCCTCGGGCAGCATCTGCACCTGGCCGATCTCGCCCGCCCAGGCGCCGCGGGTGCCAGCCGGGTCGAAATCGCCGCGCTCATAAAGTTCCAGCGCGGCGAAGACCTGCGGTCGGAAAAGTTCGGGCCGGCGGCAGTCGTGGGAGAGCGTCACGAGCGCGTTCAGCGTGTTGAAATCGCCCTGCACCGCGCCGTAATCGGTCTCGAGCGCCCAGAAGGCGAGAAGGACACCGGGAGAGACGCCGTAGGCGCGGGCGATGCGCTGGAAGGTGGAGGCGTATTTCTGCGCGTTGCGCTGGCCGTTGACGATCCGGTTCTTGCTGATCAGCGCGCGCGAGAAGGTAATAAAGTCCTTCTGGAACACGCCCTGGGCGCGGTCCGCGCGCAGCACCTTCGGATCCTGCCGGGCGCCGGCGAAGAAGCGGTCGACCGTCGCGGGCGCATGGCCGCGCGCTACCGCCTCGGACTTCAGATCCGAGACGAAGCCGCCGAAGTTCCCGCCGCAGGCCGCGGCCGGGCCGGCGAGAACAGCGAGGACGAGGGCGGCGAGTTCGGGGCGCATCGGGGTCTCCTGCTGGGGCGGGATCGGACCCGCGTTGGAACGGGCGTTTGCCACCCATCGCCGGGACAGTGTAGCAATTGCATTGGAAGTGTTGACGAACTTCTAACAAGAGTCGAGGAAGGCAGCGGGGAACCGCCCGTTCGCGGCGCTGGAGGGAGCATGCGGGTTCTGATCGTCGAGAGCGACCCGAATCTCGGCTGGCTCTGGAAGCGGCACCTGGAACGGTTCGCGACCGACGTGCATCTTGCCGATGGGCAGGCGGCGGCGGTCTCGTTCCTCGACCGGGAACCGGCCGATGTGATCGTGCTGGACCTGGTGCTCTCCGAGGGCAGCGCGCTCGCGGTGGCCGATTACGCGAGCTACCGGCACCCGGCATCGCGGATCGTCTTCGTCACCAACACGAGCTTCTTCTCGGACGGCTCGATCTTCCGGCACATCCCCAACGCCTGCGCCTTCCTGCCGTCGGCTACGCCGCCGGAGGATCTCGCGGCGGTAGTGGAGCATTACGGGACGACCGGCTGAGGCGGTTCAACCGCGGCCATGCGGCGCGGTGAAATCGAGGACCGGGTT
Source organism: Albidovulum salinarum (assembly GCF_025673475.1). NCBI lineage: Bacteria > Pseudomonadati > Pseudomonadota > Alphaproteobacteria > Rhodobacterales > Paracoccaceae > Albidovulum > Albidovulum salinarum. The sequence goes on along the minus strand of NZ_JAOVQO010000009.1, from coordinate 47,684 downwards.
GATCGGGATGATCCGGTGCGGATTGATGCTCTCGTGGCTGTAATGGTAGTGGCGCACGATATGGTCGAAATGCACCGTCGCCGCCACGCCCGGCCATTGGTAGAGGGCGCGCGTATAGGCCCAGAGGTTCGGGTAGTCGATCAGCCTGCGGCGGTTGCACTTGAAGTGCAGGTGATAGACGGGATCGAAGCGGACCAGCGTCGGGAAGAGCCGCCAGTCCGCTTCGGTGATCCGGTTGCCCGTGAGGTAGCGCCTGTGCGCGAGCCGGTCTTCGAGCCAGTCGAGCGTTTCGAAAAGCGCGGTCACGGCGGCGTCATAAGGCGCCTGGCGGCTCGCGAAACCGGCGCGGTAGACACCGTTGTTCACGGTTTCGTAGATCCGGGCGTTGAGCGCGCCGATCTCCGTGCGCAGGTTGGCGGGATGGTGATCGTCGCTGTTTCCGGTCAACCCGTCGAAGGCCGTGTCGAACATGCGGATGATGTCGGCGCTCTCGTTCGAGACGATGGTGTCACGCTGGCGGTCCCAGAGCACCGGAACGGTGACGCGGCCGGTGTGATGCGGGTCGGCGCGGAGATAGAGGTCGCGCAGGAACGGAAGGTCGTGGAGCCGGTCGCCGGTGGTGCCGGGAAAGTCTCGGGCGAAGCTCCAGCCGTCGTCGAGCATGTCGGGATGCACGACCGACATCGGGACCAGGTCCTCGAGCCCCTTGAGGGCGCGGAAGATCATCGCGCGGTGCGACCAGGGACAGGCGGGCGAGACGTAGAGATGGTAGCGCCCGGCCTCGGCCTTGAAACCGGCCGTGCCGGTCGGGCCTGCGGCGCCGTCCGGCGTGATCCAGTTGCGGAACACCGCGTCGTGACGTCGGAACGTGCCGTCCCCGGATGCGTAACCCCGCCCCGTCGTCCATTGCCCGTCGACCAGCATGCCCATGCGGCAGCCCTCCTTTCGGCTTATGCCGATTTAGGTTCCGCCGCGCGGCGATGAAACCGGCTCCCGCGCAAACCCGGTCTGCATGCCTGCACAATCCCGTTACGTCGCCGCGGTATCGTGACCGCAACGCGACGCTTCGTGACCCTTTCCTTGTAACTCAAATGGTTAACTTGATTTTCGGCGCTGATGGGTCATGCTGGCACGAGGGGGAAGATGTGTGATGACTGATTATCTGCCAAAGGAAGTCCGGGCCGGGCTGGACGAAGCCCGCAAGCGGGATCTGCGCAGACGCGCGCGGCTGCGGGTGTTCGCGGGCGACGACGTTTACCCGATTCTGCGGTTCTGGGAGACCGGGTTCGCGCTCGATGCCGATCAGGTTGTCCATCTGAGGGGGCTCGTGGATATCTATGACGGTCCGCGCCACCTGTACCAGTGCCTGATCGTCGCTTCGGGCGTCGAGGAGGGCGAGTTGATCTGCACGATGAAGCGCTCGACCGTGGCCCGGGACCGTCCGGCGCTCGACTATGTGCGCGACGAGAACGCGCCGGTGGGGTATTTGCCGGGCGAGTGATCGGCCGGTCGCCCAGCTCCGCTTGGGATGCCGCCGGTCGGGATATGTCGGGCAAGATGAAGGAGCGGTCAGGGTCGGATCTCGACCGTGGTGCCGATCGGTGCGATGCGCCAGAGTTCCTCGATCTCGGTATCGGCGAGTGCGATGCACCCCTCGGTCCAGTCGTGGCGCAGGGTCGCCTTGCCGAAGAGCGCATTCGGCTGGCCGTGGATGAAGATGTCGCCGCCGGGGGAATAGCCGCCCGCCGCGGCGCGGATCAGGTCGTTCTGCTGGGGATAGTCGAGGCCGAGCGAGAGGTGGAAGGCGCTGGCGGCGTTGCGCCGGTTGATGCGGAACCGGCCTTCAGGGGTCTTGCCGTCGCCCTGCCGGATCTTGTCGCCCTCGGGCGCGAAGCCGAGCGCGATCCCGTAGCTGCGCAGCGCCTCCCCGTCGCGGAAGACGGTGAGGCGGCGGGCGGATTTCTCGATCAGGATGCGATCGATCGTGCCGGTGAGGGGTGGCAGCGGCCGGGGCGGCGCTGGTGGCGCCGGGAAGCGGTGCTGGTAGAGTGCGAGCATCCCGAGCGCCAGCGCCATCATGAGGAGGGTGAGCTGGAAGATCCGCCGGAGCCAGCTCATTGCAGGTCGCCGAACGCCCTTTGCATCCGCTCCACGGCGTCCGCGATCCGCACCCGCGGCATGGCGATGTTGAAGCGCAAAAAGCTTTCACCGCCCGCCCCGAAGACAGGGCCGGGGCTGGCCGCGATCTTCGCGTCGCCGGCGACGCGGGCCGCGAATTCCTCGCGCATCATGCCGGTACCAGAGAAATCGACCCAGGCGAGGTAGGTGGCCTGCATCGGCATCATCCTGAGACCCGGAATCGCGTTGATCCCGTCGAGGAAGAGCCGGTGGTTGCCGGCGAGATAGGCGGTGAGCTCGTCGACCCAGGCCGCGCCCTCGGGCGAGTAGAGCGCCGGGGTCATGTGCATCGAAAGCGAGTTCGGCGAGACCGAGAGCTGATGGATGCGCTTGGCATAGGCCGCGCGCAGGCCCTCGTCATGGATGATCGCGTTGCCGCAATGCATGCCCGCGACGTTGAAGGTCTTCGACGTCGCGGTGAGCACGATCAGCCGGTTCGCGATCGAGGAATCCACGAGCGGCATCGCGATGTGCTTCTGGCCGGGATAGACGAGGTCGTGATGGACCTCGTCCGAGATCAGAATGAGGTCGTGGCGTTTGGCGAAATCGGCCATGCCCTGCAGTTCGGCCCGGGTCCAGACCCGGCCGCCGGGATTGTGTGGCGAGCAGAGGATCGCCATCTTCTCGGTGCCGGTCATCTGCGCGTCCCAGGCGGTGAAGTCCATCTGGTAGACGCCGTCCCGGATCGCGAGCGGGCATTCGACGAGCCGCCGGTCATTGGCGCGGATCACGCGGGCGAAGGCGTGGTAGACGGGGGTGAAGATCACCACGCCGTCGCCGGGGCTGGTGTAGGCCTCGAGGCACATCGACACCGCGTTGACGAGGCCGTGGGTGGTGAAGATCGCCTTCTCGTCGACCGCCCAGCCGTGACGCTCGCGCATCCACCACTGGATCGAGGCGTTGTAGTCGCCGGCATCGCCGAAATAGGTGAAGAGCGCGTTGTCGGCGGCGCGCTTGACGGCGTCGATCATGCCCTGTGGCTGGCGGAACTCCATGTCGGCAACCCACATGGCGAGCCCGTCCTTGGGCGCGACGCCGAGGTTCTTCTCCATCGTGTCCCATTTCGAAGTGTGCTTGCCGCGGAAGTCGATGATCTCGTCGAATTTCATGGAATGCCCCTCTGGTCCGCGCGCGAGGTTAGTGATCGCCGCGCCGGGCGCAAGAGGCGGGCATTGCGCGCGGCCCGGGCTTGGCCTAAATCAGCCGCATGACGATACGCCCGATCCTGATCCATCCCGACCCGCGCCTGAAGAAGCGCTGCGACCTCGTGACCGACATCACGGACGAGTTGCGCAGGGCCGCCGATGACATGCTCCAGACCATGTATGACGCGCCGGGGGTCGGCCTTGCCGGACCGCAGGTCGGGCTGATGAAGCGCATCCTGGTGATGGACTGCGTGAAGGATCCCGACGCGGCGCCGAAGCCGATGGTGCTGATCAACCCCGAGATCACCTGGTCCTCTGAGGCGGTGAACACCTACGAGGAGGGCTGCCTGTCGATCCCCGAGCAATATGCCGAGGTGACGCGCCCGGCGGAGGTCGCGGTGCGGTGGCTCACGCTCGATGGCACGGCTGAGGAGGAGCGGTTCGACGGGCTCTGGGCAACTTGCGTCCAGCATGAGATTGACCATCTCGATGGCAAGCTCTTCATCGACTACCTGACGCCGCTGAAGCGCCAGCTCATCACCCGCAAGATGCAGAAGCTTAAGCGCGAGCAGGCGCGGCTGTGACGGTCAGGGCCTTCGTTCCCTATCCCGACAAGCGGCTCCGGACCCCGGCCGAGCCGGTTGCCGCCGTCACCGAGACGATCGGCATGATCTGGGACGACATGGTCGAGACGATGGATGCGATGCCGGGCTACGGGCTCGCCGCGCCACAGATCGGGATCATGCTGCGGCTCGCCGTCGTCGATTGCTCGGACAAGCGCGGCCAGGCGGTGCGGATGGCCAATCCGGAAGTGCTCCACGCTTCGATCCAGCTTCGCCGCCATGACGAGGCGAGCCCGAACCTGCCCGGCGTCTTCGCCTCGATCGAGCGGCCGCGGGCGGTGACGGTGCGATTCCTTAACGCGGCTGGCGACTTGGAGGAGCGCGATTTCGTCGGGCTCTGGGCGACCTCAGTGCAGCACCAGATCGACCATCTGAATGGCAAGATGTATCTCGACCACCTCTCGCCCATGCGCCGCAAGATGCTGGTCGCCAAGGCCGAGAAGCTGAGAAAGCGCGGATAGCGGCCGGGGGGCTTCGCGCCCCCCGGACCCCCCGCGGGGTATTTGGGCAATGAAGAAGGGGCGGGGCATGCGCGTCGTATTCATGGGCACGCCGGAGTTTTCCGTCGCCGCGCTGGAGGCGGTGCATGCCGCGCATGAGGTGGTCTGCGTTTACACGCAGCCGCCGCGCCCCGCCGGTCGCGGCAAGAAGGACCGGCCGAGCCCGGTTCAGGCGCGGGCCGAGGCGCTGGGCCTGACGTTGCGTCATCCGGTGAACCTGAAGGGGGCGGACGCGCAGGCGGAGTTCGCCGCACTTCGGGCCGATGTCGCGGTGGTCGTGGCCTATGGGTTGATCCTGCCGCAGGCGGTGCTCGACGCGCCGGCGAGGGGCTGTCTCAACATCCATGCCTCGCTGCTGCCGCGCTGGCGGGGGGCGGCGCCGATCCACCGGGCGATCATGGCGGGCGACGCCGAGACCGGCGTCTGCATCATGCGGATGGAGGCGGGGCTCGACACCGGGCCGGTGCTGCTCTGCGAGCGCACCGCGATCGGGCCGGAGGAGACGACGGCGGAACTGCATGACCGGCTTTCGGCGATGGGGGCGCGGGCCATCGTCGAGGCGCTGGCGAGGCTCGATGCGCTCGTGGCCGAGCCGCAGCCGGCGGCGGGCGTGACCTATGCCGCCAAGATCGACAAGGCCGAGGCGCGGGTGAACTGGAGCCGCGCGGCAGAGGACGTCGACCGGCAGATCCGTGGGCTTTCGCCGTTTCCTGGCGCCTGGTGCGAGATCGCGGGCGAGCGGGTGAAGCTTCTGCGGTCGCGGCTGGCGACTGGCGCGGGCGCGCCGGGCGCGGTGCTTTCAGGCTTCACCGTGGCCTGCGGGACCGGCGCGGTCGAGATCCTCGAGGCTCAGCGCGAGGGCAAGAAGCCGATGCTGGCGGCGGAGATCCTGCGCGGGCTGACGCTTCCCGACCGGCTTGGCTGAGGCGGTTGCGCTCGGACCCTCGGGTCGTCTGTTGTATGCTTGCCGCCTGTCATGTGCCCGGGCTCCGAGTCGGAGTTCCGGGCAGACCGATAATGGGAGGGGCCGATGAAGACGACCACACGCAACCTTGCCCTCGTTTGGGCAATCCTCGTTCCGACACTGGCCTGGGCGGATGACGGTGCCGCCATCGGGGAACGCAATGCCGCCTTCGAGGCCGCGTTCAACGGCGGCGACGCGGCCGGGGTCGCGGCGCTCTACTCCGCCGATGCGGTGCTCATGCCGCCCGACATGGCCATGGTGAACGGGCGCGAGGGCGCCGAAGCCCTGTGGGCGGGCTTCATCGAGGCGGGGGCCACCGATCTCGACCTGACCACGGTGACGCTCGACCTCGCGGGCGACATGGCCAACGAGATCGGGACGTTCACGCTCTCGGTTCCGGACGGAAACGGTGGCATGCAGTCCGTCGCCGGCAAGTATATCGTTATCTGGAAGCGCGACGAGGCCGGGGCCTGGAACCTTCACTGGGACATCTGGAACGCCGATCCGGCCGGTTGAGCGTCGGAAGCCGGCGCCATTCACTTCCGGCCGGCCGCGCCCCATATTGAAGTGCGTAGCGGGACGGAGGTCGGCATGGCGATTATCGGCTTGATCATCATCGGGGCGGCGGCGGGCTTCATCGCGACCCGGCTGATGGGGATCGAGGCCGATCCGGTCTCGACCGTGGCGATCGGTGTGCTCGGTGCGCTGGCCGGCGGGTTGGTGATCCGGTTCATCCTGATGGTTTCGGGCTGGCTCGGCGGCTTCGTCGGGGCCATGCTCGGCGCGATGGCGCTGATCTGGCTGTGGCGGAGCTACGGGCCGAAGGGCCGCTAGCGGCGCGGCGGGCGCGACTTGTAGACGGGCAGGCTCCAGCCGAAGACCAGGCTCCCGGCGCGGAGCGTGAAGGTCACGCCGGCGCAGGCCAGGAGCGCGAAACTGGTCGGCAGGAATCCTGTCGCGAGAAGCGCGGCCGAGGCGCCGGCAAAGGCGGCGGTGACGTAAAGCTCGCCCTGCTTCAGGACCAGCGGCACCTCGTTGCACACGACGTCGCGCATCAAACCGCCGAAGCAGCCGGTCGCGACCCCCATCAGGAGCACGATCCCCCAATGCTGCCCGAGCGCCAGCGCGACGCCCGTTCCCGCCGGGACCGCGACGGCGAGCGCGCAGGCGTCGAGCCAGGTCAGCACCGTCAGCCGGCTTTCGAAGAGATGGGCGGTGAAGAAGACGAGCACCGCCGCGGCGATGGCGACCGCGACGAAGGCGGGCTCGGCGACCCAGAAGATCGGGTTGCGATCGAGGATCACGTCGCGCAGCGTGCCGCCGCCGACGGCTGTCAGGCTCGCCACGAAGCCGAAGCCGACGATGTCGAGCTGCGCCCGGCTCGCCACCAGCGCGCCGGTCAGCGCGAAGATGAAGACCGAGGCGTAGTCGAGAAGCTCAAGCACCGTCATTGGCGGCCTTCTTCTTCGGCTTGAAGGGCTTCATCCCCGCCCGCGCGAGCTCGTCGGCGCGCTCGTTCTCGGGGTGGCCGGCATGGCCCTTGATCCATTCCCAGCGCACCTTGTGCCGCGCCTGCGCCGCGTCGAGCCTTTGCCAGAGATCGACGTTCTTCACGGGCTTCCTGTCGGCGGTCTTCCAGCCGTTGCGCTTCCAGCCGTGGATCCATTGGCTCACGCCGTTCTTAACATAGGCGCTGTCGGTGATGACGGTGATCACAGAGGCGCGCGTCAGCGCCTCCAAGGCCGAGATCGCGGCCAGCAGCTCCATCCGGTTGTTGGTGGTTTCCGGCTCGCCCCCGTTCAGCTCGCGGGTCCTGAGCACGGTCTCGCCGTCCTTGGCGATCATCAGGACGCCCCAGCCGCCGGGGCCGGGATTGCCGGAGCAGGCCCCGTCGGTATAGGCGAAGAGCTCAGGCATGGCCGCGGACGATGATCCAGGGGTCGGGCGTTCCGGCGAGGCCGGCCTCGACGCCCTCGTCGGTGTCGGTGACGGTGAACCCCGCCGCCGCGAGCAGGCCGAGAAGCTCGTCGCGGCCGAGATAGGTGTAGAACCGGTCGAGCGTGTCGCGCCCCTCGCCGGTGCCGGTCTTCATGCCGATATGGAGGAGGCCACCCGCTGTCAGCGCCCGGTGCAGCGCGGCGAGGTGGCGCGGCAGGTCGGCGCGCGGCGCGTGGAGCAGCGAGAAGTTCGCCCAGATGCCGTCATAGGCCGCGATCGCGTCGATATCGTCGAAGGTCGCCAGCCGGGCGCCGATCGCGTGGCGCGCGTTGGCGAGCGCGACCATTGCCGGGGCGGCGTCGACCGGATCGGGGAGGAGGCCGGCCGCGCGCATGAAGGCCGAGGCATCGGCCGGGCCGCAGCCGAGGTCGAGCACCCGCGCGCCCTTCGGCAGTGCGGCGATGAAGCCTGCGAGGTGCCGGTCGGGGCGCTCCGCGGCGAACCGTGCGGCATAGTCCGCGGCCTTCGCGTCGTAGACGGCCAGGGTACGTTCGTCGGCGCTCATGCCGGTTCCCGCAGCACGCGCGGCACCTTGAACTCGACGCGCTCGCGCGCGGTTTCCACGAGTTCCACGGTCACGTCGAAATGGTCGCGAAATGCGTCGATCACCTCGTTCACCAGCACTTCCGGCGCCGAGGCGCCCGCGGTCACGCCGACCGCGCGGATACCGTCGAGCGCGCGCCAGTCGATATCCGTGGCGCGCTGCACGAGCTGGGCATAGGCGCAGCCCGCGGCTCGGCCAACTTCCACGAGGCGCTTCGAGTTCGAGGAGTTCGGCGCGCCGATCACGAGAAGCGCGTCGATCCTCGCCGCGATCGCCTTGACCGCCTCCTGGCGGTTGGTCGTGGCGTAGCAGATGTCTTCCTTGTGCGGCCCGACGATGGCGGGGAACCGCGCCTTCAGCGCCGCGACGATGCCGGCGGTGTCGTCGACCGAGAGCGTCGTCTGGGTGATGAACGCAAGCCTGTCGGGATCGCGCGGCGCGATCCGCGCCACATCCGCGACCGTCTCGACCAGCAGCACCTCGCCCTCGGGAAGCTGGCCCATCGTGCCGAGTGTCTCGGGATGGCCCTCATGGCCGATCATCACCATCTGGAGCCCGTTCTGGAAATGTCGTTCGGCCTCGATATGGACCTTGGAGACCAGCGGGCAGGTGGCATCGACATAGGTCATCGCGCGCCGCTCGGCCTCGGCCGGAACCGATTTCGGCACGCCGTGGGCGGAGAAGATCACCGGGCGGTCGGCGGGGCAGTCGTCGAGCTCCTCGACGAAGACAGCGCCCTTGGCGCGGAGCCCGTCGACGACGAACTTGTTGTGCACGATCTCGTGGCGCACATAGACCGGCGCACCCCATTTCTCGAGCGCCATCTCGACGATCTTGATCGCGCGGTCGACGCCCGCGCAGAAGCCGCGCGGCGCGGCGAGATAAAGGGTGAGGGGCTTGGGCATGGCAGGGTCCGCGGCTCGACGTGCGCCACAGACCTATGCGGCCCGGCGTCTCGCGTCCAGCCCCGGAAAGATGAAACCGGGGCACGGAGGCCCCGGATCCGTTGTCAGCCGTTGCTCGCGGTCGCTTCCTCGCGCTCGAAGCGGGTCTCGCGCGGGGGGCGACCGATTACCTCGCGGAGCGCGTCGAGCTCGATGAAGTTGTCGGCCTGACGGCGCAGCTCGTCAGCGATCATCGGCGGCTGCGAGCGGATCGTCGAGACGACCGAGACCCGAACCCCCTGGCGCTGCAAGCTCTCGACCAGCGGGCGGAAGTCGCCGTCGCCCGAGAACAGCACGATATGGTCGACGCGCGGCGCAAGCTCCATCGCATCGACCGTGAGCTCGATGTCCATGTTGCCCTTGACCTTCCGCCGGCCCTGGCTGTCGGTGTATTCCTTCGCGGGCTTCGTCACCATGGTGAAGCCGTTGTAGTGGAGCCAGTCGACGAGTGGCCGGATCGGTGAGTAGTCGTCGTTCTCGAGCAGTGCGGTGTAGTAGAATGCGCGCAACAACTTTCCGCGGCGCTCGAACTCCTGACGAAGGAGCTTGTAGTCGATGTCGAATCCGAGTGCTTTGGCGGCCGCGTATAGATTCGATCCGTCAATGAACAGCGCGAGCCGTTCGTCCTTGTAGAACATCAATGGGTCCTCTCAAATATCGCCGCCGATGATCCATTAAACGTTTGGGTGGGCAAACTGGACCTACGACGACGTTCTTCCCCTTGCTTAGGACTTAGACAGAGTGACACAAAAAATGGTATCTGTCCAAAAGGATAGGCTAGCAGCAATCGCGCTCGGAGGCAACGAGCCATCGCCGTCCGGCGATCCGTCCGAAACGCTCGTTTCGGCGCTCCGCGAGATCGCCGGGCGGATCGGACCGCTCGCCGCCGTGTCGCGGTTTTTCCGCACTCCGGCCTTCCCTGCCGGTTCGGGTCCGGACTTCGTCAACGCCGCGGCAATCGTGGAAACCGGCCTCGCGGCAGAGGAGGTGCTCGCCGTGCTGCACGAGATCGAGGCGCGCCACGGTCGCGAGAGGTTGCGGCGCTGGGGCGCGCGCACGCTCGACCTCGACCTGCTGTGGCTCGGCGACCGGATCGCGCCCGATCCGGAGACCCAGGCCGCCTGGGTCGGGCTGTCGCCCGAACGTCAGCGCGCCGAGGCGCCGGACGGGCTGATCCTGCCGCATCCGCGGCTGCAGGACCGCGGTTTCGTGCTGATTCCCCTCGCCGAGATCGCGCCCGGCTGGCGCCATCCGGCGACGGGGCAAAGCGTGGCAGAGATGGCAGATGCCCTGCCGGAGGCCGAGAAAGCGGAGATTTGCCCGCTTTGACAGGGAAACTTCGCTTGTCAAGGGGGAGCGGAGCGCATAAATAGCGGGCTCCATATCTCCCAATCCGATTGGAGCTCCGAATGGCCCGCGTGACGGTTGAAGACTGCGTTGACAAGGTTCCGAACCGGTTCGAGCTGGTGATGCTCGCCGCGCATCGGGCGCGCGAGATCGCTGCCGGCGCCCCGCTCACGATCGACCGCGACAACGACAAGAACCCCGTCGTCTCGTTGCGCGAGATCGCCGACGAGACCCAGACCGCCGGCGACCTGCGCGAGCGCATGATCGAAAGCAACCAGACCCAGATCGAGGTCGACGAGCCCGAGGAAGATTCGATGGCGCTCCTGATGGGTGCCGAGGTCGACCGGCCCGAGGCCGACGATATGTCGGAGGAGAAACTGCTCCGGGCGCTGATGGAAGCGCAGGGGCAGGGCTGAGCCCACTCTAGCCGAGGCGCGCGGACCGGAATGATCGATGTCGAAGACCTGATCGCGCTGGTCCGCAATTACAATCCCCGTACCAATGCCGACCTGATTCGCCGTGCCTACGACTACGGCCGGGAAATGCATGAGGGGCAGAAGCGCCATTCCGGCGAGGATTACTTCTCCCATCCCGTCGCCGTTGCGGCGATCCTGACCGAGCAGCGGCTCGACGACGCCTCGATCGTCACCGCGCTCCTGCACGACACGATCGAAGACACCAAGTCGACCTATGCCGAGATCGAGGAGCGGTTCGGCACCGATATCGCCGAGCTTGTCGACGGCGTCACCAAGCTGACCAATCTGCAGCTTTCGTCCACGGCATCGAAGCAGTCGGAGAACTTCCGCAAGCTGTTCATGGCGATGTCGAAGGATCTGCGCGTCATCCTCGTCAAGCTCGCCGACCGGCTGCACAACATGCGCACGATCAAGTCGCTGCCTCATGAGAAGCAGGTTCGCAAGGCGCGCGAGACGATGGACATATTCGCGCCGCTCGCCGGCCGGATGGGCATGCAGTGGATGCGCGAGGAGCTTGAGGATCTCTCGTTCCGCGTCGTCAACCTCGAGGCGCGCTCCTCGATCATCCGCCGCTTCATCACGCTGCAGAAGGAAACCGGCGACGTGATCCACAAGATCACCGCCGACATTCGCGCAGAGATGGAGAAGGAGGGCGTCGAGGCCGATGTCTTCGGACGGGCCAAAAAGCCCTATTCGATCTGGCGCAAGATGCAGGAGAAGCAGCTCGCCTTCTCGCGGCTCTCAGACATCTACGGCTTCCGGGTGATCTGCCGCAACGAGGCCGACTGCTACCGCATTCTCGGCGCGATCCACCGCCGCTGGCGGGCGGTGCCGGGACGGTTCAAGGACTACATCAGCCAACCGAAATCGAACGGCTACCGCTCGATCCACACGACCGTCTCGGGCCGCGACGGCAAGCGCGTCGAAGTGCAGATCCGCACCCGCCAGATGCACGAGGTCGCCGAGGCCGGGGTCGCCGCGCACTGGTCCTACCGCGACGGCGAGCGGGCGCGGAACCCGTTCGCGGTCGATCCGGCGAAGTGGATCGCTTCGCTGACCGAACGCTTCGACAATGGCGAGGATCACGACGAGTTCCTCGAGAACGTGAAGCTCGAGATGTATTCCGACCAGGTCTTCTGCTTCACGCCGAAGGGCGACGTGGTGCAGCTGCCGAAGGGCGCGACGCCGATCGACTTCGCCTATTCGATCCACACGCGGATCGGCAATTCGACGGTCGGCGCCAAGGTGGACGGCATCAGGGTGCCGCTCTGGACCCGGCTCAAGAACGGCCAGTCGGTCGAGATCATCACCGCCACCGGCCAGCGCCCGCAGGCGACCTGGATCGACATCGTGGTAACCGGGCGCGCCAAGTCGGCGATCCGCCGCAGCCTGCGCGAAGAGGACCGCGAGCGGTTCGTCAAGCTCGGCCAGGAACTCGCGCGCGTCGCCTTCGAGCATCACGGCCGCAAGGCCACCGAAAAGGCGCTCAGGACTGCGGCGAAGACGCTCGGGCTCTCCGACGAGACCGAGGTTCTGGCACGCCTTGGCAGCGCAGAACTGACCGCGCGCGAGGTGATCGAGGCGATCTATCCCGAGCTCGCGACCCAGCCCGTCGAGGAGGTCGACGCCCGCCGCCCGGTCGTGGGCCTGATGGCCGACCAGTCCTTCCGCCGCGCCAACTGCTGCCAGCCGGTGCCGGGCGAGCGCATCGTCGGCATCACCTATCGCGGCCAAGGCGTCGTCGTCCATGCGATCGACTGCCCCGCGCTTGCCGAGTTCGAGGAGCAACCGGCCCGCTGGGTCGACCTGCGCTGGCATTCGGGCCGTCATGCCCCGGTCCATTCCGTCAGCCTCAACCTCACGATTGCCAACGACGCGGGTGTGCTGGGGCGCATCTGCACCTTGATCGGCGAGCAGAAGGCCAATATCTCCGATCTGACTTTCGTCGACAGAAAGCCGGATTTTTACCGTCTTATTGTGGAAGTCGATCTAAGGGATGCCGAGCATCTGCACATGGTGCTGACCGCGCTGGAGGCGGAAAGCGACGTTGCGCAAGTGGAGCGTTACCGCGACCTCGGTCGCAAGCCCTGAGGGGCGGAAGGGGAACGGGAATTGGTCTTCAAGCGCCGCAATCCGAGGTCTTACCTCAGGATCCTAGCCGAGGCCCTGTGGCCGCGCGGCGGCTGGACCCGCGCCTTCCACTACGTCAAGCACCGCGTCCGCCGACTGCCCGACCGCGCCGACCGGATCGCGCGTGGCGTGGGCGCGGGCGTCTTCATCAGCTTCACGCCGCTCTTTGGTCTCCACTTCATCGGCGCGGCGCTTGTTGCCAAGGCGGTTCGCGGCAACATCCTCGCGGCGCTCCTCGGTACCTTCTTCGGCAACCCGCTGACCTTTCCGATTATCGCCTTCACCTCGATGAAGCTCGGTCACCTGATCCTCGGCACCGATTTCGACGAGACCCAGCACGCGACTCTCTTCGGCAAGTTCGCCGATGCGGGCAAGGATCTGAAGCATAACTTCATTGCCATCTTCACGCCGGAGACGACGCGCTGGCACGGGCTCTACAATTTCTGGAACGAAGTGTTCCTGCCCTATCTCGTCGGCGGCCTGCTGCCCGGTATCGTGGCCGGCGTGGCCTGCTACTACCTGTCGGAGCCGCTGATCGCCGCCTATCAGAAGCACCGCCGCAAGCGGCTCAAGGACCGGTTCGAGAAGCTCAAGGCCAAGCTCCACGCCCGCGTCGAGGAGCGGCACGAGAAGGCGGAGCGGGAATCGTAACCGTCACATATCGGCCGTTCACAGCGCGGGGGCGGGCGGTCTAGTCTCGGGCAGGATCAACGAAGGGGAGGACGGCGCGTGGACCATCTGCGGCTTGGCGTGAACATCGACCATGTGGCGACCGTGCGCAACGCGCGCGGATCGGCCTATCCTGACCCGGTGCGCGCCGCGAAACTGGCCGAGGAGGCCGGGGCCGACGGTATCACCGCGCATCTGAGGGAGGATCGCCGCCACATCACGGACACCGACATCGAGCGGCTGATGGAGGCGCTGTCGGTGCCCTTGAACTTCGAGATGGCCGCGACCGAGGAAATGCAGCGGATCGCGCTCCGCCACCGGCCGCACGCGGTCTGCATCGTGCCCGAGAAGCGCGAGGAGCGGACCACCGAGGGTGGGCTCGAGGTCGCGCGCGAGGAGAACCGGCTCGCGCATTTCATCGCGCCCCTGGCCGAGGCCGGATGCCGCGTCTCGATCTTCATCGCCGCCGACGCCGCCCAGATCGAGGCCGCCCACCGGATCGGCGCGGCGGTGGTGGAGCTTCACACCGGCGCCTATTGCGACTTCCACGCCGAGGGGAAGGTCGCCGAGCGCGATGCGGAACTGGCGCGGCTGCGCGAGATGTCGGCCTTCGCCCATTCGCTCGGGCTCGAGGTCCATGCCGGCCACGGGCTGACCTATGACACCGTGGGTCCGGTCGCGGCCTTTCCCGAGGTGCGGGAACTCAACATCGGTCATTTTCTCATCGGCGAGGCGATCTTCACCGGCCTCCAGCCCGCGATCGCGGAGATGCGCCGCCTGATGGACGCGGCGCGGCCCGAGGCATGAAGGCCGTCTGGTACGAGGCGTTCGGCCCCGCGGCCGAGGTGCTGACGGTCGGCGCACTGCCCGATCCCGTGCCGGGGCCGGGCGAGGTGCTGGTGCGGCTCCGCGCCTCGGGCGTGAACCCCTCGGACGTCAAGCTCCGCGCCGGGGCGCGGGCGGGCGCGGTCATGGCCTGGCCGAGGATCGTGCCGCATTCCGACGGCGCCGGCGTGATCGAGGCCGTGGGGGCGGGCGTCGATAGCGCCCGGATCGGCGATCGGGTCTGGATCTGGAACGGCGGTTGGCAGCGGCAGTTCGGTACGGCGGCCGAACTGATCGCGCTTCCGGCCGAGCAGGCGGTGCGGCTGCCCGAGGCGGCGGGTTTCGCCGAGGGCGCCTGCCTCGGCATCCCCGCCATGACCGCCTGGCACGCGGTCTTTGCCGACGGCCCGGTCGCGGGCAAGACGGTGCTCGTCACCGGCGGCGCGGGCACGGTCGGGCGCTATGCCTGCCAGATGGCCGCGCTCGGCGGCGCGCGGGTAATCGCGACCGTCTCCTCTGCCGAGAAGGCCGCGCATTCGACCGCGGCCGAATGGGTCAACTACCGCGACAGCGATGTCGCCGGAGCGGTGATAGAGATGACCGGCGGCGAAGGCGTGGATCGCATCGTCGAGATCGATTTCGCCGCCAACCAGGCGGCGTCGCTCGCGCTCCTGAAGCCCGGCGGCGTGATCGCGACCTATGCCTCGGCCTCCCAGATGCGGCCGGTGCTCGACTTCTATCCATTCATGTTCAAGAACGTCACCCTGCGCATGATCCTCGTCTATCTCCTCGATCCCGCGACGCGGCGCCGGGGCGAGGCGCAGTTGACGGAATGGCTTGAGGCCGGTGCGCTCTCTCACGCGGTCGTGCCCGGGGACGGGCTCGCGGATTGCGCCGCCGCGCATGAAATGGTCGAGGCCGGCACGAAGCTCGGCACCGTGGTGATGGAGTGGGGAGGATGATCCTCGGTATCGGCACGGACCTCGCCAATATCGACCGCATCCAGGCCACGCTCGACCGCTTCGGCGAGCGGTTCCTGAACCGAGTCTTCACGGAGGTCGAACAGCGCAAGGCAGAGCGGCGCAAGGATCGCGCCGGCACCTATGCCAAGCGCTGGGCCGCGAAGGAGGCCTGCTCGAAGGCGCTCGGCACCGGGCTCCGGATGGGGATCTCCTGGAAGGATATGGCCGTCTCGAACCTCGCGACCGGCCAGCCGGTGATGCATCTGACCGGCTGGGCCGCCGAGCGGCTCGCCGAGATGACGCCGCCGGGCCACGCGGCGATCGTGCACGTCACGCTGACCGACGACCACCCCTGGGCGCAGGCCTTCGTGGTGATCGAGGCCCGGCCGGAGGCGGGCGTAACTTGACACCTTCCGCGCGGGCGATCATGTAGCGCGGGGCCAAAACAGGGACAGGCAGGATCATGGCGGCGAAGGCGAAGGCGACCGAGGGGGTCGTCGAGACGATCAAGACGGTATTCTGGGCGCTCGTGATCGCGGGCGTGTTCCGCACGCTGTTCTACCAGCCGTTCTGGATCCCCTCCGGGTCGATGAAGGACACGCTCCTGATCGGCGACTTCCTCTTCGTCAACAAGATGGCCTATGGCTACTCGGCCTATTCCTGCCCGTTCTCGGCCTGCCCGATCTCCGGCCGCCTCTTCGGCTCCGAGCCCGAGCGCGGGGACGTCGTGGTCTTCCGCCATCCTGCGAACGGCGCGGATTTCATCAAGCGCCTGATCGGCCTGCCCGGCGACACCGTGCAGGTGAAGGACGGCGTCCTGTGGCTGAACGGCCAGCCCGTGCCGCAGGAGGATGCCGGCACCTTCGAGGAGATCAAGCAGCCGCAGGGCTCGCAGGGCAATATGCCGCAATGCGCCAACGACCCGGTCGGCCAGGGCGGCACCTGCATCAAGGAGCGCCGGATCGAGACGCTGCCGAACGGCGTGCGCCACGACGTCCTGAACATCCGTAACGGCGCGGCGGACAACACGCCGATCTTCACCGTGCCCGAGGGCCACTACTTCTTCATGGGCGACAACCGCGACAACAGCCAGGACAGCCGTTTCGCGCTGCCGAACGGGGTGGGCTTCCTGCCCGCCGAATACCTGATCGGCCGCGCCGACCGGATCATGTTCTCCTCCGCCGGCCGCTCGCTCTTCTACTTCTGGACCTGGCGGTCCGACCGCTTCTTCAAGGCGGTGGAGTGAGGCTCGGGGCCGACCTTCAGGCCTTCGCGGCCCGGATCGGGCACGACTTCGCGCGCGCCGACCTTTTGGTACGCGCCGTCACCCACGCCTCGATCGCCACGCCGACCCGGCCGGACAACCAGCGGCTGGAGTTTCTCGGCGACCGGGTGCTCGGCCTCGTCATGGCCGAGGCGCTGCTCGCCGCCGACAGGTCGGCGAGCGAGGGCCAGCTTGCCCCCCGCTTCAACACGCTCGTCCGCAAGGAGACCTGTGCCGCCGTCGCGCGTGAGGTCGGCGTCGGCGATGTTCTGAAACTCGGCCGGTCGGAGATGATGTCGGGCGGCCGGCGCAAGGAGGCGCTTCTCGGCGACGCGATGGAGGCGGTAATCGCCGCGGTCTATCTCGATGCCGGCTTCGAGGCGGCGCGCGGCGTGGTCCTGAGGCTCTGGGGAAACCGGATCGGCGCGGTCGAGGCCGATGCCCGCGACGCCAAGACCGCGCTGCAGGAATGGGCCCAGGCGCGCGGCCTGCAGCCCCCCGCCTATACCGAGCTCGGCCGCGAGGGGCCGGATCACCAGCCCGTCTTCACCGTCGAGGTGCGGCTGGCGACGGGCGAGGCCGAGACGGCGCGGGCCGGAGCGAAACGGCAGGCCGAACAGGCGGCGGCAAAGGCGCTTCTGGCGCGGATGGAGAACCCGAATGGCTGAGGCCGAACCCACAACCCGCGCCGGCTTCGTGGCGCTGATCGGAGAGCCGAATGCCGGCAAGTCGACGCTGCTCAATCGCATGGTCGGGGCCAAGGTCTCGATCGTCACCCACAAGGTGCAGACCACGCGCACCCGGATCCGCGGCATCGCGATGGAGGGCGACGCGCAGATCGTCTTCGTCGACACGCCGGGCCTCTTCCGGCCGCGCCGGCGGCTCGACCGGGCGATGGTCGCCGCCGCTTGGGGCGGGGCTGCGGATGCCGATATCGTCGTTCTCCTGATCGAGGCGCATCGCGGGCTGACGCCGGGCGTGCAAGCCATTCTCGACACGCTTCGCGAGCGGATGGGCGAGGGCCAGCGCGTGGCGCTCGCGATCAACAAGATCGACCGGGTCAAGGCCGAGGCGCTGCTGGCGCTGGTGCAGAAGCTCAACGACGCCTATCCGTTCGAGAAGACCTTCATGATCTCGGCCGAGCGCGGCCACGGCGTCGACGACCTGAAGGCCTGGCTCGGCGCCGAGCTGCCGAAGGGCCCGTGGTTCTACCCCGAGGACCAGATCGCCGACCTGCCGATGCGGATGATCGCCGCCGAGGTCACGCGCGAGAAGCTGACACTGCGGCTGCACGAGGAACTGCCCTACCAGCTCACCGTCGAGACCGAGCGCTGGGAGGAGCGCGAGGACGGATCGGCGCGGATCGACCAGATCGTCTATGTCGCCCGCGATGGCCACAAGGGCATCATCCTCGGCCACAACGGTGAGACGATCAAGGCGGTGGGTCAGGCGGCCAGGGCCGAGCTCATGGAGTTCCTCGGCCGGCCGGTCCACCTCTTCCTCCAGGTCAAGGTGCGTCCGAACTGGCTCGAGGAGAAGGAGCGCTATTCCGAGATGGGGCTCGAGTTCAAGGATGGTGACTGAGCCGCGGCTGACCGCGGATTTCTGGGTCCGCGCCTATCTCGCGCGGCTCGGCGCGGCGCATATCCCGGCCTATGTCACCGCGAAGGGCGATCCCACGGCGGGCGCGGTGCTGGTCAAGCTCGCCACGCTCGACGGCAACGGCCGGCTCTACCAGCGCAGCTTCGACCTGATGACGGGCGCCCGCGCCTGGGTCGTGCTGGCCGAGGGGCCCGAGACCGAGGTCGATGCCGCCATCGCCCGCCAGCGCCGCACCGATCCCGATCTCTGGGTGATCGAGATCGAAAGCCGCGAGGGCCGCACGCTTCTGGACGAGGACGGGCTCGCAGACTGATCCCGTCCCTTCATCTTGCCGGAAGTATCCCGGGGGAGCCCCGGACCCGGTCCGGGGCGGGGGCAGCGCCCCCGGCGCGACATGGACAATCGCGCGACGTCCGGGGATAGTTCCCGCACGCTGACGGGAGGGCCGATGGACTGGCGGGACGAGGGCGCACTTCTGTCGGTGCGCGCGCATGGCGAAAACGCGGCGATCATCGAGGTCTTCACCGCCGCGCACGGCCGCCACGCGGGCGTCGTGCGAGGCGGCACCTCGCGCCGGCTCGCGCCGGTGCTGCAACCCGGCGCCCAGCTCGACGTGACCTGGCGCGGCCGGCTCGAGGAGCATCTCGGCACCTTCACCGTGGAGCCGCTGCAGTCGCGCACCGGCCTCCTCGATGACCGGTTGGCGTTGGCCGGTCTCAATTCGGTCTGCGCGCTCCTGCGCTTCGCGCTTCCCGAGCGCGAAGCGCATCCCGGCCTCTACGCCGCCTCGGTGGCGCTTCTCGACCGGCTCGGCGCGGAGCCGGACTGGGTGCTCTCCTATCTGCGCTGGGAGCTCTTGCTGCTCGAGGACCTCGGCTACGGGTTGGATCTCAGCCGTTGCGCCGTGACAGGCAGTCGCGAGGACCTGGCCTTTGTAAGCCCCAAATCGGGCCGTGCCGTGGCGCGGGCGGCGGCGGGGGAATGGGCCGACCGGCTCTTGCCGCTGCCTGCCTGCCTGCTCGGTCAGGGCGGGGCCACGCCGGTGGAGCTGGGGCAGGGGCTGCGGCTCACCGGCCACTTCCTTGAACACCACCTCGCCCACGACCTCGGCACAAGGCCCTTGCCCGAGGCGCGGCGGCGTTTCGTGCAGATGCTCGCCCGTCAGGGCTGAACCTTCTCGAACACCATTTCCGGCCCGTCCGGATCGGACAGGATCAGCATATCGCCCTGCACCTCGGCGAGGCTCACCCGGCCGAAGGCGGCGAAGAACCGGGTCTCCTCGGCGAGCGCGTCGCAGGCGCGCCGCGTCACGGCAAGCGCCTCGGCCTTGAACCAGGGATAGGGCGCGCTTTGCCGGCCCGAGAAGGTGTTGCAGGGCGCCTCGCCCGCGACCTGCCCGGCTTCGGGGAACCGGATCACGGCTCGCGCCGTGAAGGGCGCGCCGTCGATCTCGACCAGCCGCCAGGCCGTGTCGGTCCCGGCATAGCCCGATATCGTCTCGTCGCCCTGGCAGGCGGCGAGGACGGCAAGGGCGGCGGCGGAGGCGAGGGGAAGGCGCATGGCCCGAGTGTTCCGACAAACCCGGCGCCGCCGCAAGCGGTTTCCGGCCCGACCGGTGGCGGAGCGACATCGGTGTCGCATTCGGTCGCGACAACAGGCCCCCGGCTGCGGCTTCTGACCCCGGAGGCTTTCCATGTTTAGTCGCAATATTCCCGACATCCTGCGCCACGCCCGGATTCCCGGCGTGAAGGGATTCGCCGTTCTGAACGGGATCGAGGCCTCGCTGCGCGGACTGCTGGTCTCGATCTGGCCGCTGGTGCTCTACCGGGCGCTCTCCGACGACGCGGCGGCGGTGAGCCTCTATTACTTCGGCATCGGGGTGAGTTCGCTCTTCTTCGGGCTGATGGTGCCCTGGATCGGCCGCTTTCTACCGCGGCGCTGGGTCTATACCGCGGGCGTCGGGTTCTACCTGATCGGCTGCCCGCTCGCGATCCTCGGCGGACCGGTGCTGACCCCGCTGGCGCTTCTGCTCACGAGCCTCGCCACCGTGACCGTTTCCATCTGCACCAATGCCTATGTGATGGACTACATCGCCCGCCACGACCTCGGCCGCGGCGAGTCGCTGAAGATGATCTATGCCGCGGTTTCATGGGCCGCCGGGCCGGTGATCGGCGTGATGCTCTGGAAATACTGGGAGCCGCTGCCGTTCCTTGCCGCGATGGGCTTCGCCGCGCTGCTGCTTGCGACCTTCTGGTACATGCGGCTCGGCAACGGCAAACTGATCACACGCGCCCGCGCGCCGGCCCCCAACCCGCTCGCCTATCTCGCCCGGTTCTTCCGCCAGCCGCGGCTGATCGCGGGCTGGCTCTTCGCGGTGCTGCGCTCCTCGGGCTGGTGGGTCTATATCGTCTACCTGCCGATCTTCTGCATCGAGGCGGGCCTCGGCGACCAGGTGGCGAGCGCCGCCTTCTCGGTCTCGAACACCTTCCTGTTCCTTTCGCCGCGGATGCTGCGCTGGATGCAGCGGCGCGGACTGAAGCGGGCGATCCGGATCACCTTCGCCGCTTGCGCCGCCTGCTTCCTTCTCGCCGCCTTCGGCCAGGTCTGGCCGCCACTCGCGGTGATCGCGCTCTTCACCTCGTCGCTCTTTCTCGTCATGCTCGACGCCTTCGGCAGCCTGCCGTTCCTGATGGCGGTGCGGCCGGCCGAGCGGACGGAGATGTCTGCGGTGTATTCGAGCTACCGCGACGTCTCCGGCATTCTCTCGCCCGGCGTCGCCTGGCTCGTGCTCTTGGCGCTGCCGATCACCGGCGTCTTCGCCGCCTGTGCCGGGGGGCTCGCCTCAATGATCGCGCTGGCCGGGCGGATCCACCCGCGCCTCGGCGAGCCGCGCGGCGCGAAGTCCGAGCAACCCGCCTGAGCCGTCCGGCCGCCCTAGTCGAGCAGCCGCCGCGCGATCACCTGGGCCTGGATCTCGGCCGCGCCCTCGAAGATGTTGAGGATCCGCGCGTCACAGAGCACCCGGCTGATCCGGTATTCCAGCGCGAAGCCGTTGCCGCCGTGGATCTGCAGCGCGTTGTCCGCCGCCGCCCAGGCGACGCGGGCGCCGAGGAGCTTGGCCATCCCCGCCTCGAGGTCGCAGCGCTTGTCGTGGTCCTTCTGCCAGGCCGAATGATAGGTCAGCTGGCGCGCGATCATGATCTCGACCGCCATCATCGCGAGCTTGCCGGCGACCCGCGGGAACTCGATCAGGCTCTTGCCGAACTGCTTGCGGTCCTCGGCATATTGCATCCCGATCTCGAGCGCGGACTGCGCCACGCCGATCGCGCGCGCGGCGGTCTGGATCCGGGCGCTCTCGAAGGTCTGCATGAGCTGCTTGAAGCCCTGTCCCGGCACGCCGCCGAGAAGGTTCTCGCCCTTCACCCTGAAGCCGTCGAAGCCGAGCTCGTACTCCTTCATGCCGCGGTAGCCCAGCACCTCGATCTCGCCGCCGGTCATGCCCGGCGTGGGGAACGGCTCGGCATCGGTGCCCGGGGTCTTCTCGGCAAGGAACATGGAAAGGCCGCGATAGTCGGTCGTCGCCGGATCGGTGCGCGCCAGGAGCGTCATCACATGGGTCCGCGCGGCATGGGTGATCCAGGTCTTGTTGCCGGTCACGACCCAGTCGTCGCCCTCCTTCACCGCGCGGGTCCGCAGCGAGCCGAGGTCCGAGCCGGTATTGGGCTCGGTGAAGACCGCGGTCGGCAGGATCTCCCCGGAGGCGAGCTTCGGCAGCCACTGCGCTTTCTGCGCGTCGGTGCCGCCGCAGAGGATCAGTTCCGCCGCGATCTCGGATCGCGTGCCAAGGCTGCCCACGCCGATATAGCCGCGGCTGAGCTCCTCGCTCACCACCACCATCGACGCCTTGGAGAGCCCGAGCCCGCCGAACTCCTCCGGGATCGTCAGGCCGAAGACGCCAAGATCGGCGAGTTCGGTGATGATCTCCATGGGGATCAGTTCGTCCTTCAGGTGCCAGTCATGCGCGTTCGGCACCACCCGCTCCTCGGCGTAGCGGCGGAACTGGTCGCGGATCATCTCCAGATCCTCGTCGAGCCCGGTCGCGCCGAAGGTCGCCCGGCCGTGATTGTCGCGCATGAGCTGGACGAGCCGCGCCCGCGCCGCCGCGGTGTTGCCGCCGGCGATCAGCGTCGCCGCCGCGCCCTCCGGCGCCCAGGACAGACCGAGATCGGCGAGCCGCGCGGTCTCGCCCTGGCTCATCGGGATGCCGCCGGCGATCTGCGCGAGGTACTCGCCGAACCCGATCTGCAGGATCAGGCCTTCCATCTCGCCGAAGCCGCCCGCCGCCGAGATCCGCCCCGCCCAGGCCCGCATCTGCCGGAGCGATTCGACGTAAGTCGCGAGCCACGAAAGCGCGTGGGCGGCGAACTGGTGGGTCTCGAGTGCCGCGCCGGAAATCTTGCCGTCGCGGCTGACGCGGGCGCGCAATCCGGCGGTGGCCTCGGAAAGAAGCGCCTCGACCGGCGGCAGTGCCGCCTCGGTCAGGGCGAGGAGGTCGGGAAGGGTCACGGCGTTCGGCATCTCGGCTCCGTCATGCGCCATCGGGCGGCTCCTTTTCTGCAGTCGCACCCTCATAGGGATTTTGCAGTCGCAGCGCAATAATAATTCGTGAATGATGCAGGTGCAGCACGAAAGTGTCGCGGGAGAAATCCGGATGCGGGGTCCGCCGCCACACGGTATAGCAGGCGGAGGAGGGCTCCGGCGCCATGATCGGATACGACCTGACCGTACTCGCCATGGCGCTCGCCGTGACGCTCTTCGCCGCTGTGGTGAAGGGCGCGGTCGGCTTCGCGATGCCGATGATCATGATCTCCGGCCTCGCTTCCTTCCTGCCCGCCGACACCGCGCTCGCGGCGCTGATCCTGCCGACGCTCGCGACCAATCTCGCCCAGGCTTTGCGCCAGGGGCCCGGCGCCGCCATCGCGACCACGGTCGAGTACCGCCGCCTGCTGGTCGCGCTCTGCCTCGTCATCCTCGTCGCGGCACAGCTTGTCCCGGTGATGCCGCAGGCGATCCTGCTCGCCACGCTCGGCCTGCCGATCACCGCCTTCGCCCTGTCGCAGCTCGCCGGCTGGCAGCTCCGCTTCGACGCCCACAACCGCGGCCGGGCCGAAATCCTGACCGGCCTCGTCGGCGGCTTCTTCGGCGGCATCTCCGGGGTCTGGGGGCCGCCGACGATCGCGCTTCTGATCTCGCTCGACGTCGACAAGCGCGAGAATGTGCGGGTGCAGGGCGTGGTCTACCTGATCGGCTCGGCGATGCTCCTGGCCGCGCATCTCGGCTCGGGCGTCGCCGACGCGGAGACGCTGTCGCTCTCGGCGCTGCTGACGCCACCGGCGCTTGCCGGGCTCTGGCTCGGCTTCGCCATCCAGGATCGTCTCGACGCGCGCCGGTTCCGCCGCTGGACACTCGTGGTGCTCGCGGCGACCGGGCTCAACCTCGTCCGCCGCGCGTTGACGCTCTGATCTTCTTCATTGCCGAAATACCCCGGGGGGTTGCCATTGGTTGCGCCATTGGTTCAAGCGACCAATGGCGACGGGCAGCGCCCCCACGCCGAGGCCTCAGCCGATCGCCGCCGCCTTCACGTCGGCGTCGATGAACGGCACATACTGCGCGAAGTTTTCGGCGAACATCGCGACGAGTTTCTTCGCCTGCGCATCATAGGCCTCGCCGTCGCCCCAGGTGCGGCGCGGGTCGAGCAGGATGTCGGCCACGCCGGCCACCTTCACGGGCACTTCGAAGCCGAAATTCGGATCCTTGCGGAATTCCGCCTTGGCGAGCGAGCCGTCGAGCGCCGCCGAGAGGAGCGCGCGGGTCGCCTTGATCGGCATCCGCGAGCCCTTGCCATAGGCGCCGCCGGTCCAGCCGGTGTTCACCAGCCAGCAGGTCGCGCCGTGGCCCGCGATCTTCTCCTGCAGGAGCTTGCCGTAGACCTCCGGCCGGCGCGGCATGAACGGTGCGCCGAAGCAGGTGGAGAAGGTCGGCTCCGGCTCGGTCACGCCGCGCTCGGTGCCCGCGACCTTGGAGGTGAAGCCGGACAGGAAGTGGTACATTGCCTGCGCCGGGGTCAGCCGGGCGATCGGCGGCAGCACGCCGAAGGCGTCGCAGGTCAGCATCACGATGTTCTTCGGATGCCCGCCGAGTGCGGTCGCCGAGGCGTTCGAGATGTAGTCGAGCGGATAGGCGCAGCGCATGTTCGCCGTCAGGCTCGAGTCCTCGAAGTCGAGGTCCTTGGTCTCGGCATCGAAGACCATGTTCTCGATCACGGTCGCGAACTTCTCGGTGGTGGCGTAGATCTCGGGCTCCGCCTCGCGGGAAAGCGAGATCGTCTTGGCGTAGCAGCCGCCCTCGAAGTTGAAGGTGCCCTTCTCCGACCAGCCATGCTCGTCATCGCCGATGAGCGTGCGCGAGGGATCGGCCGAGAGCGTGGTCTTGCCGGTGCCGGAGAGGCCGAAGAACACCGCGGTGTCCTCGGGCCTGCCGATCGCGTGGTTGGCCGAGCAGTGCATCGCCATCACGCCCTTGCCGGGCAGGATGTAGTTCAGGAGCGTGAAGACCGACTTCTTGTTCTCGCCGGCATAGGCGGTGCCGCCGATGAGGATCACCTTCTTGTCGAAGTTGAGCGCGATCACCGTTTCCGACCGGCAGCCATGGCGCTCGGGATCGGCCTTGAACGACGGGCAGTTGATGATGGTGAATTCGGGGACGAACGTGTCGAGCTCGGCGCGCTCGGGACGGCGCAGCAGGTGGCGGATGAAGAGCCCGTGCCAGGCCAGTTCCGTCACCACCCGGACGTCGAGCCGGTGCTCGGGATCGGCGCCGGCATAGAGGTCCTGCACGAAATAGTCGCCGCCCTTCATGTGGGCGATCATGTCAGCGTGGAGCTGGTCAAACGCCGCGGGCGCCATCGGCTTGTTGTTTTCCCACCAGATCGAGTCCTCGACCGAGGCGGTGCGCACCACGAACTTGTCCTTGGGCGACCGGCCCGTGTGCTTTCCTGTGGTGACGAGGAACGAGCCGCCCTTGCCGAGCGTGCCCTCGCCGCGTTTCAACGCCACCTCGACCAGCGCCGGCTCGAGGAAGTTGTAATAGACGTTACCGAGCCCCGCGATGCCCTGGTCTTCCAAGCGGTGCGAGGGGTTCACCCGTCCATTTGTCATATGCATGCTCCCGATGCCGTCGCGCGGCGATAACTGGGTTCGAATGTGCACGCGCCCCGGCCTGTCGGGGCGCCGGCCAGACCCCGGCGCGGGGTCGACGCGGCCCCTATATCATGTCGCTAGAAGCTTGGAACAGAAGGCATAGTACGGTTTAGCGCCACCAATTCGGGTTTAGCGCAATCATGCGCGCCCCGGCGGCGGCGAAACGGCGGATATGTCGAAAACTGCGGCAGATCGGTCAGTTTCGTGCTTTTTCCGTCGCGCCTGATTCGCCCTTGCCGCGCCGATTCGCACATATCGGTTGCGTCGCGCGCCCGGAAATCGGACTATGGACCATAAAACAAGGCAATTGAGAGCAGAATAAGGAAATGAACATGTCGAGGATCGCTCTGGTCGACGACGACAGGAATATCCTGACGTCGGTCTCGATGACGCTGGAAGCCGAGGGCTTCGAAGTCGAAACTTACAATGACGGACAATCCGCGCTGGACGCCTTCAACAAGCGCCTGCCAGACATGGCCGTGCTGGACATCAAGATGCCGCGGATGGACGGGATGGACCTTCTCCAGCGGCTCCGGCAGCGGACGTCGATGCCGGTCATCTTCCTGACCTCCAAGGACGACGAGATCGACGAGGTGCTGGGCCTTCGGATGGGGGCTGACGACTACGTCAAGAAGCCGTTCTCGCAGCGGCTCCTCGTCGAGCGGATCCGCGCGCTCTTGCGCCGGCAGGAGGCGATCGCGACCGGCGAGGTGGCGACGACCGAGGAAACCAAGATCATGACGCGCGGCAGCCTCGTCATGGACCCCCTGCGCCATTCGGTGAGCTGGAAGGGCCGCGACGTGGCGCTGACGGTGACCGAATTCCTGCTTCTGCAGGCGCTTGCCCAGCGGCCTGGCTTCGTCAAGAGCCGCGACCAGCTGATGGATGTGGCCTATGACGACCAGGTCTATGTCGATGACCGCACGATCGACAGCCACATCAAGCGGCTGAGAAAGAAGATGCGGACGGTGGATGACGAGTTCAGTGCGATCGAAACTCTTTATGGGATCGGGTATCGTTACAACGAAGAATGAACGCCGCCACGGGGAACATCTTGCGCGACCAAGCTGAACCTCGCCGCGCGGATGTGGTCCTTGGCGAGGACTGGATCGCGCCCGACGGAATCGTCGATTCCGAGATCCGCGCCGGTCGCGAGCGGCGCGGCCTGATCTCGCTCAATCGCTCGCCGCTTGCCCGCAAGATCATCACCTTCAACCTGATGGCGATGATCGTCCTGGTCGGTGGCGTACTCTATCTCAACCCGTTTCGCGACAGCCTCGTGCTGCAGCGGGAAAGCGGTCTCGTCGCGGAGACGCAGTTGCTCGCCGACGTGTTCGAGGCGCAGCTGCCGCAGACCGGCCCGATCAACCTTGCCTCCGGAGATGGCATCGACGCGCACCGCACCGTGAGTGGGATCGAGCTGCCTGAGGGCGCCGAGATCTTCGTCTTCGACACGATGGAGAACCTCGTCGTCTCGACCGTCGGCATGGAGCGTCCGGTGCCCGAAGAGGTCGCGGGGCTGAGCCGCGATCACCGCTCGACCCTGATCACCGACATCCTAAACACGGTCTGGGAGGCGATCGCCGGACTGCTCGCCCCGGAAGGCACGGAGGAAACAATATTCGCGACCGAGGACAAGGCACGCGATCTCGTCCCCGGCGCACTTGCAGGCGAGACCCAGATCCACACCGGCCGCGATTCCGCCGGCGCGGCGATCTTCACCGTAGCCACGCCGATCCGCAACGGCGACACCGTGATCGGCGTCGTCGCGCTCACTTCCGTCGCCGGTGAGATCGACCAGCTCGTCCGGGTCGAGCGCGAACAGGTTCTGCAGATGTTCGTGATCGCGATTCTGGTGTCGATCGGCCTCTCGCTGGTCCTTGCCTCGACGATCGCCAACCCGCTTTCCGATCTTGCCGCCGCCGCCGAGCTCGGCCGCGACAAGAATGCCCGCAAGATGAGCCCGAACCGGGTGCGCATCCCCGACCTCACCGCGCGACCCGACGAGATCGGCCGGCTGTCGGGCGCGATGCGTGGCATGGTCGCCGCGCTCTACGAGCGCATCGAGGCGAACGAGCAATTCGCCGCGGACGTCGCCCACGAGATCAAGAACCCGCTCGCATCCTTGCGCTCGGCGGTAGGCACGCTGCACGTCGCCAAGCGCGACGACCAGCGCGAGAAACTTCTGCATGTCATCGACCATGATGTCCGCCGGCTCGACCGGCTGGTCAGTGACATCTCCAACGCCTCGCGGCTCGACAGCGAGCTTGTGAAGGAGGAGGAGGAGACCTTCAACCTGCTGAAGATGCTGGGGAACCTCACCGAGTACCTTGGGCAGGAGGCGAAGGCCAGGGGTGTCGATTTCATCTCCGACCTGCCGGCCGAGCCGATCGTCATCCAGGGCCTCGAAGGCCGGCTTGCGCAGGTCTTCGTCAACCTCATCACCAACGCCATCTCGTTCTGCCAGCAGGGCGACGCGGTCCGGGTCTGGGCGCGCAAGCGCGAGAACCGCGTGCTCGTGGTGGTCGAGGACACCGGGCCCGGCATTCCCGACCAGGCGCTGACCAAGATCTTCAAGCGTTTCTATTCCGAGCGCCCTGAAGGTCAGTTCGGCGAGCATTCCGGCCTCGGCCTCGCGATCTCCAGGCAGATCGTCGAGGCGCATGGCGGCGTGATTTGGGCCGAGAACATCCGGCCCACCGATGCGGATCTCACCTCCGACCCGCTCGGCGCGCGCTTCGTCGTGGGCTTGCCGATATGAGTGGCGAGGGGGCAGAGGGCGTCATCCTTCACGCCGGTTGCGTCGCGCTGAACGGGCGGGGTGCGCTGATCCTCGGCCCTTCTGGCTCCGGCAAGTCGGCGCTGGCGCTGCAGCTCATGGCCTTTGGCTGCGACCTCGTCAGTGATGACCGCACCTTGGTCACGGTGCGCGAGGGCACACTCGTCGCCACCTCGCCGCAGCCGATCCGCGGCCGGATCGAGGCGCGCGGAGTCGGTCTGCTCGCTGCCGAGCCAGCGTTGGACGCCGAACTTGCGCTCGTCGTCGATCTCGCGCATCTGGAGCCCGAACGGCTGCCGCCATGGCATGTGCACGAGGTGCTTGGAATCGAGCTGCCCCTTCTTCACAGGGTCGAGAGCCCCCATTTCCCTGCGGCGATCCTGCAATATCTTAAGGCAGGGCGTGCTGCGTAACGGAGTAACGGGTGAAGACCGACGGACATAGCGCACAGGCCGGCCAGCGCGTGGTGCTGGTGACCGGCCCCTCCGGCGCCGGGCGCTCGACAGCGATTCACGCGCTCGAGGATCTCGGGTACGAGGTCATCGACAACCTGCCCCTCAGCCTCATCCCCCGCCTCATGGACGGCCCGCCGTTGAACCGCCCCGTTGCGCTCGGCATCGACGTGCGCAACCGCGATTTCTCGGCCAACGCGCTGATCGAACTGATCGACCGGCTGACGCGGTTGCCGGAGCTTGCGCCCGAGGTGCTCTATCTCGATTGCCGGGAGGAGGAATTGGTGCGCCGCTACGGTGAAACCCGGCGGCGCCATCCCCTGTCCGGCGCCGAGAGCCCCGCCGAAGGTGTCAGGAGCGAGATCGACCTCCTGATCCCGATCCGGGCACGGGCCGAGATCCTGGTCGATACCAGCGATCTCACGCCGCATGACCTCAAGGCGGAGATCACCCGCTGGTTCGCGCCCGGCGCCGATGCGCGGCTTTCGGTCTCGGTTCACTCCTTCTCCTACAAGCGCGGGGTGCCGCGCGGGCTCGACATGATGTTCGACTGCCGGTTCCTGCGGAATCCCTACTGGGAGCCCGAACTGCGCACCCGCGATGGCCAGGATGCCGCGGTCGCCGCCTTCGTCGAGGCCGATCCGCGATTCGCCGAGTTCTTCGCGCGGATCCGCGACTTCCTGCTCCTGGTGCTGCCGGCCCATGTCGAGGAGGGCAAGAGCCACCTGGTGATTGGGTTCGGATGTACCGGAGGGCAACACCGCTCCGTTGCCGTGGCGGAAAAGATGGCCAAGGCGCTTGCGGCTTCCGGATGGCAGGTGTCTAAGAGGCACCGTGAATTGGAACGTCGGGCGGGTGGGTCGCCTGGAACTTGGCAGGGTGAGAGGGCGTGATCGGGATCGTGATCGTCGCACATGGCGGACTGGCGCGGGAATATCTTTCCGCGGTCGAGCATGTCGTGGGCAAGCAGCCCGGCATGCGCGCCATCGCGATCGAGGACGACCATGACCGCGCCGCCAAGCAGGCCGAGATCCGCGCTGCCGCCGACGCCGTCGATACCGGCGACGGGGTGGTGGTGGTGACCGACATGTTCGGCGGCTCGCCCTCCAATCTCAGCCTCGGCGCCTGCCTGCAGGACGACCGCCAGATCCTTTATGGCGCCAACCTGCCGATGCTGATCAAGCTGGCCAAGTCGCGCCATCTCAGCGTGCCGCAGGCCGCTGCCTCCGCGCTCGATGCGGGACGCAAATACATCAATACCTACGTGGGTTCTGGGCAGGGCGGCAAATGAGCGCGGACACGGCGGCGGGGCGCAGCCTGAAGATCGTCAACGAGAAGGGCCTGCACGCCCGCGCCTCGGCGAAGTTCGTCGAGGTGGTGGAGGCGCATGACGCCTCGGCCGAGGTGAGCCGCGACGGGATGAGCGTCTCGGGCGATTCGATCATGGGGCTCCTGATGCTCGCGGCCTCCAGGGGCACTTCGATCGAGGTCACCACCTCCGGCAACGAGGCGGCGAAACTCGCCGATGCGCTGGAGGCGTTGGTTGCCAACCGCTTCGGCGAGGATTACTGAGCCCGGATCGGCACCGGAGGACATGCGGATCTTGGACGACCGACGCAAGACAGTGACGACCCCGCCCGAATCCAAGCCTTACGAGATGCGGCGGCTGTCCTATGCTGGCACCTTCAAGAACCCGGTCAAGGCGGGCACGATCCGCACCATCGAATGGATGACCGGCAAGCTCCACCTCCTGCGCAAGATCCGCGCGTTCGAACGCTCCGGAGTGCCCTTCGGCCAGCCGTTCTGGCCCAAGGCGATGGCGGCGATGGGGATCGAGATCCGGACCCCGGCCGAGCAGATCGCCCGGATCCCCCCGACCGGCCCGGTCATCGTGGTGGCCAACCATCCGCACGGGCTCGTCGACGGCATGGTGATGGCCGAGCTGATCGGCCGGGTGCGGACCGACTACAAGATCCTCACCCGCTCGCTCCTCACCGGCATCCCGGAGATCGAGGAGTTCCTGATCCCGGTGCCGTTCCCGCACGAGGACAATGCCCGCGAGCTGAGCCTCGACATGCGCAACCGCTGCATGGCGCATCTGAAGGCCGGCGGCGTGATCGTTCTCTTTCCGGCCGGCAAGGTCGCGACGACAAAGGGCTTCTTCGGCCCCGCGATCGAGCCGGAATGGAACCCCTTCACCGCGAAGATGGCCACGCGTTCCGGCGCGACCATTCTGCCAATCTACTTTCCCGGCGAGAACACGCGGCTCTACCACGTCGCCGACAAGATCTCCGCGACGTTCCGACAGGGGCTGCTGCTGCACGAGATTCGTCGCGCGCTCTACAAGCCGCAGTCGCCTGTGATCGGCCACCCGATCCCGCCCGAAGTGGTAAGAAACTGGGCGGGCGACACCCGCGGGATGCTCGCCTGGCTGCGCGAGACGACCCTCGCGCTGAAGGACTAACCCGATCGCCGGGTCAGCGCGTCGGCACCGGTACCTCGCCGCGATAATCGTAGAAGCCGCGGCTCGTCTTGCGGCCAAGCCAGCCGGCCTCGACGTACTTCGTCAGGAGCGGGCAGGGCCGGTACTTGGTGTCGGCCAGCCCCTCGTGCAGAACGTTCATGATCGCCAGGCAGGTGTCGAGCCCGATGAAATCCGCCAGCTCCAGCGGCCCCATTGGATGATTGGCGCCGAGCTTGAGGCTCTCGTCGATCGAGCGCACGTTGCCGACGCCCTCGTAGAGCGTGTAGACCGCCTCGTTGATCATCGGCATCAGGATGCGGTTGACGATGAAGGCCGGGAAATCCTCGGCGCTCGCCGCGGTCTTTCCGAGCTTTTCCACGACCTTCAGCATCGCCTGGTACGTCGCGTCGTCAGTGGCGATGCCGCGGATGAGTTCCACGAGCTGCATCACCGGCACCGGGTTCATGAAGTGGAAGCCCATGAACTTTTCCGGTCGGTCGGTGCGCGAGGCAAGCCGCGTGATCGAGATCGAGGAGGTGTTCGAGGTCAGGATCGTCGTGGGTTTTAGATGCGGCTGCAGGTCCTCGAAGATCGCCTGCTTGACGGTCTCGCGCTCGGTCGCGGCCTCGATAATGAGGTCGGTCTGGCCGAGGTCGGTGAGCTTCAGGGTCGTCCGGATCCGCTTCAGCGCCGCCGCCTTGTCCTCTTCGGAGATCTTGCCGCGCGACAACTGCCGGTCCAGGTTGCGGTCGATCAGCGCCACCGCCTTGTCGAGCGCGTCCTGGCTGATATCGGTCATCAGCACGTCGAAGCCTGCGAGTGCGAAGACATGGGCGATGCCGTTGCCCATCTGGCCCGCGCCGACGATTCCGACCGATGTGATTTCCATTGCCCAACCTCGCTGCGATTTGCGCAAGACCATAGGCACCGCCGGCGTCCGGGCGCAAGGCATATCCCGCCGTCACCCGGCCTTCAAAAACGCGCCTTAGGCTTTTGGTAAGGCCTGTGGCGCAAATTGAACCCGGATGAGTCGAAATCAAGGTGCGATCCGATGACCTGCGAGTTCGTGCGCGCTACGGCGCTGGATTACTTCCCCTGCCGCTATGGACAGTCGAAAGTGATGTTCCGGGGGCCACGCCGCAGGCTCGATGGCCGCTACGTCGCCGTGCTCGGCGGGACCGAGACATACGGCAAGTTCATCGAGGAGCCCTATCCCGCGCTTATGGAAAAGGCGCTCGACCTGCCGGTGGTGAATTTCGGCTGCATGAACGCCGGCCCCGACGCCTTCCTGGCAGAGCCGGTGATCCTGTCGGCCTGCGCCCGGGCACGGGTGACCGTGATCCAGCTCATGGGTGCCCAGAACATCACGAATCGGTTCTACGCCGTCCACCCCCGCCGCAACGACCGGTTCCTGCGCGCCTCTGCGCAGATGAAGTCGATCTTCCCCGATATCGACTTCACCGAGTTCAACTTCACCGGCCACATGCTCGGCACACTCAAGGAGGCGGCGCCCGACAGGTTCCGGCTCGTGGCAGAGGAGCTGAAAGCCGCCTGGACCGCGCGGATGCGGCATCTCCTGCAGAAGATCGACACGCCGACGGTGATCCTCTGGCTGCAGGCCGGGAACTCCGCTGACCCGTTAGTGCTGAATGACGCCATGATCGCGGCGATCCGGCCCTTCGCGACCGACTTCCTTCGTGTCACGCCGAGTGCCGCGGCGCGCATGAGCGGCACCGAGGGGATGCATTTCGCTCCGCTGGAGGAACCCGCCGCCGCGACGATGCCCGGTCCCCTGGTCCACCGCGAAGTCGCCGACGTACTGGGGCCGGTCCTGCGGCGGCTGCTCTGACCGGGCTTGCCGCGGGGCGTAGTCCCCGCGCCAAATAGGCCAGTTCCGGCCCGTCCTCCGCGATAACGCAGGTCTGTGCTATCCTGCGGGCCACGCGGCTTTCAAGACCGCGGCCGGAGGCCCGCCGAGCAGATCCGATCAGCAGCGGGAGGGATATCTCATGAAACGCGCAACCGACCATCCCTCGGTCCTCGACCATGTCGCGGGCGGCGGGCTCCTCAACCGGCGGCTCTTGCTTCAGGGCGCCGTCGCCGGTGGCGGCGCGGCCCTTGCCGGCGCCACGATGCCGCGAGCCGCGCGGGCGCAGGGGGCGATCCCCGAATGGGCGACCGTCGCCGGGGAGCGGGCCCGCGGCTACGGCATGCCCGCCGAGGCCGAAGCCCATGTCCAGCGCGCGATTCTCGAACCCTTCGCGGATGTCGCGCCGCAGTTCAGCCTCTCGGGCACGCCGCATCACCGGCTGCGCGGCACGATCACGCCGAACGGCCTTCATTTCGAGGTTCATCACGGTGGCCGGCCCAATATCGACCCGGAGCGCCACCGGCTGATGATCCACGGCCTTGTCGAGCGGCCCCTGCAGTTCGACCTCGGCGCGCTCGAACGTTATCCGATGGTGACGGCGACGCATTTCCTCGAATGCTCTGGCAACAGCCTCTTCAACGCGATCATGCCGGACCCGATGCAGGCGGGGTGCGACCTTCTGCATGGGCTTCTGTCGAACACCGAATGGACCGGCATCCCGATGAACGTGCTCCTCGACGAGGCCGGGGTGAAACCGGAGGGGCGCTGGCTGGTCGCGACCGGCGGCGACGGGCCGAGCCTCGCGCGCTCGATCCCCGTCGAGAAGCTGATGGAGGACGGGATGCTCGCGCTCTACCAGAACGGCGAGCGGATCCGTCCCGAGCAGGGATACCCGATGCGGCTCCTGTTGCCGGGCTTCGAGGGCAACATGAACGTCAAGTGGCTGACGAGCCTCTGGGCCACCGACGCGCCAGCCCATACCAAGCATGAATCCGGCGAATATACCGAGATCCTCGCCGATGGCTCCTCGGTGAAGTTCACCTTCGCGATGGGGGTGAAGTCGGTCATCACCCATCCCTCGGCGACGATGACGATGAGTGGTTCGGGCCTTTACGAGCTCTCCGGCATCGCCTGGTCGGGCGCGGGGCCGATCCGCAAGGTCGAGGTCTCGGCCGATGGCGGGGCGAGCTGGGCCGAGGCGGAGCTTCAGGGGCCGGTCCTGCCACGCGCCCTGACCCGGTTCCGCTTGCCCTGGGCCTGGGAGGGGGCACCTTCCCTGCTGATGAGCCGGGCGGAAGATGCGACCGGCGCCGTGCAGCCGACGCGTGAGGCGTGGAAGGCGCGCTACGATGCGTCGAATTTCCTCCACTACAACGCCATTCAGGCCTGGCAGATCACAGCGAACGGGGAGGTGCAGAATGTCTACGCGTAATCTCCTTGCTGCCGCCCTTCTCGCCGTCATGTCCGGTGCCGCCTCCGCCGAGGGGCCCGGCCTCGGCCAGCCGCTTTCGGACGAGGAGATCCCGTTCTACGCGCGCTATGTCATGCCCGACGGCCGCGGCCTGCCCGAAGGCGGCGGCACCGCCGCGACGGGCTCCGCGATCTATGCCGAGAAATGCGCCACCTGCCACGGCGCGACGGGGATCGAGGGGCCGGTCATGCCGCCGGTCGGTCCGAACGATATCTGGGCCAAGCCGGCCGGGCGCTACTGGCCCTATGCGACGACGCTGTTCGATTATATCCGCCGGGCCATGCCGCTCGACGCGCCGAAATCCTTGAGCGACGACGAGGCCTATGCGCTCGCGGCGTTCATCCTTGCCGCCAATGGCGTGATTGGCGAGGGCGACACGATGGACGCAGAGAGCCTGCCGAAGGTCGAGATGCCCAATCGCGACAACTTCCTCGACGTTTGGGCCAAGCAGGGCGCGACGCCCTGGTGACGAAAAGGCCCGCCGGAGGGCGGGCCTTTCCAACATTTGCCTGCGCGGCCGAGGGCTCAGAGCTTCTCGGTCAGTTCCGGCACGGCGGTGAAGAGGTCGGCGACGAGGCCGTAATCGGCGACCTGGAAGATCGGCGCCTCTTCGTCCTTGTTGATCGCGACGATGACTTTGGAGTCCTTCATGCCGGCGAGGTGCTGGATCGCGCCGGAGATGCCGACGGCGACATAAAGCTGCGGCGCCACGACCTTACCGGTCTGGCCGACCTGCCAGTCGTTCGGGGCGTAGCCCGAGTCGACCGCCGCGCGGGACGCGCCCACGGCCGCGCCGAGCTTGTCGGCGAGTTTCTCGATCAGCGCGAAGTCGGCCTGAGAGCCGACGCCGCGGCCGCCCGAGACGACGATGCCGGCCGAGGTCAGCTCCGGACGGTCAGACGCGGCGACCTTGTCCTCGACCCATTCCGAGAGGCCCGGATTGGCGGCCGCCGAGATGGTCTCGACCGAAGCCGAACCGCCAGCGGCGGCCGGATCGAAGGTCGAGGTGCGGATCGAGACGACTTTCTTGCCGTCCGAGGACTTCACGGTCTGGATCGCGTTGCCGGCATAGATCGGGCGCTCGAACGTGTCGGCGTCGACGACGCCGGAGACGTCCGAAATCACCATCACGTCGAGCAGCGCGGCCACGCGCGGCAGCACGTTCTTCGCGTCCGTCGTCGCCGGGGCGACGATGTGCGAGTAGTCACCGGCGAGCGAGACGATCAGCGCCGCGGTTGGCTCGGCGAGACGGTGGCCGAGCGACGGGTCCTCGGCGCAGAGCACCTTCTTCACGCCGTCGAGCTTCGCTGCCTCGGCGGCCGCATCGGCGGCCTTCGCGCCGGCGCAGAGCACGGTCACGTCGCCGAGCATCTTGGCCGCGGTCAGCGCCTTCGCGGTGGCATCGACCGAGAGCTGGCCGTCGGTCACTTCGCCCAGAAGAAGAACAGCCATCAGAGCACCCCCGCTTCGTCTTTGAGTTTCGCGATCAGCTCGTCGACCGAGCCCACCTTCACGCCCGCCTTGCGGCCGGCCGGTTCCGCCGTCTTGACGACGGTGAGGCGCGGCGAGACGTCGACGCCGTAATCGGCGGCGGTCTTTTCCTCGAGCGGCTTCTTCTTCGCCTTCATGATGTTCGGCAGCGAGGCGTAGCGCGGCTCGTTGAGGCGCAGGTCGACGGTCACGATGGCGGGCATCTTGACCTTGATCGTCTGCAGGCCGCCATCGACCTCGCGGGTGACGACGGCATTGCCGCCCTCGAGCTTGAGCTCGGAAGCGAAGGCCGCCTGGCTCCAGCCGAGGAGCGCCGACAGCATCTGGCCGGTGGCGTTCATGTCGTTGTCGATCGCCTGCTTGCCGCAGATCACCAGACCCGGGCCTTCGGCTTCGACGACGGCCTTGAGGAGCTTCGCGACCGCGAGCGGCTCGATGTCGGTGTGGACGTCGTCGGCCGCCTCGATCAGGATCGCGCGGTCTGCACCCATGGCGAGCGCGGTGCGCAGCGTTTCCTGCGCCTGCTTCACTCCGATCGAGACCACGACGATCTCTTCGGCCTCACCGCGTTCCTTGATGCGGATCGCCTCTTCCACGGCGATCTCGTCGAACGGGTTCATCGACATCTTGACGTTGGCGAGATCGACACCCGATCCGTCCGCTTTCACGCGAACCTTCACGTTGTAATCGATCACCCGCTTCACAGGCACGAGCACCTTCATGGCCAGCAATCTCCCTTAACCGGACACCGCCCCCGTCGGGAGCGGCAAGACAAGCTCTCGGAGGACCCCTTAGCGATTCTGCGACAAGGAAAACAGTGCAAAATCGACACGAACGGTCGCGGGGACGCCACGATATACCTTGGCGCGGCGAAATGTCGTAGTCTCGGGGCAGCAAGCGGAGGGTCTGCACGATGGAAAAGGTTCTGGGCTTCGGCGGCTTCTTCTTTCGGGCCGAGGATCCGGCGGCGCTCGCGGCGTGGTACGAGACCTACCTCGGGATCGCCCCCGCGCCGACGGACATGGAGGCGCCGCCTTGGCGAAGCTCCGAGGGTGTCGTCGTTTTCGCACCCTTCCCGAAAGACACGGACTATTTCCCGCCCGACCGTGCATTCATGCTGAATTTCCGCGTCGCCGACCTCGCCACGATGCTGGTGCAGCTCCGCCAGGCGGGAATCGCCGTCAGCAACGAGATGACGATGGATGGAATCGGCAGGTTCGCCCGCATCCACGACCCCGAGGACAATCCGATCGAGTTGTGGGAGCCGGCCTGACGGCTACCGGTTCGCGCCCGCCCTCCGGGCCGGGGCTCAGCCTTTCCGGGCGCCGGTGCCGCCACTGGCGGCCCCGCCGTCCGCATCGCTACCGGTTCGCGCCCGGAACCCAGAGCACGTCGGCGCGGCCGTCGTCATTGGCGATACGCGCGGCAACGAAGAACCAGTCCGAAAGGCGGTTGAGGTATTTCACCGCCGCCGGGTTCACCGATTCCGCGCCCGCCAGTTCCACCGCCATCCGCTCGGCCCGGCGCGACACCGTGCGCGCAAGGTGCAGATGCGCGGCAAGGGCCGAGCCGCCGGGCAGGATGAAGCTCCTGAGCGGCGAGAGCTTCGCGTTCATCGCGTCGATCTCGGATTCGAGCCGGGCGACCTGCGCGTCGACCATGCGCAGCACCGGATAGCCCGCCTCGCCGTCCTTCTCCATCTCGGGCCGGCAGAGATCGGCGCCGAGGTCGAAGAGGTCGTTCTGGATCCGGGCAAGTGCCGCGTCCATTTCGCCCGTCGCGTGCAGCCGCGCGAGGCCGAGGACCGAGTTCACCTCGTCCACGGTGCCGTAGGCGGTCACGCGGGCCGAATGCTTGGCGACCCGGCTGCCGTCACCGAGGGCGGTTTCGCCCTTGTCGCCGGTCCTGGTGTAGATCTTGTTGAGAACGACCATCAAAGACCTCCCCGTCCGCCGAAGATGACAAAGGCGAGGATCAGCGCGACTGCGATCGCCTGGGCGATGATCCGGTAGCGCATGATCCGGTTGGCGTGCTTGCGGTTGAACTCGCCGCCCTTCGCGAAGCCGCCGATCCCGATCATCAGGATGACGAGCACGGCGAGGCAGGCGAATGCCGCGATGAGAAAGAGCGGGTCCTTGGTCATGCTGCCTCCCTGGGTCGAAAGTGTTCTAGCGCGGGCGCGCGGCGCACGCCAGCGCCGCGCAGGCTGGCCGCGCGCATCTTCTCGTGATCAGCCGCGGCCGATAAGCCAGTGCAGCGCGCGCGTCGGCAGGAGCCGGCGCGCCGCGTTCATCAGGTAGGTCGGTGTCGTCACGAAATAGCGCGGCGCGGGATTGCGCGCCTCGACCGCCTGCCGGAGCTTCGCCGTCACCGCCGCGGCCGGAAGCTCGAACCTGTCGGAGCCGCGGCCCTCGTAGAGCCGTTTGAGCAACGTCGTCCGGTACTGTTCGGCCCTGGGCGAGTGCTCCCAGTCGATCCAGCGTTCGAAATGCGGGATCGAGTTGACGCGGATCCGGCTGGTGATCGGACCGGGCTGGATCAGGATCACCTTGATCGGCGTATCGGCCATCTCGATCCGGAAGGTCTCGGTCAGGCCTTCCATCGCGAACTTGGTCGCGACATAGGCGCCGCGCCAGCGCATCGGAACGAGGCCGAGCACCGAGGAGCAGTTGACGATCCGCCCGTGGCCCTGCTTGCGCATCACCGGCACGATGCGCCGGGTCAGCTCGTGATAGCCGAAGAGGTTGGTCTCGAAAATCTCGCGCAGGGCGCCCGTGGGCAGGTCCTCGACCGCGCCGGGGCAGCCGTAGGCGCCGTTGTTGAAGACCGCGTCGAGCGTGCCGCCGGTGCGCTCCAGAACCTCGTCCACCGCCGCGCCGATGCTCGCCTCGTCGGTGTAGTCGAGCCGGAAGCTTTCCAGCCCCTCGGCGCGGAGCCGCTCGCAATCCGCCTCCTTGCGGCAGGTCGCGAATACTCGCCAGCCCGCGCGCTTCATCCCGTGCGCCGCGTCGTAGCCGATCCCGGAGGAACAGCCGGTGATGAGAATGCTTCTGGTCATGCCTGTCCCCTGCCGCCGCCTCTGGCTAGGCGGTTTCGGCGGCGCTGGCAATTCGCGATCGTCGGAGATCAGTTCGCGGCGATCTCGACCGGCTCCATGTAACGGCGCGAGACGAAGCCGGTGCGCCCGCCGATGCCGAGCCGGACTTCGAGCCAGGCGCCGTCCGTGGGGCCGTGCACCCAGACCGTGTCGCCGCCCGCGAGCGCCCCGAACACGGGATGGCGGGCCGACGGGCCCGCGCGGATGTTGAGCCGCCGCGCGGTAACGCGCCAGAGTGTCGGCAGATCGACCGGACTCGCCTCGAGCGTGGCGGCGCTCGGCCCGGGCGCGGCAGGCAGCGTCGCGGAGGTGTCCGTAACCGTGATCTGCTCGACAGGCTCCGGGCGCGAGTCGGCTGGCGCGGGCTCGGGCGCGCCGGTTTCGACCGCGACCGGCACGACCAGATTGGCCGGGGCCGGGGCGTCGGGAACGGGTGTTTCGTCAAGGTCCGCCGGTGTAGTAACCCGCACCGCGTCCATTCTCTGGCCGCCAATTAGCATCGTCAAATACATGGCGGCGCAGAGGCATAGGCTCCAACGGAGCATGTGCCTTCCCCCCGCAAATCAATGACAATCAGTCTACACCGGAACGGGTGAAAAGTGGACGCGATTCGCGCGTCGCGGGCTTGCTTCGGGGAAATTCCGGCTGGACCGGATGGCGCCCGCGATTTACACCACATACATGAGTGACGATACCGACGACCGCAACATCCTGCCCGCAACCCTGTCCGAACCGCTCAGCCGTGCGATCGGCGAGCGTTACCTGACCTATGCGCTCTCGACGATCATGCACCGGGCGCTGCCGGATGCGCGCGACGGGCTGAAGCCGGTCCACCGCCGCATCCTCTACGCGATGCGGGAGCTGAAGCTCTCCTCGACCGGCGGGTTCCGCAAGTCGGCGAAGATCTCGGGCGACGTGATGGGGAATTATCACCCGCACGGCGATGCCGCGATCTACGACGCGATGGCGCGGCTCGCGCAGGATTTCAACGTCCGTTATCCTCTTGTCGACGGGCAGGGCAACTTCGGCAACATCGACGGCGACAACCCGGCGGCCTCGCGCTACACCGAGGCGCGGCTGACCGCGGCGGCCGAGGCGCTGATGGAGGGCCTTGCCGAGAACGCGGTCGACTTCCGCCCGAACTACGACGGCACGCTGGAAGAGCCGGTGGTGCTGCCCTCGGCCTTCCCGAACCTTCTGGCGAACGGCGCCTCGGGCATCGCGGTCGGCATGGCGACGAACATCCCGCCGCACAACCTCCATGAGCTGATCGAGGCCTGCCTGCACCTGATCAAGACGCCGGAGGCGCGCGACGAGACGCTGGTGAACATGATCCCCGGCCCGGATTTCCCGACCGGCGGCGTGATCGTCGAGCCGCGCGAGTCGATCCTCGACGCCTACCGGACGGGTCGCGGCTCGTTCCGGCTCCGCGCGCGCTGGGAGATCGAGGACCAGGGCCGCGGCACCTGGCAGATCGTCGTGACCGAGATTCCCTACCAGGTGCAGAAGTCGAAGCTGATCGAGCGCCTGGCCGAGCTGATCCAGACCAAGAAGGTGCCGCTCCTGGCGGACGTGCGCGACGAGAGCGCCGACGACATCCGCATCGTGCTGGAGCCGCGTTCGAAGAACGTCGATCCCGAGATGCTGATGGGGATGTTGTTCCGCAACTCCGACCTCGAGACTCGGTTCTCGCTCAACATGAACGTGCTGATCGACGGCCGCACGCCGAAGGTCTGCTCGCTGAAGGAGGTGCTGCGCGCCTTCCTCGACCACAGGCGCGACGTGCTCATCCGCCGCTCGCGGCACCGGATGGACAAGATCGACCACCGGCTGGAAGTCCTCGAGGGCTTCATCACCGCCTTCCTGAACCTCGACCGCGTCATCGACATCATCCGATATGATGCCGATCCCAAGGCCGCGCTGATGGCCGAGGACTGGAGCCTGAAGCGGGGCCGTGCCGCGACCGAGCAGGACTACGTCTCGCCGCTCACGCTGCCGCATGCCGCGGACGGTCTCAGCGAGGTGCAGGTCGAGGCAATTCTCAACATGCGCCTCAGGAGCCTGCGCAAGCTCGAGGAGATGGAGCTTCTCAAGGAGCGCGACGCGCTGATGCTCGAACGCGCCGGGCTCGAGGATCTTCTGGCCTCCGAGGCGCTGCAATGGGCGCGGATCGCCGAGGAGCTGCGCGAGACCCGCAAGGCCTTCGGCCAGGGCGCGCCGGGCGGCGCGAGGCGCACCACCTTCGCCGATGCTGCGGAAGTCGAGGAGGTGCCGCTCGAGGCTATGATCGAGCGCGAGCCGATCACGGTCATCTGCTCGAAGATGGGCTGGATCCGGGCGATGAAGGGGCATCAGCCCTTGGATGCCGAGGTCAAGTTCAAGGATGGCGACGAGGGCCGCTTCGTTTTCCACGCCGAGACCACCGACAAGATCCTGCTCGTCGCCGCCAATGGCCGCTTCTACACGCTTCTCGGCGCCAACCTGCCCGGCGGGCGCGGCATGGGCGAACCCGTTCGCCTCATGGTCGACCTGCCGAACGAGGCCGAGATCGTCGATCTCCTGATCCACCGGCCGGGCGAGAAGCTGATCGTCGCCTCGACGGCTGGTGAAGGCTTCACCGTGCCGGCCGACGAGGTCGTGGCGCAGACCCGGGCGGGCAAGCAGGTGATGAACCTTTCCGAGGGCAACCGGATGGCGGTCTGCAAGCGGGTCGCGGGCGATCATGTCGCCGTGGTCTCGAAGAACCGCAAGCTGCTGGTCTTCCCGCTCGACGAGCTGCCGGAGATGACCCGCGGCAAGGGTGTGCGGCTCCAGAAGTACAACATGGCGCGCGGCCGACAGGGAGTGCTGGAGCTTGACGGCGGGCTTTCCGACGTCACCACCTTCACGCTGGCCGAGGGGCTGACCTGGTCGACGCCGAACGGCCAGACCCGGCGCGAGATGGGAATTTCCGAGTGGATCGGCCGCCGCGCCGGGGTCGGCAAGACCCCGCCGCACGGCTTTCCGCGCGACAACCGGTTTACCTGACCCGTAACCAGAAGGACCATTTGATGAGTTTCAACGACCGATTGACGGCAAGTTATTCGGGCGGCCGGGGACCCTTGTTCGGCCTCGCCTTCAGGACCGCCCTCCTGACCCTTCTCACCCTCGGCATCTACCGGTTCTGGGCCAAGACGCGGATCCGCAAATACATCTGGTCCTCGATCCGGCTCGGGGGCGACACGCTGGAATATACCGGCACCGGGCTTGAGAAGTTCCTCGGCTTCCTCGTCGCGGTGGTGGTGCTCGCGGTCTATCTCGGCCTCGTGCAGCTCGTCCTTTTCTATTTCGGCCTGCATTTCGTGATGGAGCCGCAGACCGAGGCCGAGATCCTCATGCAGATGTCGGTCTTCTACCTCTCGTTCTTCGCGCTGGTGCCGCTGATGCTCTTCGCGCGCTACCGGGCGCGGCGCTACATGCTGGCGCGGACCCGGTTCCGGGGCATCCGCTTCGGCATGGACAAGGCCGCCTGGGGCTATGTCTGGCGCGCGATCGGGCACGGGATCCTGACGGTCCTGAGCCTCGGCCTGCTGCTGCCGCGCCAGACCTTCTGGCTCGAGAAATACAAGACCGACCGCAGCCATTACGGCGACACGCGCTTTTCGCAGGGCGGCAGGTGGACGGCGCTCTATCCGGCGATGAGGGGCTATTTCCTTGGGTTTGCTCTTCTCGTCGCGAGCATCGTTTACATAGCCATGTCGAGGCTGGGTTCAGCCGATCGGATCGCTGTCGCCCAGTTTTTGCCTCTCGGACTCTTGGCCGTGTTTGGGTTTGGCTTTGTCTACTACCGGGTTCACAGCTTCCGCTACCTGACGGCACAGAAGACGCTCGCCGGCGCGGTCGGCTTTCTCGCCCTGCCGCGCACCGGACGGGTTCTCGGCATCTACATCGTCGGCGCGCTGGTCGTCGGCCTCATCGTTTCCGTCATCTTCGGCGTCATCGGCGGCGTTTTCGCTGTGAGCGTGGCTGCGGCGGAGAACGGTGCAACGCTCGGAGCGGGTTCCATCGTCATCATTGCCGCGCTCTATCTCGTGGCGCTGGCGATGCTCGGCGCGCTGGCGCTGGTCTTCATCATCCAGCCCGTCATCGCCCATTTCACCGAGACGATGACCGTCCTCAACCCCGCCGCGCTCGACGCCGTGCGTCAGCGCGCCCATGACGCGGGCGCCGATGCCGAGGGCTTTGCCGACGCGCTTGACCTCGGTGCGGCGGTGTGACGGGACCCGAGGGGCCGGTCGAGGCCGCCTTCTTCGACGGGATGACCGCGAGGCGCTGGGCCGCGCGGATCGCCCCGGCGCGGGACGGGCTCTCGCTCGTCATCCTGCGTGAGGGCGCCGCACCCCTTAGCTGGCGGTTCGACCGGCTCCGCGCGCTCGCCGACCAGTCCGACGCAACGCGGCTGACGCTGACGGTGCTGGCCGAGACCGAGGACGAGGCGCCGCGCGATCCCGCGCGGCTCGTCGTCACCGATCCGGCCGCCGTCGCCTGGCTCCTGCGCACGCGGCCGGGGCTGATGCGCCGCGACCTGCGCGCGGGCACCTTCCGCAAGGTGGCACTCTGGCTCGGCGGCGCGGTGGCGGCGGTCGTGATGATGCTCTACGTCATCCTGCCGGGGCTCGCCGACTACCTCGCCGAGCGCCTGCCGCGCGAGACCGAGGTCGCCTTCGGCCGCTCGGTGATGCGCCAGGTCGAATGGATCGTGAGCGACGAGTCCGGCGCCGACCTTGCCTGCACCGATGCCGAGGGGCTGGCCGCGCTTGATGCGATGAAGGCGCGGCTCGTCGGCGAGCGAGACCTTGGCTACGAGATCGAACTCAGGGTCTTCGACCACGAGATGGTCAATGCCTTCGCCGCGCCGGGCGGCCAGGTCGTGATCTTCCGCGGGCTGATCGACGAGGCCGAAAGCGCCGAGGAGGTCGCCGCGGTCCTCGGCCACGAGATCGGCCATGTCGTGGCGCGCGACCCGATCCGGCTCACGCTCCGGGCGGCAGGCTCGGCGGGGATCCTGTCGCTGATCCTCGGCGACGTCACCGGCGGCACGGTGATCGCGGCAGCGGGCGAGCATGTGCTGCAGACCTCCTACACCCGCGAGGCGGAGACGGCGGCGG
Source organism: Albidovulum salinarum (assembly GCF_025673475.1). Classification (NCBI taxonomy): domain Bacteria; kingdom Pseudomonadati; phylum Pseudomonadota; class Alphaproteobacteria; order Rhodobacterales; family Paracoccaceae; genus Albidovulum; species Albidovulum salinarum. The sequence continues at coordinate 3,483 of NZ_JAOVQO010000009.1, read as the reverse complement.
ATGCCTTTGCCTACAGGCTCTTGAACGAGGCCGGTATCAGCAGCGAGCCGATGGCGGGCTTCTTCGACCGGATCGCGAAGATGACGGATCTCCTGCCGGAGTACCTGTCGTCCCACCCCCTGAGTGCCGGCCGCGCCGAGGCCGCGCGGGTGAATGCCGCCGCCCAGACGGCGACGGCGCCGGTTCTCAACGCCGCCGAGTGGCAGGCGCTGCGCGGTATCTGCAAGGACTGAAGGGGCGGCGGAGCCCCCCTTCGGTCGCAATGAGCATCGCTTACTTGAGCCTGTAGGCGGCAAGCTCGATCTTCGCCGCCGCGGCGAGTACCATGCCGGCATCGCCGAGGCTCTGGCCCTTGGGCGAGACGCCGAGCAGGGCCGCTGCGATCTCGTCGAGCGCGGCAAGTGCCTTCTTGCCGAACGCCTTCTCACTGTCGTCGGATTCGGCCGCCATGTGGTCGGCCATCGCGCGGCCGACCTGAGCGAAGCCCCAGGCATCCTGGTATTCGTGCAGCTCCGTCACCGCGCCACCGGCGACGCCTTCATGGTATTGCTCGGCCGCCGTCCGGACGAGCGTCAGGAGCGCCTGCGCCTCGCCCGCGGTGCCGGCATGGGCCGCGCCGCGCGCCTCCTCGACCTTCGTCATCACCGCGGCAAAAGCGGCTTCGACGTCGTCCGCTTCCGCGCCGCCCTCAACCGCCGTGGCGAGCGCGGTCAGCTCGTCGGCGAAGCCCGCGATCCCGGCATCTTCGAGATGTGCGGCGAGATCGGCATAGATCTCGTCCTGAGGATGCTACATGTGGCGCGCGGCCTGATCGGCGAATCCGGCCTGATAGAGCGCGACATCGGCGCGCAGATGGCCCTCGACGAGGCCGAGATCGGTGAGGATTTCCACCGCCATGCCAGTCTCGTCGGCGTGGCCGGACTCACCGCCCTGGCTCTGGGCGAGCCAGAGCTTCTCCGGCCCCGTGGTGTCGACGCCCTGCGTGCCAGCCGCTTGCGCGGCGCCTGCCGTCAGTGCCGGCCATTTGCGGGGCGCGACGCGGCGCGGGGAATGGGAAGAATCGACCATGTTCGTCTCCAGTTGCTCCGTCATTCGCGCCGGGATTGGCGGCCTTGGCGCGGCTCGGCCAAGAGTATTCCGACTGTTGTTGTCGGAATAGTTCTCCGAATCTTTGGAGCAGCCGGTTCAGGCTTCCTCGACGTTCAACCAAACCCCGCCATCTGGCCGCAGCGTCAGGATCAGAACCGGTTTCGGGTCGCGCCCCGGAACCGGAGCAAAGCGGAACCGGGCAAGGAGCGTTGCCAGAATGATCACCGCCTCCTGCAGCGCGAACGAGGCGCCGATGCAGATCCGCGGCCCGCCGCCGAAGGGCAGATACGCGAAGCGGTCGATCGCCTTCGGATCGGCGAAGCGGTCGGGGTCGAAGCGGTGCGGATCGGGCCAGAGCGCGTGGTTGCGGTGGAGAGCGTAGATCGGCAGCATCACCGTGTCGCCGGGCCGGATCTCGCGGCCGCAAAGCGTGTCATGGGCGCGCGCGGTGCGCGACAGGAAGGCCGCCGGCGGATAGAGCCTGAGTGCCTCGTCGACGATCTGGCGGCAGTAGGGCAGAGCGGCGAGGTCCGCCACCGTTGCGGCGCGATTGCCGAGCGCGGCTTTCGCCTCGGCCCGCGCGCGGTCCTGCACGGCCAGGTCGAAGGCACAGAGATAGAGCGCCCAGGCGAGCGTCAGCGCCGTCGTCTCGTGGCCGGCGACGATGAAGGTGAGAAGGTTGTCGCGCAGCTCCGCCGTGTTCATCTTGCGGCCGGTCTCGGGATCGGCGCCGTCGAGGAGAAGGTCGAGAAGATCGGGCACATCATGCGCGCCTTCCGCGCGCCGCTTGTCGATCACACGGTCGGCCATCGCCTTCATCTCACGCATCGCCGGGGCGGAGAAGAGCCGCGAGGGCCGCGGCACCCACATCGGCGCGCCGATCACGTCGAGGAGCGTGATCCGTGCCGCCGAGGCGATATAGGCGTCGAAGGCGGCATGGATCGCGTTGCGGTCGAAGGCCCGGCCGCCCGAGAGCGTGACATCGGTGATGACCTCGAAGGTCGCCGCGATCGTCTCGGTGAAGAGGTTGGCCGCGCGCCCCGCCTGCGCCGCGACTCGCGCCGCCGAGCGTTCGGCGGCAGCGGTCATCACCGGGGCCAGCGCCTGGACATGCCGTGCCGAGAAGGCCGGCGCGGCGGCGCGGCGCTGCCAGAGCCAGTGCGCGCCCTCGGCGATGAACAGGCTCTCGCCGATCGCCGGGCCGAGGATCAGCTTGGTCACGTCGGATTTCGGGTAATCCTCCACCGCGTCCTTGAGGATCCGCCGGTTGGCGCCGGGATCCATCACCATGTGCCAGCGCTTGACCGTGCGGCCCGAGACCATCGGCTGCCGGGTCGCGATCTCGGGGATCAGTTCGAGGAGGTTGCGCTGGCCGGTCTTCATGCTCGCCCAGACCCCGAGCGGCCGCGTCGCGAGCGGCACCTGCACCGGTATCCCTTCGGTCTGCGCCACCTGATCCATCGCGCTCCTCCCGTTGCCAATATAGACCACACCGGCGCCGCGCCAAGCGCGGCGGATTGCCCGCGCGGGCCGGCTCGGATAAGGCAGGAGCAGATGCCAGAGGAGAATACCCCGCCCATGCGCCGTTTCTTTGCCGCCCTTTCGGTCCTCCTCCTCACCGCCTGCGCGGCCGAGGATCTGAGCCGGCCGCCGGAACCGCTCGGCGATTTCGCGGTCGGGTATACGATCGTCGTGGCCAAGAACGCCCAGTCCGTGGGGCCGTCGCGCCAGGCCACGGCCAGGGAATGGGAACATGTGCTGAAGACGGCGCTCGACAAGCATTTCGGCCGCTACGACGGCGACAAGCTCTACCATATCGGCGTCACGGTCGACGCCTATGCGCTGGCGATTCCGGGCGTGCCGGTGGTGCTCAACCCGAAATCGGTGCTCGCGATCAACGTCAACGTCTGGGACGACACCGCCGGTCGCAAGATCAACGCCGAGCCGGAGCAGCTGACCGTGTTCCAGAGCCTCTCGGGCGAGACCGTGATCGGCTCCGGCCTGACCCAGAACCGGAAGGAGCAGATGGAGGATCTCGCGGCCAACGCGGCCGACGACATCAATGACTGGCTCCTGCGGAACAAGGCCTGGTTCACGCCCGAGGCGGTGGCCGCACGCGCCGCGCTCGCCGCAGCCGAGGGCACCGCGCCGAAGCCCCCCGCGACGACCAACTGACGCTTGATTTTTCCAACTCCAGCCGATACGCAGCCGGCGATGTTGACACGGGGTCCCGACCGGGCCCCCCCAGATCATGAGGCGCCCGCGATATGGCAAAGGCAAAATTCGAACGGACGAAACCGCACGTGAACATCGGGACCATCGGTCACGTTGACCACGGCAAGACGACGCTGACGGCGGCGATCACGAAGTATTTCGGCGACTTCAAGGCCTATG
>NZ_JAOVQO010000008.1:0-197728 GCF_025673475.1 Albidovulum salinarum | reverse complement strand
GCACACCCACTTCGAGGCCGAGGCCTACATCCTGACGAAGGAAGAAGGCGGCCGCCACACGCCGTTCTTCGCCAACTACCGTCCGCAGTTCTACTTCCGCACGACGGACGTGACCGGGACGGTGAAGCTGCCGGAAGGCACCGAGATGGTGATGCCGGGCGACAACCTGAAGTTCGAGGTCGAGCTGATCGCCCCGATCGCGATGGAAGAGAAGCTCCGCTTCGCCATCCGCGAGGGCGGCCGCACCGTCGGCGCCGGCGTCGTCTCGAAAATCATCAAGTAAGACCCTGGTTCGACGCAGGCCGGGCATGAGGCCCGGTCTGCCTCTCAATCAGTAGCCCCCGCAAGAGGCAAGACAATGACTGGTCAAAACATCCGCATCAGGCTCAAGGCCTTCGATTACCGCGTGCTGGACGCCAGCACGCAGGAAATCGTCAACACGGCCAAGCGCACCGGTGCCCAGGTCCGCGGTCCGATTCCGCTGCCGAACAAGATCGAGAAGTTCACGGTTCTCCGTGGTCCGCACATCGACAAGAAGTCGCGCGACCAGTGGGAAATCCGGACGCACAAGCGTCTTCTCGACATCGTCGATCCGACCCCGCAGACCGTGGACGCGCTGATGAAGCTCGACCTCGCCGCCGGCGTCGACGTCGAAATCAAGGTCTGAGGAGGGCACCGACCATGTTGCGCTCTGGAGTGATCGCAAAGAAGCTGGGCATGACCCGGCTCTTCCTCGAGGACGGCCGCCAGGTTCCGGTCACCGTTCTCCAGCTTGACAACCTGCAGGTCGTGGCGCAGCGCACGGCCGAGAAGGATGGCTATTCGGCCGTCCAGCTCGGTGCCGGCACCGCCAAGGCCAAGCGCACCACGGCCGCGATGCGGGGCCACTTCGCCAAGGCGAAGGTGGAACCGAAGCGCAAGGTCGCGGAGTTCCGGGTGTCGCCGGAAAACCTGATCGAAGTGGGCGAGGAAATCACCGCCGACCACTATTTCGAGGGTCAGTTCGTCGACATCGCCGGCACCTCGATCGGTAAGGGCTTCGCCGGTGCGATGAAGCGTCACAACTTCGGCGGTCTGCGCGCCTCGCACGGCGTGTCGATCTCGCACCGTTCGCATGGCTCCACCGGCCAGTGCCAGGACCCCGGCAAGGTGTTCAAGGGCAAGAAGATGGCCGGCCATCTCGGCGCCGTCCGCGTGACCACGCAGAACCTGCAGGTCGTGCGCACCGACAGCGACCGCGGCCTGATCATGGTCAAGGGCTCGGTTCCGGGCTCGAAAGGTGGCTGGGTCACGATCAAGGACGCGGTGAAGAAGCCGCTGCCCGAGAACGTCATCCTGCCCGCCGCGCTGCGCTCCGCCGCCGACGCCGCCCGAAAGGCCGCTGAAGAGGCCGCTGCCGCCGCCGCCGCCGAGGAAGAAGCCGCGCGTCTCGCCGCTGCCGAAGCCGAAGCCGCCGCGCAGGAAGCCGCGCTGAAGGCCGCCGAAGAGGCGATCAAGGCCGGGAAGGCTGCCGGCGAAGGCGAGCAGTCCGGCGATGCCGCGCCCGAAGGAGAGAAAGAATGAAACTCGATGTGATCAAGCTCGACGCCGGCAAGGCTGGCTCGATCGATCTCTCCGACGAGATCTTCGGGCTCGAGCCGCGCGCCGACATCCTGCACCGCGTCGTGCGCTGGCAGCGCGCGAAAGCGCAGCAGGGCACCCACTCGGTCCTCGGCAAGTCGGACGTGTCGTACTCGACCAAGAAGATCTACCGCCAGAAGGGCACCGGCGGCGCTCGCCACGGGTCCCGCAAGGCGCCGACCTTCCGTCACGGCGGCACCTACAAGGGCCCGACCCCGCGCAGCCACGCCCATGACCTCCCGAAGAAGTTCCGGGCGCTCGGTCTGAAGCACGCGCTGTCGGCGAAGGCCGGGGCTGGCCAGCTCATCATCCTCGACTCGCTCGACATGAAGGAAGCCAAGACCGCGGCCCTCGCCAAGGCGGCGAAGGAACTCGGCTGGAAGCGCGTCCTGATCATCGACGGCGCCGAGGTGGATGCGAACTTCGCCCGCGCCGCCGCGAACATCCAGGGCATTGATGTGCTGCCCTCGATGGGCGCCAATGTCTATGACATCCTCAAGCGTGACACGCTCGTGCTCACGAAGGCGGGTGTCGAAGCTCTGGAGGCTCGCCTGAAATGAGCGCGAAAGCTGAACACTACGACGTGATCGTGAAGCCGCTGATCACCGAAAAGGCGACCATGGCCTCCGAGGCCGGCGCGGTCGTCTTCCAGGTGGCCAAGGATGCGACCAAGCCGCAGATCAAGGAAGCGGTCGAGGCGGTCTTCGGCGTGAAGGTGAAGGCGGTCAACACCACCGTCACCAAGGGCAAGACCAAGCGCTTCCGCGGCCAGCCCGGCGTGCGGAGCGACGTGAAGAAGGCCTATGTGACCCTCGAAGAGGGGAACACTATCGACGTCTCTTCGGGGCTCTGATAGAAGGCGCCGAATCTCGCGGCCCCGGGTTCCGGGGCCGCTCGATTTTCTAAACCGGGGACCTTCGGGGCCCTACACCCAACGGACCGACAGGTCCAAAGCTACGGAAGACAGAGAGCATGGCACTCAAGTCGTATAAACCGACGACGCCGGGCCAGCGTGGGCTGGTTCTGATCGACCGTTCGGAGCTTTGGAAAGGTCGCCCGGTCAAGGCCCTCACCGAGGGTCTGACCAAGACGGGCGGCCGGAACAACACCGGACGTGTCACCTCATGGCACAAGGGCGGCGGGGCGAAGCGCCTCTACCGCATCGTTGATTTCAAGCGTCGCAAGTTCGACGTCCCGGCGACCGTGGAACGGATCGAATACGACCCGAACCGCACCGCCTTCATCGCGCTGGTTCGCTACCAGGACGGCGAGCAGGCCTACATCCTCGCCCCCCAGCGCCTCGGCGTGGGCGACCAGGTCATCGCCGGCGCCAAGACCGACGTGAAGCCCGGCAACGCGATGCCCTTCTCCGGCATGCCGATCGGCACGATCGTTCACAACGTCGAGATGAAGCCCGGCAAGGGCGGTCAGATCGCGCGCGCCGCGGGCACCTATGCCCAGTTCGTCGGCCGTGACGGCGGCTACGCCCAGATCCGCCTCTCCTCGGGCGAGCTGCGCATGGTCCGCCAGGAATGCATGGCGACCGTCGGCGCGGTGTCGAACGCCGACCACTCGAACCAGAACCTCGGGAAAGCCGGCCGCAAGCGGCACATGGGCATCCGCCCGACCGTCCGCGGCGTCGCGATGAACCCGATCGACCACCCGCACGGCGGCGGCGAAGGCCGGACCTCCGGTGGCCGTCACCCGGTTACCCCGTGGGGCAAGGGCACCAAGGGCAACCGCACGCGGTCGAACAAGAAGACGGACAAGTACATCGTCCGGTCGCGCCACACGAAGAAAGGGCGTTAATCCATGTCTCGTTCTATCTGGAAGGGCCCCTTCGTCGATTCCTACCTTCTGAAGAAGGCGGAAAAGGCGCAAGCCTCGGGCAAATCGGAAGTGATCAAGATCTGGTCGCGCCGCTCCACCATCCTGCCGCAGTTCGTCGGCCTCACCTTCGGGGTCTACAACGGTCACAAGCACATCCCGGTCAACGTGACCGAGGAGATGATCGGCCAGAAGTTCGGTGAATACTCGCCGACGCGGACCTACTACGGTCACGCCGCCGACAAGAAAGCCAAGAGGAAGTAAGCCATGAGCAAGGAAAAGAATCCGCGCCGCGTGGCCGACAACGAAGCGATGGCCAAGTCCAAGATGCTTCGCACCTCGCCGCAGAAGCTGAACCTCGTCGCCGCGATGATCCGCGGCAAGAAGGTCGAGAAGGCGCTCGCCGACCTGACCTTCTCCAAGAAGCGGATCGCCGAGGACGTGCGCAAGTGCCTGCAGTCGGCAATCGCGAACGCCGAGAACAACCACGGGCTCGACGTCGACGGTCTCGTCGTCGCCGAAGCCTATGTCGGCAAGAACATCACCCTCAAGCGCGGCCGCCCGCGTGCCCGGGGTCGGTTCGGCAAGATCATGAAACCGTTCAGCGAGCTGACCATCAAGGTGCGGCAAGTCGAGGAGCAAGCGTAATGGGTCAGAAGGTCAATCCGATTGGCATGCGCCTCCAGGTCAACCGCACCTGGGACAGCCGCTGGTACGCCGACAAGAAAGACTACGGCAACCTGCTTCTTGAAGACCTCAAGATGCGCGACTTCATCCATGCGGAGTGCAAGCAGGCCGGCGTCTCGAAGGTCATCATCGAGCGTCCGCACAAGAAGTGCCGCGTCACGATCCATACCGCCCGTCCCGGTGTCATCATCGGCAAGAAGGGCGCGGACATCGAGACGCTGCGCAAGAAGCTGGCGAACTTCACCGACAGCGAGCTGCACCTCAACATCGTCGAGGTCCGCAAGCCGGAACTGGACGCCATGCTGGTGGCCGAGTCGATCGCCCAGCAGCTCGAGCGCCGGGTCTCGTTCCGCCGCGCGATGAAGCGTGGCGTGCAGAACTCGATGCGCATGGGCGCGCTCGGGATCCGAGTGAACGTCGCCGGCCGTCTCGGCGGCGCCGAGATCGCCCGGACCGAATGGTACCGCGAGGGCCGCGTGCCGCTGCACACGCTGCGCGCCGACATCGACTATGCTCTGGCCGAAGCGACGACCCCCTACGGGATCATCGGCGTGAAGGTCTGGATCTTCAAAGGCGAGATCATGGAGCATGACCCCCAGGCCCACGACCGCAAGGCGGGAGAGGCCCAGGAAGGCCCGGCTCCGCGCGGCCCGCGCCGCGACGCCCGGTAAGGAGTAGAAAAGATGCTGCAACCGAAACGGACAAAGTTCCGCAAACAGCACAAGGGCCGGATCCACGGCGAAGCCAAGGGCGGGTTCGAACTGAACTTCGGCGGCTTCGGCCTCAAGGCCACCGAGCCCGAGCGCATCACCGCGCGGCAGATCGAGGCGGCCCGCCGCGCGATCACCCGCCACATGAAGCGCCAGGGCCGCGTCTGGATCCGCGTCTTCCCGGACACTCCGGTTTCGTCGAAGCCGACGGAAGTCCGGATGGGTAAGGGCAAGGGTTCCGTCGACTTCTGGGCGGCCAAGGTCAAGCCGGGCCGGATCATGTTCGAGATCGACGGCGTGAACGAGACCATCGCCCGCGAGGCGCTCCGCCTCGGCTCGATGAAGCTCCCGGTCAAAACCCGCGTCGTCGTGCGCGAAGACTGGTAAAGCCGACCGAATGAATCGAACAAAGCGCGCCGCAAGGCGCGCTTTTTTTTAAGCCGAACAATGGGAATATTCTCCTATGGATTGTGATTGGCGGGTGTTAGGTGTTGGAGGGGGTGAGTTTCAGGCATTCGTAATGACGCACACTATCAAAGCTTCCCGGTCGCTTCGGAAAGCCCATATCTGGTGCGTGGCTACGGTTCTTGTCATGTCGTTTGCTGAGCAAGCGTGCGCTGAAAAAGCAAACGTGCCGTTGCTTACAACGGAAGAAGTTCGGTCGGACTTTGAAGAATATTCTAAAACCTGGGTGTCGATCCCCGAAGTTGCACTGAACGCGATTGTGGCGGCGGAAGATCCCGAATTCTTTTCAAAGCCCGCTCAGAACTCAACGATCACGATCCAGCTCGGGAAGCGCTATATCGTTGTTGTCATGCGGTCGCTTCTGTTCAGGATCACCGCGTTTCACAATGCCACGATCATGGCTCGCGAACTGACGCATTCCGAAATCTTGAATTGGTACGCTCAAGAAGTCTGGCTGGGCAATTTCTGTTTTGGTTTTCCCTCGGCTGGCAAGGCGTATTTCGGCAAGGACGTAGGAGATTTGGATGTTCAGGACTACGCCTTGCTGGCCGCTCTCGTCCAAACTCCGATGAAATATGATCCTATTCGTGTGCCTGAAAAAGCGATGGAAAGGCGAAATCACGTACTCAACAAGATGCAAGAGGCGGGATTCCTGACAGTATCTGAAGCCACCGATGCTGCCGATACGTCCCTGGGTATTCGCCAGCCCGCGCAAGGCTGCGAACTGAAGTGACGCACCTTCACTGTAGGCCAATCAAACTTTCCCTTGCCCTGTCCTCCCCCCTCCCTTATAGGAACGCATCCTGCGATTCCGGGCTCCCGGATTCGTGGGTCCATCATTGACTCCACCGGGCATCAGGTCACCCGCAAGGGCCTTCCGGTGATGTTGAAAGGAAGATCGGCGAAATGAACGCCCAGGAACTGAACGCGAAGACGCCCGACCAGCTCCGTGACGAGCTTGTCGCGCTCAAGAAGGAGGCCTTCAACCTCCGCTTCCAGCAGGCCACCGGCCAGCTCGAGAACACCGCCCGCATGCGCGCCGTCCGCCGCGACGTCGCCCGCATCAAGACGGTCCTGAACCAGAAAGCCGCTGAAGCGGCGGCGAACTGAGGAAACGAGACATGCCCAAACGTATCCTGCAAGGCGTCGTGACCTCGGACAAGAACGAGCAGACGATCACCGTCCTCGTCGAGCGTCGCTTCAAGCACCCGCTGCTGCACAAGACCGTGCGGAAGTCGAAGAAGTACCGCGCCCATGACGCGCAGAACCAGTTCAAGGTCGGTGACACCGTTCGCATCGAAGAGTGCGCGCCGATCTCGAAGACCAAGCGTTGGACGGTCGTGACGGAGGCCTGAGGCCTAACCCCACGCCCTCCTTCTGAACGAAACCCTGGGGGTCCGGACGACCGGAGCAAACCCCAAAGGTCGGGAGAAACCAAATGATCCAGATGCAGACCAATCTGGATGTCGCTGACAACTCCGGCGCGCGCCGGGTTCAGTGCATCAAGGTCCTGGGTGGTTCCCACCGCCGCTACGCCAGCGTCGGCGACATCATCGTGGTGTCGGTCAAGGAAGCCATCCCGCGCGGCCGCGTGAAGAAAGGTGACGTCCGCAAGGCCGTCGTCGTGCGCACCGCCAAGGAAGTCCGTCGCGAAGACGGCACGTCGATCCGCTTCGACCGCAACGCCGCCGTCATCCTGAACAACCAGGGCGAACCGGTCGGCACCCGTATCTTCGGGCCGGTCGTGCGCGAGCTGCGCGCCAAGAACTTCATGAAGATCATCTCGCTGGCTCCGGAGGTGCTCTGATGGCTGCGAAACTGAAAAAAGGCGACACCGTCGTCGTCCTTGCCGGCAAGGACAAGGGCAAGCAGGGCGAAATCCAGTCCGTTGATCCCAAGGCCAACAAGGCCGTGGTCGAGGGCATCAACATCGCCATCCGCCACCAGCGCCAGACCCAGCAGAGCCAGGGCGGCCGCCAGCCGAAGGCGATGCCGGTCGATCTGTCGAACCTCGCGCTCATGGACAAGAACGGCAAAGCGACCCGCGTCGGCTTCCGCATGGAAGGCGACAAGAAGGTCCGTTTCGCCAAGACCACGGGGGACGTGATCTGATGCTCGACGCAGCCAACTACACCCCGCGCCTCAAGGCCGCCTACAAGGACAAGATCCGCGCCGCTCTGAAGGAGGAATTCTCCTACAAGAACGAGATGCAGATCCCGAAGCTTGAGAAGATCGTTCTCAACATGGGCGTCGGCGAGGCCGTGAAGGACACCAAGAAGGTCAAGCAGGCCTCCGAGGAGCTCACGCTCATCGCCGGTCAGAAGGCCGTCGTCACCAAGGCCAAGAAGTCGATCGCCGGCTTCCGCGTCCGTGAAGAGATGCCGCTCGGCACCAAGGTCACGCTGCGCGGCGACCGGATGTACGAATTCCTCGACCGCCTGATCACGATCGCGCTGCCGCGCGTCCGCGACTTCCGCGGCGTCAAGGGCTCCTCGTTCGACGGCCGCGGCAACTACGCGATGGGCCTGAAGGAGCACATCGTGTTCCCCGAGATCGACTTCGACAAGGTCGACGAAGTTCTCGGCATGGACATCATCATCTGCACCACCGCGAAAACTGACGCGGAAGCGAAGGCGCTGTTGAAGCAATTCAACATGCCCTTCACCAGCTGATCGCGGAGGAACGACGATATGGCTAAGAAATCCATGGTGAACCGCGAAGTGAAGCGCGCCAAGCTGGTCGAGCAATACGCCGCCAAGCGCGCCGCACTGAAGGAAATCATCGAAGACCAGTCGAAGCCGATGGAAGAGCGCTTCAAGGCCTCGATGAAACTGGCGAAGCTGCCCCGCAACTCCTCGGCGACGCGGATCCACAACCGCTGCCAGCTGACGGGCCGTCCGCACGCCTATTACCGCAAACTCAAGCTCAGCCGCATCATGCTGCGCGATCTCGCCTCGATGGGGCAGATCCCGGGCATGGTGAAGTCGAGCTGGTAAGGAGGTCGAGATATGTCGATGAACGATCCTCTCGGCGATATGCTGACCCGCATCCGCAACGCGCAGATGCGCGGCAAGTCCACCGTCCGCACGCCGGCCTCCAAGCTCCGCGCCTGGGTGCTCGATGTGCTCAAGGACGAGGGCTATATCCGGGGTTATGAAACTGCGACGGCGGCCAATGGCCAGCCGGAGCTGGAAATCAGCCTCAAGTACTTCGAAGGCACGCCGGTGATCCGCGAGATCAAGCGCGTCTCGAAGCCGGGCCGCCGGGTCTATGCCGGCGTCAAGGAGATCCCGTCGGTCCGCCAGGGCCTGGGTGTCTCCATCGTCTCCACGCCGAAGGGCGTGATGTCGGATGCAGCCGCACGGAGCGCCAATGTCGGCGGCGAAGTGCTCTGCACCGTGTTCTAAGGAGGGTTCGATGTCTCGTATTGGCAAGAAACCCGTAACCGTTCCCGCCGGCGTCACCGCCACGGTGTCGGGTCAGCAGGTCGACATGAAAGGCCCGAAGGGCGCGCTTTCGTTCACCGCGACCGACGACGTGACGATCACGCTCGAAGGCAACGAAATCTCGGTGAAGCCGCGCGGCACCTCGAAGCGGGCGCGCCAGCAGTGGGGCATGTCGCGCTCCATGGTGGCGAACCTCGTCGAAGGAGTGACCAAGGGCTTCAAGAAGGAACTCGAGATCAACGGCGTCGGCTACCGGGCCGCGATGCAGGGCAATGTCCTGAAACTGTCGCTCGGCTACAGCCACGAGGTGAACTTCGAGGTCCCGCAGGGCGTGACCGTCACGACCCCGAAGCAGACCGAGATCGTCGTCGAGGGGATCGACCCGCAGCTCGTCGGCCAGGTCGCGGCCAATATCCGCGAATGGCGTGCTCCCGAGCCCTACAAGGGCAAGGGCATCAAGTACAAGAACGAGTTCATCTTCCGCAAGGAAGGCAAGAAGAAGTAAGGACCGGGACAATGGCAAACAGCAAACGGGAACTGTTCCTCAAGCGCCGCCTGCGCGTCCGGAACAAGCTTCGCAAGATGGCCGACGGGCGCGCGCGTCTCTCGGTTCATCGCTCCTCCAAGAACATCAGCGTCCAGCTGATCGACGACGTCAACGGCGTGACGCTCGCCTCGGCCTCCAGCCTCGAGAAGGATCTGGGTGTCGTCGGCAAGAACAACGTCGAAGCGGCGAAGAAGATCGGCGCGGCGATCGCCGAGCGTGCGAAGAAGGCCGGTGTCGAAGCCTGCTACTTCGACCGTGGCGGCTTCCTGTTCCACGGGAAGATCAAGGCGCTCGCCGACGCGGCCCGCGAAGGCGGACTGAAGTTCTGATAATGCGGGTGGCGCCTTCCGTTACGGACGCGCCACCCCGATGATCCGGGCCCCCGATCCGGTCGGGGGCACCAGGATTGGACGTAACGGCGCCATGCCGCGCCATCACGGAAGGAATGCCTTATGGCAGAGAGAGAACAGCGCCGGGACCGCCGCGAACGCGAGGAAACCCCGGAATTCGCCGATCGCCTTGTTGCGATCAACCGCGTGTCGAAGACGGTGAAGGGCGGCAAGCGCTTCGGTTTCGCAGCACTCGTGGTGGTCGGTGACCAGCGCGGCCGCGTCGGCTTCGGCAAGGGCAAGGCCAAGGAAGTGCCGGAAGCGATCCGCAAGGCGACCGAACAGGCGAAGCGTTCGCTCGTTCGCGTGCCGCTGCGCGATGGCCGCACGCTGCACCACGACATCGAGGGCCGTCACGGCGCCGGCAGGGTTGTGATGCGGACGGCTCCGGCCGGTACCGGGATCATCGCCGGCGGCCCGATGCGCGCCGTGTTCGAGATGCTCGGTGTCGCGGATGTCGTCGCCAAGTCGCTCGGCTCGCAGAACCCCTACAACATGATCCGCGCCACGATCGACGGTCTGAAGCAGGAAGCGAGCCCCCGCATGGTCGCGCAGCGTCGCGGCAAGAAGGTCGGCGACATCCTGAAGAAGCCGGAAGCCGCCGAAGCGGCCGAAGCGTAAGGAGACCGGACCATGGCCAAGAAAACCATCGTCGTGAAGCAGATCGCCTCGCCCGCCCGCCGTCCCGCCGTCCAGGCCGCGACGCTCAAAGGGCTCGGCCTCGGCAAGATCAACCGCACCCGCGAGCTCGAGGACACGCCCTCGGTGCGCGGCATGGTCAACAAGATCCCGCATCTCGTGACCATCGTCGAAGAGCGCGGCTGACCTCTCGAAATCCTCGGAGGAGGATTGGAACGCCCCGGGAAACCGGGGCGTTTTTTTATTGGCTGCCACTTGAACAAATGCATGTCGAGGCCCGACGTGTCCGTCGAAACGGCACGCTCCCCGAAAACTTCAATTCCACCGTTGTACCTGCGGACGTGCCGGCAACCGATGGGAAGCCCGAGGTTCGGATTCTAAGGTAAGATCGGCGGCACCATCGGTACGGGAGGGAAATCGCCATGACGTCGACGCCACCATTCGCCGGCGGCTGCCTTTGCGGCGCTATACGGTATGAAATCAGCGCCCCACCATATGATCCGCACTACTGCCACTGCCGTTCATGTCAGAAAGCCGCCGGCGCGCCGGCAATTGCGGGCGCCTTTATTGCGCGAACCGAGTTTCGGATCATCCGCGGCAAGCCCCGGTACTTTCGGTCGTCGGCCGTGGCGGAGCGAGGTTTCTGCAAGGATTGCGGCACGTATCTCATTTACCGACCGCTTATCGCGCAATGGTCGAACTGGATGATCATCACGATTGCATGCCTCGATCATCCGGAGGAGCTTTCCCCCCGGCGACATTATGGTAGCGAGAGCCGGATTCCGTGGTTCGACCCGCAGGGCGAGCCTCCGCATGAGAAGTACGAAGATAATTTTATTGACATTCTCTCAGACGGAAGCCCTGACGAACGGAAGGCGATCCTGGAGCGCTTCGGCGCTCCGTAAGCTGGGCGTATCGCCGGACCAACACGCATGTCCCGCATCAGTGCGATCCCACGACACCATCTGCGACACGCGGAACCCGCACCGCCACGGCTTCCGATTGAGCCAATTTGCTCTGCGACATGCATTGCGCCGGACGCAATGCGGCCCTTCGGGATTGTCTGTAGCCGACCCGGCGTCGGCGGCCTATGCATGCGGTAACGCAAACAGGCCACAGAAAGTACTCTCATGCTTACCCTTTCCCAAACGCCCGGGCTGATCGCGGACACGCTCCGCCTCGTCCGGGAAACGCTCGGCCGCCTCAATGCGGTCACGCTTGCCGAGCCGGCCCCGTACTGGACCGACTACCTGCGCGAAGACCAGAAGCGCGGCTATTGAGCCGACCGTCCCGCGCAGGAGAAACACGCCCCGGCTTGTCCGGGGCGTTTCCGTTCGGGGCGGCTAAGGACGACACCCGATGATTTTCCTGAAGGATTTCTCGTAGACCCCGGTGCTGTGCTAGACTTGCGCCCTTCTACGGTGCACCGTTCTGGTGGTTACGGAGCATATCCGTCACACCAGAGCGATTCTCAGGGGGGAACCATGTCTCAACATTATTCCGGCGGCTGCGAACATCATCCCGTGCGTGTTTCGGCCGAACCGATCGACAATCACGAATGCCATTGCAATGTCTGCAAGAAGGTCACCGGGCAGCACACGACCCATGTGGCGTTCTTCAACCACGGCGACATCAAGACCGACAACGAGGCGGCGATGAAGCGCGTGCCGTTCAACGCCGACAACCCCAACGGCCCCCTCGAGATCTGCCTGTGCGAGAAGTGCAACGCGGTGCTGATGCTCGACGACAAGCAAAAGCGCATCCGCGTCGCGGTGCCGAATGTGATGGGCTACGACGACGCGAAGTTCCCGAAGGCGAGCTACCACGCGTTCTGGGACGAGTCGAAAGGCTACCCGAAGCCCGATGACGGCCGCCCGGTCTACGAGGGGCTTCAGCCCAGCTTCGTTTGGCCGAAGGGGGCATGAGCCACCTCGCACTCGCAACATAGACAAGGGACGCCGCGTGGCATCATGCTCGCGGCGTCCTCGCCTGCCGGCGGCCCGTGGAGGCAAGTCTTGCATCGCGGCATCTTCCCGTCTATACGCCCCCGGTGGTCCATCCGGACCCGATTCACCAATCAAGAAATGCCGTGTGGCCCCATCCGTCGCTGGCGGGGCTCTTCCGGCCAAGGAGAAGCGACATGAAACTGAATGAACTCCGGGACAATCCCGGCGCCGCCAAGAAATCCAAGCGCGTCGCGCGCGGCCCGGGCTCGGGCAAGGGCAAGACCGCCGGTCGCGGCATCAAGGGTCAGAAATCCCGTTCGGGCGTGGCCATCGGCGGCTATGAAGGCGGCCAGATGCCGCTCTACCGGCGCCTGCCGAAGCGCGGCTTCACCAAGCCGAACGCCAAATCCTTCGCCGTGGTCAACCTCGGCCAGCTCCAGGCCTTCGTCGATGCCGGCAAGCTCGACGCAAAGGCCGAGATCACCGAGGACGTGCTGGTTGCCTCGGGTGTCGTCCGCCGCAAGCTCGACGGCGTCCGCGTGCTCGCCAAGGGTGAGATCAAGGCCAAGCTGAAGCTCGCCGTCACCGGCGCCTCCAAGGCTGCGATCGAAGCGGTCGAGAAGGCCGGCGGCTCGCTTTCGGTCGCGACGGTGGCTGCGGCCGAATAAGGTGTTGTGGGCAGCCCGCGCGGCGCTTACATAGGCACGAGTTTTCCAAGCGCCGCCGACCGGAAAACGGTTCGGCGGCGCTCTCACATGAGAGAGACCGGAATGGCATCTGCTGCAGAGCAAATGGCGGCGAACCTGAGCTGGGGGGCCCTCGGCAAGGCCACAGACCTTCGCCAACGCATCTTCTTCACCATCGGACTGCTGATCGTCTACCGCCTCGGCACCTATATTCCGGTGCCCGGCATCGATGCGGTCGCGCTGCGGGAGTTCATGCAGAGCGCAGGCCAGGGCATTGGCGGCATGTTGCAGATGTTCACCGGCGGCGCGCTCGGCCGAATGGGGATCTTCGCGCTCGGCATCATGCCCTACATCTCGGCCTCGATCATCGTCCAGCTTCTAACCGCGATGGTGCCGGCGCTGGAGCAGCTCAAGAAAGAGGGCGAGCAGGGCCGCAAGAAGATCAACCAGTACACCCGCTACGGCACCGTCCTTCTTGCCACGTTCCAGGCTTACGGCCTTGCCAAGAGCATCGAGGCAGGCAGCCTCGCGCATGATCCCGGCCTCTTCTTCGAGGCGGCCTGCGTCATCACGCTGGTCGGCGGCACGATGTTCCTGATGTGGCTCGGCGAGCAGATCACCGCCCGCGGCGTCGGCAACGGCATCTCGCTGATCATCTTCGTCGGCATCATCGCCGAAGTTCCGGGCGCGCTGGCCCAGTTCTTCGAACAGGGCCGGATCGGCGCGATCTCTGCGCCGGCGATCATCGGCGTGATCCTCATGATCGTCGCGGTCATTGCCTTCGTCGTGTTCATGGAGCGCGCGCTGAGGAAGATCCACATCCAGTATCCGCGCCGCCAGGTCGGCATGAAGATCTATGATGGTTCGTCCTCGCACCTGCCGATCAAGGTCAACCCGGCGGGCGTGATCCCGGCGATCTTCGCCTCATCGCTGCTGCTGCTGCCGACCACGATCTCGACCTTCTCGGGGGCGCAGACCGGGCCGATCATGTCGACGATCCTGGCCTATTTCGGCCCCGGCCAGCCGCTCTATCTTCTCTTCTTCGTGGCGATGATCGTGTTCTTCGCCTACTTCTACACGGCCAACGTCTCGTTCAAATCCGACGACGTGGCCGAGAACCTGAAGAACCAGGGCGGCTTCATCCCGGGTATCCGGCCGGGTCAGAAGACGATCGACTATCTCGATTATGTCGTGGCGCGCATCCTCGTGGTCGGCTCCGCCTATCTCGCCGCTGTCTGTCTCCTGCCCGAGATCCTACGCTCGCAGCTGGCGATCCCGTTCTACTTCGGCGGCACCTCGGTGCTGATCGTGGTCTCGGTCACGATGGACACGATCAACCAGATCCAGTCGCATCTCCTGGCCCACCAGTACGAGGGGCTGATCGAGAAGTCGCAGCTGCGCGGCAAGAAGCGCGGCGGCGCGAAGAAGGCGCCCGCGCGTCGTTAACATGCGCCCCGGCTCTTGCCGGGGCGTTCGGTATCCGATTGTATGCGGGCGGTGACTCGACGGCGGATTCGTATTGAACCCCGCCCGCGACAAAAGGGGGACGCATGACGAATATCATCCTTCTCGGACCGCCGGGGGCGGGCAAGGGAACCCAGGCCCGCCGCTTGGTGGAGGAACGCGGGCTGGTGCAGCTTTCGACCGGCGACATGCTGCGCGAGGCCAAGGACTCCGGCACCGAGATGGGCAAGATCGTCGCGGACGTCATGGCGCGCGGCGATCTCGTGACGGATGAGATCGTCATCGGCCTGATCGAGGAGAAGCTCGACGGCGAGAAGGTCGGCGGCTTCATCTTCGACGGCTTCCCGCGCACGCTGGCGCAGGCCGATGCGCTCGGCGCGCTGCTCGCGCGCAAGGGCGAGACGCTCGACGCGGTGATCGAGATGCGGGTGGACGACGCGGCCCTCGTGGACCGGATCTCCGGCCGCTTCACCTGCGGTGCCTGCGGCGAGGTCTATCACGACACCACCAAGCCGACGAAGATCGAGGGGGCGTGTGACGAATGCGGCTCGACCGACCTCAAGCGCCGCGCCGACGACAATGCCGAGAGCCTCAGGCAGCGCTTGATGGAATACTACAAGAAGACCTCGCCGCTCATCGGCTACTACTACCATGCCGGCAACCTCGCGACCGTCGACGGGCTGGCTGCGATTGATGACGTTGCGAAATCCGTCGCTGCCGTGCTGGATCGGTGACCGATGGCTTGACCTCGGCGGGGAAACCCACTAGGTCACGGCGTCTCGTTTGAGAATCGTCTTGATTTGACGGGTTTTGGCCCGACCGAATCAATCAGGAAAAGAGCCGGCCCGATGGTGTCGCACCCTCGGGCCACTGTTGTGAAAAAAGGTTCCGGCGCTACGGAACCGCAACGAAAGGACAGAACGCGTGGCACGTATCGCTGGCGTCAACATCCCGACGGGGAAACGCGTCCCCATCGCCCTTCAGTATATCCACGGCATCGGTAACGACGTTGCCCACAAGATCTGTGAGGCGGTCAACATCGAAACCACCCGCCGTGTGAACGAGCTTTCGGACGCCGAAGTGCTCGCGATCCGCGAGCATATCGACGCCAACTACACGGTCGAGGGCGATCTCCGCCGCGAAGTCCAGATGAACATCAAGCGTCTGATGGACCTCGGCTGCTACCGTGGCCTGCGTCACCGCCGCAACCTGCCCGTCCGCGGTCAGCGGACCCACACCAACGCCCGCACCCGCAAGGGCCCGGCAAAAGCCATTGCCGGCAAGAAGAAGTAAGGGGAGGGCAGAGACATGGCTCGTGACAAGACCCGCATGAAGAAAAAGGAACGCAAGAACATCGCCGCCGGCGTTGCTCATGTGAATTCCTCGTTCAACAATACCAAGATCCTGATCTCCGACGTCCAGGGCAACGCCATCGCGTGGTCCTCGGCCGGCACGATGGGCTTCAAGGGTTCCCGCAAGTCGACCCCCTACGCCGCCCAGATGGCCGCCGAAGACGCCGGCAAGAAGGCGCAGGAGCACGGCGTCAAGACCCTCGAGGTCGAGGTTCAGGGCCCCGGTTCGGGCCGTGAATCGGCGCTCCGCGCGCTCGCGGCCGTCGGCTTCAACATCACCTCGATCCGTGATGTGACGCCGATCGCGCACAACGGCTGCCGTCCGCCGAAGCGCCGCCGCGTCTGACAGGCTTTTTGCAGCCCGGGCCGCGCGGCAAGCGCGGCCCGGGTCGCTTTCGTTTTTATCCTCGGGCGTTCCCGGATTTCGGACATGGACCGGGAACAGGTATGGAGGCAGAACGCATGATCCACAAGAATTGGGCCGAGCTGATCAAGCCGCAGCAGCTTGACGTGAAGCCGGGCAACGACCCGCAGCGCCAGGCGACGCTGGTCGCCGAACCGCTTGAGCGCGGCTTCGGCCTGACGCTCGGCAACGCCCTGCGCCGGGTGCTGATGTCCTCGCTCCAGGGCGCGGCCATCACCAGCGTCCAGATCGACAACGTCCTGCACGAGTTCTCCTCGATCGCGGGCGTGCGCGAGGACGTCACCGACGTGGTGCTCAACCTAAAGGGTGTGTCGCTCAAGATGGAAGTCGAGGGGCCGAAGCGCCTTTCGATCTCCGCCAAGGGGCCGGGCGTCGTCACCGCGGGCGACATCTCTGAGTCGAACGGCATCGAGGTTCTGAACAAGGACCATGTGATCTGCCACCTCGACGAGGGCGCGGATCTCTTCATGGAACTGACCGTCGACACCGGCAAGGGCTACGTCGCTGCCGACAAGAACCGCCCGGAAGATGCGCCGATCGGCCTCATTCCGATCGACGCCATCTACTCGCCGGTCAAGAAGGTGTCGTACGAAGTGCAGCCGACCCGTGAGGGCCAGGTGCTCGACTACGACAAGCTGACGATGAAGATCGAGACCGACGGCTCGCTGACGCCGGACGACGCGGTGGCCTATGCCGCCCGCATCCTGCAGGACCAGCTCGGCATCTTCGTCAACTTCGACGAGCCGGAATCGGCGCAGAAGGGCGAGGCCGACGAGGGGCTGGAGTTCAACCCGCTCCTGCTCAAGAAGGTCGACGAG
Organism: Albidovulum salinarum; assembly: GCF_025673475.1. Lineage (NCBI taxonomy): Bacteria > Pseudomonadati > Pseudomonadota > Alphaproteobacteria > Rhodobacterales > Paracoccaceae > Albidovulum > Albidovulum salinarum. The sequence continues at coordinate 180,708 of NZ_JAOVQO010000008.1, read as the reverse complement.
CTCGAGCTTTCGGTACGTTCGGCGAACTGCCTCAAGAACGACAACATCGTCTATATCGGCGATCTGATCCAGAAGACCGAAGCCGAGATGCTGCGCACCCCGAACTTCGGCCGCAAGTCGCTCAACGAGATCAAGGAAGTGCTCTCGGGCATGGGCCTTCACCTCGGCATGGATGTCGAGGACTGGCCGCCGGAGAACATCGAGGATCTCGCCAAGCGGTTCGAAGACCAGTTCTGATTGACTTTGCGGGGGCCGTCGCCTAAACGGCCCCCCTAAATGCCCGGAATGCCGGGGAAAACAAGGGCCGACGGCCCCAAGGAGAGCGGACCGAGGACCACGGCCGCCGGACAAAGCAAAACGCAGACCAGGAGATTACAATGCGTCACGCTCGCGGCTACCGCCGTCTGAACCGCACCCATGAGCACCGCAAGGCGCTCTTCGCCAACATGGCCGGGTCGCTCATCGAACACGAACAGATCAAGACCACCCTTCCGAAGGCGAAGGAACTGCGTCCGATCATCGAAAAGCTGATCACGCTCGCCAAGCGCGGCGACCTGCATGCCCGCCGTCAGGCGGCCGCTCAGCTCAAGCAGGACAAGCATGTCGCGCGCCTGTTCGAGATCCTCGGGCCGCGCTACAAGGAGCGCCAGGGCGGCTATGTCCGCGTGCTGAAGGCGGGTTTCCGCTACGGCGACATGGCGCCGATGGCGATCATCGAATTCGTCGATCGCGACACCTCGGCCAAGGGCGCTGCCGACCGGGCTCGCACGGAAGCCGAGGAAGCCTCCGAGGCGTAAGCATCCGGTTGACCGACTGTAAGAAAAAACCCCGTCGCGAAAGCGGCGGGGTTTCCTCATTAAACATAATGATACTCTTTACACGATAAACAGCGCTCGTCAGTTCGGTTCGAAACGCGCGCTCCGCCGATCGGTGCCGACCTTCTCCGCCATCGTGTCGATCATGGAGGAAAGCTGTGCATCGGCAATCGGCGTTGCACCGAGGAACTCCAACAAGTCCGTTCGGGCGGTTTCAGGCAACCGCATGAGTCTTGCAAAGAGGCCGGGATTGATCGTACGCAATGTAATGCCTCTAACAACGCAGCCAACATCGTTCAATTTACGGTTGACTGCCCGCAAGGCAACTTGTCTAAAAGGACATGTCCGAAATGCCAATACTTGATCCGGTACTACACTCGTTGGCGTTGATGGCGCCCGCTGGCTATTTCATCGGTCTGCACATCCGCTACGCATCACCCCTGATGCAGTTCTCGAACTACAATCAGGACTGGCTGGATCACTATACGGAGAAGGCTTTCGCTTTGCGGGATCCGACGATTGCATGGGGATTCAGTACTGAGGGCGCATGCCGCTGGAGCGAGATCGACATTCCCGATCCGTTCGGCCTGTTCCGGGAAGCCAAGGAATTCGGACTGAAATTCGGGCTGACGGTCTCTTGCGGACCGGTCCGGTCCCGAACGATATCGAGTTTTGCGCGCGCAGACCGCGACTTCACGGATTCCGAGATCGAAAAGATCTCGGAACTTGTTCGGCGACTTCACGACATAACCGAGCCGCCGGAAAGCCTGACCACGGCACAGATCGAAGCCCTGAAGCTCATCGCGGCGGGGGACCGGCACGCGGCTGCAGCAGCCAAGTTGAAAATCTCCGAGAGTGCGCTAAAGGCGCGTCTGATGTCTGCACGGCAAAAACTGCTCGCCCGCACGACAGCGGAGGCTATCCAGCGCGCTAAAGATTACAGGCTGATGTAACCAGATGTCGGTCTTTCGTTTGCATGCAGGGTTAGAGAAATCAACCAAGCTGGAGACTCTACATGCAAACCACCGTCCTCTCGTTCGAGAATCTTCATAACCACGGAGAGCTGTTCGCCAATCTGTTCCGGGCGCGCAAGCAGTCCTTCATCGTCGAAAAGCGATGGGATCTGCCCGAGGCGCTGGACATGGAGTACGATCAGTACGACACGCCGGCCAGCCGCTGGATCGCGATTCACGACGAGGTAGGCCAGGTCTATGCCGGCATTCGCCTGACCCCGACCACGGCGCGCTGCGGCATCTACTCCTACATGATCCGTGACGCTCAGCGCGGGCTGCTCTCGTCGCTGTCGGCGGACCTCCTCTACGAGGAGGCGCCGGTCGATCCATACTGCTGGGAATGCACGCGGGTCTTCGTGCTCCACTCGACGCCGCAGATGATCCGGCGTCGCGTCCATGCCTACATGGTCGAGGCCATGGTCAAGTCGGCGCGCGAACTCGGCGCGACCCAGCTTATCGCAATCACGCCGGCGAACTGGCCGCGCTGGTACGGCCGCTGCGGTCTCACCGCGAAGGGAATCGGGCCGGTCATGTACATCGATGACGGCGACTACCAGTGCGTGCAGATCGAGCTCGCGTCGAAGCTGCATTGACCTGATCGCGGTTGCCACTCCGTCCAGCGGGTCTCTGGGGATATTTCTATCGCCTCTTCCTCGGCCCCGTTGGCGGCAGTAAGAACGACACATGTCAGACCTGTTCGACCAACCCGCATCACGAGCCGCGCCGTCCGCGCTGCGCCCCCTGGCCGACCGGCTTCGGCCGGCCGCGCTCGACGCGGTCATCGGCCAGGACAAGGTGCTGTCGCCCGACGGGCCGCTCGGCGCGATGCTCGCCTCCGGCAGCCTGTCGTCGCTGATCCTCTGGGGGCCGCCCGGCGTGGGCAAGACTACGATCGCCCGGCTCCTTGCCGACGCGACCGATCTCGCCTTCGTCCAGATCAGCGCGATCTTCACCGGCGTGCCGGAGCTTCGCAAGGTCTTCGAGGCGGCGAAGCTTCGCCGCACCCAGGGCCGCGGCACGCTCCTCTTCGTCGACGAGATCCACCGCTTCAACAAGGCCCAGCAGGACGGCTTCTTGCCGCATATGGAGGACGGCACGATCCTCCTCGTCGGCGCCACGACCGAGAACCCTTCGTTCGAACTTAACGCCGCGCTTCTGAGCCGCGCCCAGGTGATTGTGCTCGAACGGCTCTCGCTCGCCGATCTCGAACGCCTCTCGCAACGGGCCGAACAGGAACTCGGCCGCGCCCTGCCGCTCGCGCCCGCGGCGCGCGAGGCGCTTCTGGAGATGGCCGATGGCGATGGCCGCGCGCTGCTCAACCTCATCGAACAGGTCGCCGCCTGGAAGATCGACAAGCCGCTCGGCACCGAGGCGCTCGCCCAGCGGCTGATGCGCCGCGCCGCGAAATACGACAAGTCCGGCGAGGAACATTACAACCTCATCTCCGCCCTGCACAAATCGGTGCGCGGCTCCGATCCCGACGCGGCACTCTACTGGTTCGCCCGCATGCTCGAGGGCGGCGAGGATCCGCGCTTCCTCGCCCGCCGCATCACCCGGATGTCGGTCGAGGATATCGGCCTCGCCGATCCGCAGGCGCAGACCGTCTGCCTCCATGCCTGGGAGACCTATGAGCGGCTCGGTAGCCCGGAGGGCGAACTGGCGCTGGCCCAGGCCGTGACCTATCTCGCGCTCGCGCCGAAATCGAACGCGGGCTATGTCGCCTACAAGGCCGCCCGCGCCGCCGCTCGCGCAACCGGGTCGGAGCCGCCGCCGAAACACATCCGGAACGCGCCGACGAAGCTGATGAAAGAACAGGGCTACGGCAGCGGCTACGCCTATGACCACGACGCCGAGGATGGGTTCTCGGGCCAGAACTATTTCCCCGAGACGATGAAGCGCCCGGTCTTCTACTACCCCGTCGAACGCGGCTACGAGCGCGAGCTGAAAAAGCGCGTCGAATGGTTCGCCAAGCTCCGCGACAAGCGCGGCGCCTGATCTTCCACTTGGACGAAATATCCTCAGAGGGGAACTGGCCGAAGGCCAAGAGGGGGCAGACAGCCCCCTTGCCCGGTTGACTTTGCGCGCCCGGCGGAAGAGGAAGGCGCCATGATCCTGACCCTTCTCCAGGTGGCCCTCGGCGGCGCGATCGGCGCCTCGGCCCGCTACATGACGAACGTCGCCGCGATGCGGCTGATCGGCCCCGGCTTTCCCTGGGGCACGGTCACGGTCAACGTCGTCGGCTCCTTCCTCATGGGCGCGCTCGTGGTCTTTCTCGCGCATCGCGACGGGATGCGGCTCGCGCCCTTCCTGATGACCGGGGTGCTCGGCGGCTTCACCACGTTCTCGGCCTTCTCGCTCGACGCGCTGACGATCTGGGAGCGCGGCCAGACCATGCTCGCCGCCGCCTATGTGCTGGGTTCGGTCACGCTTTCGCTCGCCGCCATCGTCGCCGGCATGGCCGCAGTTCGGGGGATCTACGCATGAGCGGGGTGAAGATGCTGACCGTCGCTGCCGACGAGGGCGAGAGCCGGCTCGACCGCTGGCTCAAGAAACGCTTCCCCGAGATCACGCAAGGTGCGGTCGAGAAGCTCTGCCGCACCGGCCAGATCCGCGTCGATGGCGGCCGCGTCAAGGCCTCGACCCGGGTCGTGCCGGGCCAGCAAGTCCGGGTCCCGCCGCTGCAGGCCTCCGCGCCCTCCGCGCCGAAGCCCGAGGCCGGCATCAGTGACGCGGACGCGAAGATGATCCAGGCCGCCGTTCTCTGGAAGGACGAGCATATCATCGCGCTCAACAAACCGCCCGGCCTGCCGAGCCAGGGCGGATCCGGGCAGGGCAACCGCCACGTCGACGGCCTGACCGGCGCCCTGATGTTCGGCTACAAGGACCGGCCGAAGCTGGTCCACCGGCTCGACAAGGACACGTCTGGCGTCCTGCTCCTTGCCCGCACTGACCGCGTCGCCCGCGCCCTCAGCGAGGCGTTCCGCGCCCGCACGACGCGCAAGATCTACTGGGCCGCGGTCGCCGGCCTGCCCAATCCGCGGATGGGCACCGTGCGCTTCGGCCTCGTCAAGGCACCGGGCCACGGCCGCGGCGGCGAGGGCGAGAAGATGGTCGCCATCCATCCTTCGAAGGTCGAGGCGACCGAGGGCGCCAAGCGCGCCACGACCGATTACGCGGTGCTCGACGCTCTCGGCACCCGCGCCGCCTGGGTCGCGCTGGTGCCGATCACCGGGCGCACCCACCAGCTCCGCGCCCATATGGCAGAGCTTGGCCACCCGATCGTCGGTGACGGCAAGTACGGCGGCTCGGGGCAGGAGAACCTCGGCGACGGCTGGGGCGCCCAGCTCGGCGGCGAGATCAGCCGCAAGCTGCATCTCCACGCCCGCTCCATCGGCTTCGACCACCCGATCACCGGCAAGCGCATCACCCTGACCGCGCCCCTGCCGGACCACATGAAGCGCACCTGGAAGACTGTGGGCTGGTCCGAGGCTGAGGCGCCCGCCGACCCGTTCGCGGACGAGACATGACGGAAGACCTCAGGCTCGTCGTCTTCGATGTCGACGGTACGCTCGTCGATAGCCAGAATCATATCCACGCCGCGATGAGCCATGCCTTCACTTCCATCGGCCTGCACCTGCCGCCGCGCGACCGCATCCTCGCGATCGTCGGCCTGTCCCTGCCCGAGGCGATGGCCCGGCTGGTGCCGGAGCATGGCCCGGATACCCGTGCGGAGCTTGTCGAGGCCTACAAGCAGAGCTTTGCCACGCTCCGCGCCGGTCCGCTCTCACCGCTTTTCGAAGGCGCGGTCGACATGCTGACGACGCTCGCCGAACGGCCGGACGTGCTGCTCGGCGTGGCGACCGGCAAGTCGCGGCGCGGGCTGAGGCATATCCTCGACGCGCACGGCCTGGCGGGGCATTTCGTCACCGCCCAGGTCGCCGACGACCATCCGTCAAAGCCGCATCCCTCGATGCTGCACGCGGCACTCGCCGAAACCGGGGCCCCGGCGGCACGCGCGGTGATGATCGGCGACACGAGCTACGACATCGAGATGGGCCGTGCCGCGGGGTTCCACACGATCGGCGTCACATGGGGCTACCATCGGCGCGAGGCGCTCGAAGCGGCTGGGGCGGGGCAGGTGATCGCGGACTTCGCCGCCCTCCTGCCGGCATTGGAACGGATCTGGGAGGCGTCATGAGCGGCTGGAAGGCGAAGCGGTTCTGGAAAACGGTTGCGGTCGTCGAGGCCGAGGGCGGCTACGGCGTCACGCTCGACGCGCGCCCGGTTCGCACGCCGGCCAAGTGTGCGCTCGTCCTGCCCACGCGCGCCATGGCCGAGGCCATCGCCACCGAGTGGGAGGCTGTCGAGAAAGAGGTCGATCCGCGCCGGATGCCGGTGACCCGCGCCGCCAACGCCGCCATCGACAAGGTGGCGCCGCAGTTCGACGAGGTGGCGACGCTGATAGCGGCCTATGGCGGCACCGATCTTCTCTGTTACCGCGCCGTAGCGCCCGAGGCGCTGGCCGAGGCGCAGGCCGCGGCATGGGATCCGCTTCTTGATTGGGCGGCCCGCGAATACGGAGCCCGGCTCAACGTTACCCGCGGTGTAGTGCCGGTCGCCCAACCGGCCGAAAGCCTTGTCCGGCTCACGGCGGCCGTCCGCGCCCTGAGCCCCTTCGAGCTTACCGCGCTGCATGACCTCGTCAGTCTCAGCGGCTCGCTCGTCCTCGGTCTCGCGGCGACGCGGCCGGAGTTCGATTCCGAGACCCTCTGGCGGCACTCGCGTTTCGACGAGGACTGGCAGACGGAGCAGTGGGGCGAGGACGAAGAAGCCGTGGCGGCCGCCCGGATGAAACGGGACGATTTCCTGTTCGCGCGGCATTTTTGGAACATTTCGGAAGATAGACGATAACAATCTTTCGCCGCGTCTTCCGCGCGACCGGTCCGCCGTTACCGAATTGCGGTAAGTGCAGAGTTTGGCGCGAATGCCCGCTTGACGGGCGACAGCCATCTGTCAACACTGCGCGTAGTGGGGGCAACCCCCTATAATCGGCGCCAGGACCACCTGGCCTATCAATCCGCTCGGGGAGGGCGGAAACTCAGGAAGAGGTAAGTATGAAAAAATCCGTATTCCTCGGAACGCTGGCGGCTTCCGCTTTGCTGGCTGGATACGCGTCGGCGGCCACTCTCGACGACGTCAAGGCCCGAGGCGAGCTGTTCTGCGGCGTGAACACCGCGCTCACCGGTTTCGCGCAGCCCGATGCCAGCGGCAACTGGCAGGGCTTCGACGTCGCGATCTGCAAGGCCGTCGCGGCCGCCGTGCTGGGCGATGCCTCGAAGGTCAAGTACGTCCCGACCACGACCGAGACCCGCTTCACCGCGCTCGCCTCGGGCGAGGTGGACCTGCTCGCGCGCAACACGACCTGGACCTATTCGCGTGACGCTGACCTCAAGTTCACCTTCACCGGCGTGAACTACTATGACGGCCAGGGCTTCATGGTCCGCAAGGACCTCGGCGTGTCCTCGGCCAAGGAACTCGACGGCGCCACCGTCTGCATCCAGACCGGCACCACCACGGAACTGAACCTGGCCGACTACTTCAAGGCCAACAACATGACCTACCAGCCGGTTCCGATCCAGACCAACGCCGAGGGCGAGCAGCAGTATCTCGCCGGCGCCTGCGACGCCTATACGACCGACGCGTCGGGCCTCGCCGCGACGCGGGCGATCTTCGCCGACCCGGAGAACCACATCATCCTTCCGGAGATCATCTCCAAGGAGCCGCTCGGGCCGCTCGTTCGCCACGGAGACGACCAGTGGGCCGACATCAACCGCTGGGTGCTGAACGCGCTGGTCGCGGCGGAAGAGTACGGTGTGACCTCGGCCAACGTCGAAGAGCTCTCGAAGGGGACGCAGAACCCCGAGATCAACCGCCTGCTCGGCACCGAGGGCGATCTCGGCGCTATGATGGGCCTCGACAACGAGTGGGCCAAGCGCGTCATCGCCGCTAACGGCAACTACGGCGAGATCTTCGCCGCCAATATCGGCGAAGCGACGCCGATCGGTCTCGCCCGCGGCCTGAACGCTCAGTGGACCCAGGGCGGCCTGCTCTACGCGCCGCCGTTCCGCTGATCGGACAAGATCGAGGGGCGCGTCCGCAAGGGTGCGCCCCTTCCGCCTCGGCATCAGGGAGAGCCGGCGCGCGAGGGGCACAAAGACCCCGTTGAACTGGCGAACGCCAGACCCGCGCCCCGGACTGGGGAAAAAACATGACAACAATGACTGACGCACCGAAGCCTGGCTTTCGGTTGAGCATGCTCATCTACGATACCCGCTATCGTTCGATGACCATCCAGATCGTCGTTCTGTTCCTGTTCATGGCGGGCGCCGCCTGGCTTGTGGACAACACGATCAAGAACCTCGCCACGCTCGGCAAGGATTTCAGCTTCGCCTTCCTGTGGAACCGGGCCGGCTACGACATCAACCAGGTGCTGGTCGCCTATACCAATGACAGCACGCACGGCAGGGCGCTGCTGATCGGGTTGCTGAACACGCTCCTCGTCTCTGCGATGGGCTGCGTAGCCGCGACGGTCATCGGCATCTTCGTCGGCGTGCTGCGGCTCTCGAAGAACTGGCTCGTGGCGCGGATCATGACCGTCTATGTCGAGGTCTTCCGCAACGTGCCGGTGCTCCTGTGGATCCTGATCGCGCTCGCGATCTTCACAGATGTCACACCGCAGCCGCGCGATTTCCGCGCAACCGACGAGATGATCGCGGCGGGCGAGGCGCCCAAGGCGTCGATGCTGCTCTTCGACAGCGTCGCGATCACCAACCGCGGCACCTATGTGCCCGAGCCGCTGTTCTCCCGCAGCCTCGGCAACATCGACATCGGGATCTTCCTGATCAGCATCGACCTTCTCGCCTTCCTCGCGGCTGTCATCGGCGGGTTCCTCGCCTACCGGGCGATCGGCACCCACGCGACCAAGATCCAGGAGGCCACCGGCGTCCGACCGAAGACGCTGTGGAAGAGCCTTCTCGTGACCATCGTGCCGCCGGTGGCAGTGCTCTGGGCGCTCGGGTTCCACCTCGGATACCCCGAGCTCAAGGGCTTCAACTTCTCCGGCGGCATCAACATCTCGAACGCGCTGATGGCGCTCTGGCTGGGCCTCACGCTCTACACCGCGGCCTTCATCGCCGAGATCGTGCGCGCCGGGATCATGGCCATCTCCAAGGGCCAGACCGAGGCAGCCTACGCGCTCGGCCTGCGTCCGCGCCGGACGATGAGCCTCGTCATCCTGCCGCAGGCGCTGCGGGTCATCATTCCGCCCCTGATCTCTCAGTTCCTCAACCTGACCAAGAACTCGTCTCTCGCGATCGCGGTCAGCTACATGGACCTGCGCGGTACGCTGGGCGGAATCACGCTGAACCAGACCGGCAAGGAGCTGGAATGCATCCTGCTGATGATGCTCATCTACCTGGCGATCAGCCTCATGATCTCGGCCGGGATGAACGTCTACAACAATGCCGTCCGGCTGAAGGAGCGCTGAGATGAGCAACTCACAAGCAAATTCGGCCGTCTATGTCCGCGACGCCATGCTGCCGGCGGAACACCCGCCGGCGATGGAAACCGGGATCATCAAGTGGCTGCGCGAGAACCTGTTCTCCGGGCCCTTGAACACGATCCTGACTCTCGTCGGGCTCGTGGCGATCTATTCGGTGCTTTCCGGGATCCTGCCGTGGCTGTTCCGTTCGGTCTGGGTCGCAAATTCGCTCGGCGAATGCCGCTCGATCATCACGGCCACCTTCGGCGAAGGCGCGACCGGCGCCTGCTGGGCGGTGATCCGCGAACGCTGGACGCAGTTCATCTTCGGCTTCTACCCGTCGCATCTCTACTGGCGGCCGGTCCTGGCCTTCCTGCTTCTGCTCGCAGCGCTCGCGCCGGTGCTGTTCACCCATCTGCCGCGCAAGTCGCTGTGGTTCAGCATCCTCTATCCCGCGCTCGGCTTCTGGCTCCTGTGGGGTGGGACGATCTGGATCCCGGTCGTGGCGATGGCCGGTTTCGCCCTCGGCTGGCTCGCGCTTCGCGTCCTGCAGCCCATCGGCGGCACGATCCTCGCCACCATCGCGGCTGTGGTCGTGCCGATCCTGTGGTGGCTCCTGCTCGCCGGGCCGGTCGCGCAGCAGCTGCAGGCGATCTTGCCCATCGGGATCGAGGCGGTCCGCTCCGACAAGTTCGGCGGCTTCGTCCTCGCCTTCACGATCGGCATCACCGGCATCGCCTTCTCGCTGCCGATGGGGATCATCCTCGCGCTCGGCCGGCGGTCGGACATGCTCCTGGTCAAGGCGCTCTGCGTCGGCTTCATCGAGTTCATCCGCGGCGTGCCGCTGATCACGCTCCTGTTCACTGCCTCGCTGCTCCTGAACTACTTCCTGCCGCCGGGCACGAACTTCGACATCATCCTGCGCGTCATCATCATGGTCACGCTCTTCTCGGCGGCTTATATCGCCGAGGTGATCCGGGGCGGCCTCGCGGCGCTTCCGCGCGGCCAGTACGAGGCGGCCGACGCGCTCGGGCTCGACTACTGGAAGGCGCAGCGGCTAATCATCATGCCGCAGGCGCTGAAGATCTCGATTCCCGGCATCGTGTCGTCCTTCATCGGGCTCTTCAAGGACACGACCCTCGTGATCTTCGTCGGCCTTCTCGATCCGCTGAAAGGCATCACCGACGCCGTGCGCGCCTCCATCGAATGGAAGGGCATCTACTGGGAGCCCTACATCTTCGTCGGCGGCATCTTCTTCCTCATCTGCTTCAGCATGTCGCGCTACTCGATGTATCTCGAGCGCAAGCTGCAGCGTGAACACCGTTAAGGAGTAATCCCATGTCGGACCCGCATGCCGTTACCCGTAAGATCGACCGCAGCCATATGCAGGTCAGCGACGAGGTGGCGATCCAGATTTCCGGAATGAACAAGTGGTACGGGGCGTTCCATGTGCTCCGCGACATCAACATGACCGTCAACCGGGGGGAGCGGATCGTCATCTGCGGTCCCTCCGGTTCGGGCAAGTCCACGCTCATCCGCTGCATCAACCGCCTCGAGGAGCATCAAAAAGGCCAGATCGTCGTCGACGGGATCGAGCTGACCTCGGACCTCAAGAACATCGACAAGGTGCGCTCCGAGGTCGGGATGGTGTTCCAGCACTTCAACCTCTTCCCGCACCTGACGATCCTCGAGAACTGCACGCTCGCGCCGATCTGGGTCAGGAAGGTGCCGAAGCGGGAAGCCGAGGAAACCGCGATGCATTTCCTCGAGAAGGTGAAGATCCCCGAACAGGCCCACAAATACCCCGGCCAGCTCTCGGGCGGCCAGCAGCAGCGGGTGGCAATCGCCCGCTCGCTCTGCATGAAGCCGCGGATCATGCTCTTCGACGAGCCGACCTCGGCCTTGGACCCCGAGATGATCAAGGAAGTGCTCGACACGATGATCGAGCTCGCCGAGGAGGGGATGACGATGCTCTGCGTGACCCACGAGATGGGCTTCGCCCAGGCCGTGGCGAACCGCGTGATCTTCATGGACCAGGGCCAGATCGTGGAACAGAACGAGCCGAAGGAGTTCTTCAACAATCCGCAATCGGACCGGACCAAGCTGTTCCTGAGCCAGATCCTCGGCCACTGACGCCGAAAACGACAAAGGCCCCGGCGATCCGCCGGGGCCTTTTGCATGTGAGCCCTCAGCCGCGTCCGGAGGGAACGAAGAAGTCGAGCACGCTGCCCGAGCCCGGCTGGACGTCGGCCCAGCTCTCGATCTGGAAATCGACGACTAGGGTCGCGGCGGTCGGGTAGCGGGCGAAATCCGGATCTATCGGCGGCCGGGCCGACAGCGAGGCCGCGAAGGCCGCGATGCCGGGATTGTGGCCTATGATCATCACGCAGTCGCCCGTCGCGCCCTTCAAGGCTTCGACCAGCTCGACGGGAGAAGCCTGATAGAGCGCGCGCAGGTACTGGACCTCCGGCATCACCTCGAGCGGCGCGGCGGCGATCTTCGTCCAGGTCTCGCGAGTCCGCGCGGCGGTCGAGCACAGCACCTCGTCCGGTTCGTAGCCGCGCGAGTCGAGCCATTCACCAAGCTCCAATGCGGCCCGCCTGCCGCGCGTGTTCAATGGCCGGTCGTGGTCTTCGAGCGCGGGGTCGTCCCAGGCCGATTTCGCGTGGCGGGTGAGGATCAGTCGGCGATGGCCGGCAGGTGTCATGGGTGAAAGCGCCTCATATGATAGGCCGATTGTTCGGCCAGCCTGCCATACGCGCGCGATACAGGGCAAGCACGACGCACACCGCAGCCGCGAGAAAGGCAGTCCTGCCCCTCCCGGGTGTCGAGAAAGGCGTGGCAAACGGGCAGGTCGTAGTGCTGCGGGGTCAGTGCGGCGGCCGGGCAGGCGGTGCGACAGGGCTGCGCCGTGCAATCGGCGCATGGTGAGGCGGCCGGTGCGTCGGGCAGGGCGAGCCGCTGGGGCAGGGCGATCGCCCCCCGGTAGGAGACCATCAGCCCTGCCGTGTCATGCACCAGAAGCTGCACCGGCGAGGGCCAGGCCCGGCCGGTCCTTAGCGCCCAGCGGAAGAAAGGCGGGTAGGGCGGTCCTTCGGAGGGAAAGATCGCGCGCCCGCCGAGCCTTTGCGCGAAGTTGCCGAGCACCCGCGCCGACCAGCGGTCGATCGGATCCGGCGCCCCGTCGCGCCATTCCGGCTGTGAGGTGAGGTGACCCCAGAAGCCGGGCTCGGCGGGACCGAACAGGATCAAGGTCTCGGCGCCTTCGAGCTCGTCCCCGTCGGCGGGGTGGAACGCCCCGAAGACGGCGAGCCGTTCAGCCGCCGCCCGCTCCGCGATCGCGGCGAGCGTCGTCACTTTGTTCTGGGCTTCACGCGCGGCTCGGTCGAGCGGATGAGCGAGCCCGCGCCGTGATCGGTGAACAGCTCCAGGAGGCAGGCGTTCGACACCCGGCCGTCGAGGATCACGACCGCCCGCACGCCGCCGTCGAGCGCGGCGAGCGCGGTCTCGGTCTTGGGGATCATGCCGCCGGCGATCACGCCCTTCTCGGTCAGTTCGCGGACCTCCTCGGGGGTGAGCTGGGTCATCACCTCGCCAGCTTCGTTCTTGACGCCGGACACGTCGGTCAGGAGCAGCAGCCGGTCGGCCTTGAGGGCCGCCGCGATCGCGCCTGCGGCGGTGTCGCCGTTGACGTTGAAGGTCTCGTTCGGATCCATGCCGGTCGCCACCGGGGCGACAACGGGGATGATCCCGGCGGTGAAGAGGTCGCGCAGAACCTGCACGTTCATCTCGACCGGCTTGCCGACGAAGCCGAGTTCCGGGTCGTCGGCGACGCAGACCATGAGGTCGTCGTCCTTGCCCGACAGACCGACTGCGCGGCCGCCCTGATCCATGATCGCCTGAACGATGCGCTTGTTGACGAGGCCGGTCAGCACCATCTCCACCACCTCGACAGTGGCCTTGTCGGTCACGCGCTTGCCGCGCACGAACTCCGACTGGATGCCGAGTTTCTTCAGCAGGTCGTTGATCATCGGCCCGCCGCCATGCACCACGACCGGGTTCACGCCGACCTGGCGCATCAACACGACGTCGCGGGCGAATTCGGCCATCGCCTCGTCGTCGCCCATCGCGTTGCCGCCGAACTTGATGACGACGATCGCGCCGGTGTAGCGCTGCAGATAGGGAAGCGCTTCGGAGAGCGTCCGGGCGGTGGCGATCCAGTCACGGTTCATGTCTTGCTTTCTCATTGGCGGAAAACCTCATGCGCTGATCGTTTGTTATCCCGTCCGGAGCTGCTCTGCCAAGCGAAAGCCGGATCAGGCCATCGTCGCGATGATCGCGCGCAGCGTTTCGATTCCGTCGCCCTTCTCCGACGACGTCACGACGATCTCGGGATAGGCGGCGGTATGCTTCTGAAGCGCCGCGCGGACCTGGGCGATGATCTTGTCGTGGTCGGCGGCCTTCACCTTGTCGGCCTTGGTGAGCACGACCTCGAAGGTCACGGCAGAGCGGTCGAGCAGCGTCAGGATTTCTTCGTCCACCGCCTTGATCCCGTGGCGCATGTCGATCAGCACGAAGGCGCGGCGCAGCGTCTGGCGTCCGCCGAGATAGGACTTGAGCAGGCGCTGCCACTTCGCCACCACCGCGACGGGCGCCTCGGCATAGCCGTAGCCAGGAAGATCGACGAGGTAATGGCTGTCGCCGGCGGTGAAATAGTTGATCTCCTGCGTCCGCCCCGGCGTGTTCGACGCCCGCGCGAGCGACTTCCGCCCGGTCAGCGCGTTGATCAGCGACGACTTGCCCACGTTCGAACGGCCGGCAAAGCAGACCTCCACCCGGTCGGCCGGCGGCAGGCCCTCCATCGCGACAACGCCCTTGAGGAAATCGACCGGGCCCGCGAACATCAGCCGGCCTTTTTCGCGCGCAGCTTTCTCGGGATCCTCTGCAAGGGGAAAGGCGATTGTCATGCCAGTAATTCCGCCCTGTCGCCGACGCTCACGGATCCGGACTCGATCACCTTGGCGTAGAGCCCGAAATCCTGGTCACCATGAATCGCCCTGAGCGCCTGGAGCGTATCGGCATCGCGACGCCCGGTCGCCGGGTTCGCGGTCGTCGCGAGGCAACGCTCCTTCGGTTCGACGATCTCCAGCACCGCCGTGCCCAGGCGCAGCCTGCGGCCGATCCAGTCGCGCTCTTCCCAGGGCCGCAGCCCTTCGAGCCAGATGTTGCCGCGCCAACGCAAGGGCGAAAGAGCGACACCGAGATGCTCCCCGAGCGCCCGGTTGGATGCGAGCGATATCAGCGACACGGAGGGATAGTCGGTATCGGTCATGCCACGCCCGTCGACCCCATAGATCCGCGCTGGTTGCGCGCGGTCCGCCGGGCAGAGCGGGCGAACCCAGTCGAGGAACCGCGCGACATCGGCGGCCTCGTCGGGGCGGAACGCCAGATCGGGCCGGTCCGGGTGGCTGAGCGTCAGCGTCGCCGTCGCCTCGTCGAGCCGGGCGTTGACCGCCATCAGGTTCGGTGCCTTGGACCCGCGCGAGAAGTTCTGGCACGGCGACCATTCGCCCTCGACAATCTTCGCGGCGTCATGGGCAACGGCCCAGCGGCGATCCCAGGGCAGGCCCTCGCCCCTGGTCAGCGCGACCAGGGAGAGAGCCTCGCGCCCGTGCGACTTCAGCGGGTGGCGCTGCAGGGAGGCGACGGTCGGGGTCACTTCGAGGCCGGCTTGTCGCGCTTGAAGCCGCTCCGGATGTTGCCGAAGAGGTCCGGGCGTTTCCCGTGCATCGTCATGATCGTGTACTGCTGGATGAACGTGATCGTGTTGTTCGCGATCCAGTAGAGCACGAGGCCCGAGGCGAAGGATCCCAGCATGAACATGAAGACCCACGGCATCCAGGCGAAGATCATCTGCTGCGTCGGATCGGTCGGGGCCGGGTTCAGCTTTTGTTGGAACCACATCGAGATGCCAAGGAGGATCGGCAGCACTCCGAGCGAGAAGATGAAGAAGATGCTTTCCTGTCCGGGCGTGGCGTACGGCAGGAGCCCGAAGAGGTTGAGGATCGAGGACGGATCGGGTGCCGACAGGTCCTTGATCCAGCCGACCCAGGGCGCGTGGTATAGCTCGATCGTGACGTAGATCACCTTGTAGAGCGAAAAGAAGATCGGGATCTGCAGCAGGATCGGCAGACAGCCGGAGGCCGGGTTCACCTTCTCCTTCTTGTAGAGCGCCATCATGCCCTGCTGGAGCTTCTGGCGGTCCTCTCCGGCCTGCTCCTTGAGCTTCTCCATCTCGGGCTGCAGTTCCTTCATCTTTGCCATCGAGACATAGGATTTGCGCGCCAGCGGGAAGACGATGAGCTTGATGATCACGGTCAGCGCGATGATCGCCCAGCCCATGTTGCCGATCGCGCCGTGGAGCCAGTGCAGCAGCCGGAACATTGGCTTGGTGAGGAAGAAGAACCAGCCCCAGTCGATCGAGTTGACGAAGCCCTTGATGCCCGTCTCGTCCTCGTAGTGCTTGATCGCTTCCCATTCCTTGGCGCCGGCGAAGACCATTGTCGTCGCCTGCGCGGTCGCGCCTGGCGCGACCTCCATGACAGGCAGCCGCGCCTCGGTCTGGTAGATGTCGGCGTTGGGGACGTATTTCACGACCGAGGTGAAGGCTTGTCCCGGGGCAGGGGCGAGCGTCGTCATCCAGTACTTGTCCGTGAAACCGATCCAGCCATCGGCGGCGACAGCAGCTGCCGACGTCGGGGCACCCTCGCGGGTATCGACGGTCAGATCGGGCAGCTCCTTGTATTTCAGCTCTTCGAGCTTGCCATCCGAGCTCCGCACCACGCCTTCATGAAGGACATAGACGCTCTGGGTCTTGGGGATACCGTGACGCGCGACGATGCCGTAGGGCGCGAGCCGCACCGCGGCGCCGGTGTTGTTCTCCACCGACTGGGTGACGGTGAAGAGGTAGTTGTCATCGATTTCGATCTTGCGGTGGAAAACCAGTCCCGCGCCGTTGTCCCAGCGAATCGTCACCGGCTTTCCGGGTGCTAGCGTCGCGCCGGACTCCGCCTCCCACAACGTCTTCGCGCCGGGCACGAGCGCAGGATCGAGCCCGCCGGCCGGTGACCAGCCGTGGACGGCGTAATAGGGTTTGACTGCCTCGACATCCGTTGTGCCGATCGGCGCCAGAAGACGGATGTTCGGTGAGTCTTCGTCGAGCGCGACCTTGTAGTCCTTGAGCGAGAGGTCGTCGATCCTGCCGCCGAGGAGCGAGATCGACCCCGCCAGCCGCGGCGTGTCGATCGAGATTCGCGGCGCGGCCGCGATCTCGGCCGCGGCGACGTCTGTCTGGGGCGCCGTGGCGGCAGGCGCGGTCGCGCTGCCGCCGGGCGCGGTATCGCCAGCGGTCTGAACCGCGGCCGGAGCGTCCGGGGCCGGCGCCTGCTCGGGAGGCGGGAAGAGCGTGAACCAGATCAGGATCACCAGGAATGACAGCACTGTCGCGAGGATGAGGTTCTTGTTCTGATCGTCCATGACGACACACCACCTGTCCGGCAAAGGGTTGGGCAGGTTCAACAGAACGGGCAGCGAAAGGTCAAGCGGTTTTCCCCTGATTGCACTGGCCCCGATCCGGTATTCGAACCCGTTGCGTCGGGCTCCGCGGCGGCGGCGGCCAGTTTTCCTCCGGTCCATTCGAACTGACGATCTCGCCGAACCCGGGCGCCCCGGGGCCACAGCTACTTTCGTCGCGGCGTGGCGGCGGCGGCCTAGGCCGGCCGTGGTAGCCGGGCGGCCTCAGCCCGAGCGACGCGACATGCCGGGCGTTGCAGTTAGCTTGGACCGGTGCTTTCGCAGCCACTCTGCGGTCGCCTGGTACGGCATGGGCCGCGCGATCGCGAAGCCCTGGACGTGGCTGCAGCCAAGCTGCGCCAGAAGCGCGTGCTCACCGATCGTTTCGACACCTTCGGCCAGCGTCTTGATGCCGAGCCGATCGGCCATCGACAGAACCGCCGTGACCATCCGCTGCTGCGAAGGGTCCAGGTCGACGCGGGTGACATAGGAGCGGTCGATCTTGATCCGCTGCACGGAAAAGCGGCGTATCGCGGCCAGCGAGGCATGCCCGGTGCCGAAGTCATCGAGATCGATCCCGCAGCCGAGTTCTGCCAGTGCGGCGATATTGCGCACGACGAGATCGTTGCCGGCTTCCGCCACGACCGACTCCAGAACCTCGACCGTAAGCCGCCGGGGAGCCAAGTCGAACCGGTCAAGCTCCCATTTCAGCTTCGCGACAAGGCTCGGATTGCAAAGCTCCGCCCTCGCGAAGTTGACGGACACGCTCGGCACCTTGATCCCGGCCCTGTCCCAGCCGCGCAAGGCCGCCAGCGAGTGGCCGAGGATGACGTCGCCGAGCCGCTCCCCAAGACCTGCGGCCCGCACGACCGGCAGGAATTCGGCGGGCGGCAACACGCCGCGTTCGGGATGTTGCCAGCGGGCGAGCGCCTCGAACCCGTCGACATCCCCGGTATCGGTCGAAAGTTGCGGCTGGAAATAAGCCACGATCTCGCCGGTCTCCAGCGCCGCCTCGATCCGGTCGGACAGCGCGTCGCGGTCGCGCGCGGCCCGGCCGATATCGGCCGAATAGGCGCGGATCGCTGCGGGGCCGTTGCGGATTGCCTCTTCCTGCGCCAGTTCCGCCGCCGTGAGCAGATCCGTTCCCGAGCGTGCCGGCGACCGCGCGCTCAGGCAAAAGCCCACCGAGGCGGTGACATAGGCCGTGGCGGCGTCGATGCTGACCGGCTCGGCCACGGCGGACTTCAGCCGGCCCGCGATCTGGATCACGGTCTCCAGGTCCAGCCGACGTGCGGGCGCCAGGGCGACCGCGAACCGGTTGCCGTCGATCCGCGCCATCTCATCCTGCTCGCGCAGAACGCCGCCGAGCCGCTCCGTGAGCCGCGACAACACCCGGTCGAGCGCCGTCAGCCCGTAGGTCTCGGTCAGCCTTTCCGGTTCGTCGAGCCCGACCACGAGGCAGGCGGACCTCTTTCCTGTCGCCTCCTCGGCCTCATAGGCGTGGTCGAGCGCCGCGATGATCGCGTCGCGATCCGTCCCGACCGGAGGCACGCATCCTGTCCCGCCGGCACGCGCGGGACGCCGCGCGAGCCAGACCGCGGGGAGGCCCGCGGCGGCGATCGCGGCGCCTTCGGGGCCGAACCACAGCCAGCCGAGCACGAGAGCCGGAGCCAGGGCGAGGTAACCCGGCTGGATCAGCCGCGCGGCGCGGTGTCGCCAGTATTCGCCGCGACCCTGTCGGAACATGGCAGGTTCCTTCCGTTTCGGCCCGCCATCCGGGCCTCGTCGCGCCGACGCTATGCCGTCGGCATGACCGGAAGATTAATCGCGCCCGGGCAACCTGAAGCCGTTTTCGTTAGAATTCGCCGCATCCGGGTCTCCGAGCGCGAGCCCGGCGAAATCGAAGAGTTTCGGGTCGAGCAGATGCGAGGGCCGGGCGTTCATCAGCGCCCGGAACATCACCTGACGGCGGCCGGGGCTGCGTGCCTCCCAACCGTCGAGGATCTGCTTGACCTGCTGGCGCTGCAATCCGTCCTGCGAGCCGCAGAGATCGCAAGGAATGATCGGATAGTTCATCGCGCGGGCGAACTTCTCGCAATCGGCCTCGGCGACGAAGGCCAGCGGCCGGTAGACGAAGAGATCGCCATCCTCGTTCACGAGCTTCGGCGGCATCGTGGCGAGCCGCCCGCCGTGGAAGAGGTTAATGAAGAAGGTTTCGAGAATGTCGTCGCGGTGATGGCCGAGGACCACCGCCGAGCAGCCTTCCTCGCGCGCGATGCGATAAAGGTTGCCGCGCCTCAGCCGTGAGCAGAGCGAGCACATCGTGCCGCCCGGCGCGATCTTGTCGGTGACAATGGAATAGGTGTCGGCGTACTCGATCCGATGGGTGACGCCCATCTTCGTCAAAAACTCCGGCAGCACGGTGGCCGGAAAGCCCGGCTGACCCTGGTCGAGGTTGCAGGCCAGAAGCTCGACCGGCAGGAGGCCGCGCCATTTCAGCTCGTGGAGCACTGCGAGAAGCGTGTAGCTGTCCTTGCCGCCCGAGAGGCAGACGAGCCAGCGAGCGCCGCGCTCGATCATGCCGTAGGCCTCGATCGCCTCGCGCACCTCGCGCACGATCCGCTTGCGCAGCTTCTTGAACTCCGTCGAGGCGGGCGCGCCGTGGAACAGCGGATGGATATCGTCGGCTTCGTCGAACATGGCGCTGCGATACTCCATCGGCGGGGTTCGGGCAAGCTGGCGTCGGGGCGCGGATTTTGAGAATGCGCCCGGCGGTGGCATCCTGTGAAGATCCGGAACGGCGACAAGGGAGGAGACGATGGACTATCTCTTCGTGGCCCGCACCAAGAAGGGCGATTCATTCGGCGACGAACCGGCAGCGAGCCACTTCGTGGCGGTTCCCGAGACCTCCGGCGACATCCTCTGGTCCCACAGAATCGCCAAGACCGCGTGGCGCCGCGCGGTGATGGAGGCGGCCAGGGGCGGAACGCCGAGCGGCCTGACCAAGGGCGACATCGTGTTCTACGTCCACGGCTTCAACATTTCCCAGGCGCTGGTTCTCGAACGCCATCGCAAGATCCGCGCGGCGCTGGCGGCGCAGGGGTTCGCGGGCATCGTGGTCAGCTTCGACTGGCCGAGCGCGGATTCCGCGCTGAACTACCTCGAGGACCGCGACGACGCGAAGAGCGCGGCGCACCAGCTGGTGACCGAGGGCATCGCTCCTTTCGCCAGGCTGCAGGAACCCGACTGCCGCATCGACATGCATGTACTCGCACATTCGACGGGGGCCTACGTCGTGCGAGAGGCCTTCGACGATGCCGACGACCGGATGGCGGTCGCAGCGCACAACTGGTCGGTCAGCCAGGTCCTGCTCTTCGCTGCCGACGTCTCGGTCCAGTCGCTGGACGATGGCAATCCGAAGTCCTCTTCGCTCTACCGCCACTGCGTGCGGCTTACGAACTACTACAATCCCCTCGACGAAGTGCTTTCGATCTCGGCGGTGAAGCGGATTGGCGTGGCGCGGCGGGCGGGGCGCGTGGGGTTGGACGAGCCGCCGGTCGCGAAGGCCGTGAACGTCTATTGCGGCGCGCATTTCCGGGCGAACCAGCACCTCTACGGCACCGGGATCACCGCCGGGCATACCTGGTATTTCGACGATCCGGTCTTCATGCAGGACGTCCACTTGGCAATTTCCGGCCAGCTCGACCGCCACGAGTTTCCGACCCGGGCGCCGACGACGCTCGGCAACCTCGCGCTGAAGGCGCCGTGACGGCCGCTCAGATCGGGCCGGCATCCTCGCCGGGCAACTGGCCACGATAGGATCCAAGGTCGCCCAGGCAGCGCGCGACCCAGTCCGGGTCGTAATAGGTGTCGAGATATCGTCGCCCGCTGTCGCACATCAGCGTGACGATGGAGCCCTTGCGCCCCGCTGCCATCATCTCGCGCGCGACCACGAGCGCCCCCCAGAGATTGGTGCCGGTGGAGGCCCCGGCCTTGCGGCCGATCCGCTCCTCGAGCCAGTGGATCGTCGCTACGCTCGCGGCGTCGGGCACCTGGATCATGCGGTCGATCACGTCATGCTGGAACGAGGGCTCGACCTTCGGACGGCCGATCCCCTCGATCCGGCTCGAACAGGCGCGCCTGAGCGTGCGGTCGCCGGTCATGTAGCTGTCGTAGAAGACCGAGTTCTCGGGATCGACGACGACCAGCTCGGTGTCGTAGCCGCGGTAGCGCACATAGCGCCCGAGCGTGGCCGAGGTGCCGCCGGTCCCGGCGCTCATCACGATGGCGGCGGGGACGGGATGCGGTTCGCGCGCCATCTGGGTGAAGATGCTCTCGGCGATGTTGTTGTTGCCGCGCCAGTCGGTGGCGCGTTCGGCATACATGAACTGGTCCATGAAATGGCCGCCGGTCTCGGCGGCCAGTGCCACGGCGGCGTCGTGCATCTCGGGCGCACTGTCGACGAAATGGCAGCGCCCGCCGTAGAACTCGATCAGCGCGATCTTGCTGCGCGCCGTGCTCTTCGGCATCACGGCGACGAACGGCAGGCCGAGCATCCTCGCAAAATAGGCCTCCGAGACCGCGGTCGAGCCCGAGGAGGCCTCGATCACCGGCCGGCCCTCGCGGAGCTTGCCGTTGCAGAGCGCGTAGAGGAAGAGCGACCGCGCAAGCCGATGCTTGAGGCTGCCGGTCGGATGTGTGCTCTCGTCCTTGAGATAGAGATCGACGCCCTCGATCCCCGGTAGGTCGAGCCGGAAGAGATGGGTGTCGGCCGAGCGCTGGAAATCCGCCTCGATCCGGTTGATCGCCTCATGCATCCACGACCGCATTGCTGTCCTCCCCGCGGGCGGTCACGCGACGCGGCGCCCGTCACTTCTTCTTGTCTGGTACCGGATCGTAGCCCGAACCGCCCCAGGGATGGCAACGGCCAATGCGCCGCGCGGCGAGCCATCCGCCCTTCAGCCCGCCATGTTTTTCGAGCGCCTCGAGCGCATAGGCCGAGCAGGTCGGCTGGTAGCGGCAGGAATGGCCGAGCCAGGGGCTGAGAAGGAGCCGGTAGGCGCGCACCGGCAGGGCGAGGAGATGGGCGAGCGGGGTCATTTTCCGGCCCCGTGGATCTGGCGGAGCGCGCGCTCAAGATCGGCGCGCATCAGCGCGAAATCGCGGGTCGCGGTAGCTTCAGGGCGGCCGACGAGCACATAGTCCCAGCCGGGCTGACCCTGCGCCGGAAGCACGGCGCGGGCGATTTCCCTGAGCCGCCGCTTGGCACGGTTGCGGGCCACGGCATTGCCGAGTTTCTTCGAGCAGGTGAAACCGACGCGGATCACCTGCGGATCGGCCTCCCCCTCGCGGCGCTGGCGGGCCTGGAGGAGGAAGGCCGGCGCGCCCTGGCGGCGGGCCTGCGCGGCGCGCAGGAAGTCGGCGCGTTTGGACAATATCAGGCAAACGGAAACCGCCGGCGGCGTTTCCGTGCCCCGGCCGATTGGGCCTTGCACGGGTGCCTCCGGCGGTGTCATGCCGATTGCGGTCGGGCTGGCCTCAGGCCGACAGGACCTTGCGGCCCTTGGCGCGGCGGGCGTTCAGCACCTTGCGGCCACCCTTGGTCGCCATGCGCGCACGGAAACCGTGACGGCGGGCGCGAACGAGGTTCGACGGCTGGAACGTGCGCTTCATCGCTTCAACTCCGGTTTGGGGCGGCCCAAACCCTTCGGGATTCGAAGGCCGCTGTCATTCGAAGCCCGGCTATTAGACGGGCCCGCGCATCAAGTCAACTCGGGCGGCGGAGTTTTTTCCTCGTCGTGGGCCCCGAATCGTCAGGGCGGATTTCGCGTGTCGCCAGAACGACTTCGGCAATCGGAGGTTTAACACGCCGCAGCGAAGGGCTATCTTCGGATCGGACGAAGGATTGCACAATCGGAAATTGCACCCCGGGGCATGGATAGCGGACGTCGGAAACGGAATCGTTTGATGTTGTTCAACACACTGTCCGGCCGCTTCCTGCTCCTGACGATGCTCTTCGTCATGCTGGCCGAAGTGCTGATCTTCGTGCCGTCGGTGGCGCGGTTTCGCGAGGACTACATCCTGTCGCGTCTCGAACGCGCCCAGATTGCCTCGCTCGCGCTTCTGGCCACCGACGAGATGATCGACGCGAACCTCGAACGCGAGCTTCTCGACAATGCCGAGGTGTTCAACGTCGTCCTGCGCCGCGACGAGGTGCGCCAGCTCGTCCTCTCCTCGCCGATCCCCGCGCCGATCGAGGCGAGCTACGACCTGCGCGACGCCCCGGCCTGGGAGCTGATCCGCGATGCTTTGGTGACCCTCGTCGATCCCAGGAACCGAATCATCCGGGTGATCGGCGCGCCGGTGCGCCAAGCCGGCCTCCTGATCGAGGCGACGATGGAGACCGCGCCGCTGCGGACCGCGATGATCGAGTACGGGTTCCGGATCTTCCTGCTGTCGCTGGTGATCTCCGGCGTGACGGCCGTCCTTCTCTTCCTCGCTGTACGGCGGCTTCTGGTCGCGCCGATTCACCGGGTCGTCAGCCACATGAGCGTCTATGCCGAGGCCCCCGAGGATGCCCGCCGCTTCATCGAGCCGCAGGCGCGCGTGGTCGAACTGCGCGAGGCCGAGGAGGCGCTGCAGTCGATGCAGCGCCAGCTGACCGGCGCGCTCCGGCAGAAGGATCGGCTGGCCCAGCTGGGCGGCGCGGTGGCGAAGATCAGCCATGACCTGCGCAATATCCTCACCACCGCGCAGCTCTTCGCCGACCGGATGGAGTCGAGCGCCGACCCGATGGTCAAGCGCGCCGCGCCGAAGCTCGTGAATTCGATCAGCCGGGCCGTCGGCCTCTGCGAATCGACGCTCGTCTTTGGCAAAGCCGAGGAGCCGCCGCCGGTGCTGACCCGCTTCATGTTGTCGACGCTCGTCAAGGACGTGGTCGAAAGCGAGACGCTGGCGTCGGAAGCATCCGGCGCCGAGTTCGTGACCGACGTTCCCGCCAATCTCTCGATCCGCGCCGATCACGAGCAGTTGCACCGGGTTCTCACCAACCTCGTGCGCAACGCGCGGCAGGCGATCGAGGCGACCGGAACCGCCGGCACGATCGAGATCGCCGCCGGCGAGGACGACCAGGGCTGGTGGATCCGGGTCGGCGACACCGGTCCCGGCCTGCCCGAGCGCGCGCGTGAGCACCTGTTCCAGCCGTTCCAGGGCGGCACCCGCAAGGGCGGCAGCGGCCTCGGTCTCGCGATTTCGGCGGAACTCGTCCGCGGCCACGGCGGGCGGCTGGAGCTGGTGCGCTCCGATTCCGAGGGCTCCGAGTTCATGATCCACCTGCCGCGCGAGCTTGTCCCTTCGGCCGTGCACTGACCGCAGCGCGCTTTGAAAGCTCCTGCAATCTTCGTGTCGATTTCGCGAGGTTTGCCCTTGCATTGCCGCGAACGGGCAGCTAAATGCCACGCCACGCACCCGTAGCTCAGCTGGATAGAGCACCAGACTACGAATCTGGGGGTCAGGAGTTCGAATCTCTTCGGGTGCGCCATTTTTCCTGAATTACAATCGTTTGCAGGGACGATCCTCCCTTTGTGCGACAGCGCTATTGCGCCAGCATGGCAGCGTGCCCGTCGCCGTCGTATTGTAAGTGCGCCCTGTCTCAAGACAGCGGTACGCCCCGAGGCGTTCTGGCAGATGTTGCGGCAAGTCGTGGCCTATCTTCCCGAGGCCGGCTGACCGCGCCGGCACCAACAATTGGTTACGGCTGCAGAGTGATCTCTGCAAGGAAACCTCTCGGATATCCGCAGTGAGTCGCCGGTCCAGGTTCGACGGACGCGACTAGAACGGTTGTGCGTTCCGCAGCGTCGACGCGGTCGCAACTGATTTCCGAGACTTCAAGATTTCCGGGTAGTTGGGCGGGAATCTCCAGACCACCTCACCTGGCGCGCGTACCAGACCGCGCTGGCCTGGATTTCGGTCTGTCAGCAGCGAAATGAACAGGTCGCTGCTGGCCCAGGGCGAGGACCGGAAGTACCAGTGGCCGTTGCCCGTATCTGCCGCCTCGGCGGCGGTTACATCGATGATGTGCAGGCCGTCGGTCTTCGCCAGGCCCTCCGCGATCGACCGAGCAACCGTACCTTTCGTTGCCGTCTGGCCGATCCGTTGGCGCCCGAAAACGAAGCGCGACATGGCGAGCGCCGAGTCGGTCTGCGACTGATAGAACGTCACGTCCTCGACTGCATCCATAAGACCGTCCTCGAGCGCCTGCAGCACGAAGGAGGCGTCGAGATCGCTCCCGATCAGGATCAGCCGTCCCAGCCGGGGTTTCGGTTCGGGCTGGAGCGCGATCTGATAGGCGGCTTCGAACGCGAGCCGTGTGCCGGCACTGTAGCCCACGAGGTGGATGCGGCGCGCACGGGTATTCGCCGACAGGTATTCAATCAGTGACCGCAGATTGCGGCGTGTCGAAAGAACAGATTCCTGGTCCCGGAAATAGGCGAACCGGCTTGGTGTCGCCGTCCAGTTGTAGCTGACGAAGGCGCCCTGATACCCCAGGAAGTGCTGCAACTCCTTGGAGACAAGGGTCGAGTAGTCGAAGTCCACGTTGTAGCCGTGGGTGTAGATGAAGATGTCCTTGTTTCGGGACCTCGCCAGTTGCGCGTCGATCTGGGCGGCGAACTCGCGACCGGCGGACTGCATCTCCTGTTGCGAGGGTGCATCCGCGAAGTAACGCGTGAGGCTAAAGGGAAAGACGCCGAACTCCTGCACCTCGGACAGCCGCAGCCTGTAGGTCGCGTCGCGGTCGCTCACCAGGGTCACCCGCCGGATATCAGCCCAGGTGTCGAGCGGCGGGTCGATCCTAACCCTGGCGACGCCGCCCCGCAGGACGTGTCCTCGCTCGTTCGAGTAATACGCTTGCGGATCATCCCGTCCCGAAGGTGCCCTGTCCGTCGCGTAGAAGAGCTTGGCGCGGTCGTACACGTTTCCGGCGTTGACGCCTTCGAAGGGGTCGGCATTGGCCTCTGCGTAGATCGTCGGCGACGGCATGAGCTCGACCACGTCGTAGATATTGGGGCCGCATGCCGCGAGGAGAAATGTGGAAACCACGAGCGCCACATGCGATATCGTCGCGACAATTTGTTCTGCTTTCACGGTCTTCCCCGTTTGTGGTCCGGACTGCGTGCGTTCTGTCGGGCCTGTTGAGGTTGGGCCGTAAAACTGACCGGCGTCAAGTTTCCGGGCACTGAGTACAGCCGGTTTTCGGCTTGACTGCGCGTCGGGAAAGGGAGCGCCGATGGCGGCGAGCGGCCTTGTCGGAACGCGGAACTTGACGCCAAGCGCAATTGCGGCACAACCTGAACCTGCCCAGAAAGGTCGCAGCGATCCCGGACCCCAGACAGGGTGAGATTCCCTGCGGCGTAACAGACATGCAAGCAGCGGGGGACAAGCCTTGGGCCAGAAAGATCAAAGCCTTCTGACCGAAAAACTCCAGGCGGTTCGCGAGATCGGCGCCGAGCGGCTCGGCAAGGCGGAACGCGAGAGCTTCCTTAAGGCACTGGATCAGCTTTATGCCAATGTCTCGCTCGACGAGGTGCTCGGCGCCGGGTCCGAGCAGCTCTACGCGGCATCTCTGGCGCTCTGGAAATTCTGCGCCGTCCGCAAACCCGGCGCACCGCATGTCCGGTTCTACAATCCGGGCATGACCGAACACGGCTGGGCTTCGCCGCATAGCGTGCTCGAGGTCGTGAATGACGACATGCCGTTCCTTGTCGACTCGCTGACGGCCTTCCTGACCGAGCGGAGCATCGGCATCCACGCGCTGCTGCACCCGGTTTTGACGGTTACCCGCGACGCCAAGGGCGCGCTGACCGGGCTGACCGGCCCGGACGCCAAGGGCGCGATGCGCGAGTCGGTGATCCAGGTGCAGGTCGATCAGATCGCGGATGACAAGATCCTGAAGACGCTGGAAGCGGAGTTGCTCCAGGTCCTGGCCGACGTGCGCGTCGCGGTCACCGACTGGAAGCCGATCCTGGGCAAACTGTCCGACGTGGTGGGCGCTCTGCGCAAGGATGCTCCGAAGGGCATCGCCAGCGTGACCGCCGAGGTGATCGAGTTCCTGGAATGGCTCGCTCAGGACCATTTCACCTTCCTTGGATACCGGGAATACAGGATAGGCGAGGGGCGCGAGCTCGGGTCCGATACAGTCGATGGCTCCGGCCTCGGGTTGATGCGCGATCCGGACTATTCGGTCCTGCGCGATGCCAGTGGCAATTACGCGCACTGGTCGCCCGACATGGACGCCTTCGTTACCGACGACTCGCCGCTTCTCATCCTGAAGGCGAATCGGCGCTCGACGGTGCATCGGACGGCGCATTTCGACCTGATCGGGGTCAAGCATTACGACGCCAAGGGGCGCGTGATCGGCGAGCATCTTTTCGTCGGCCATTTCACCTCGGCGGCCTACAACCGAAGCCCCCGCGCGATTCCCCTGCTGCGTCAGAAGGTGGAAAGGATCGTCGCCCGCGCCGGCTTTGCCCCGAACAGCCATGACGCGAAGGCGCTGACCAACGTGCTGGAAACCTATCCGCGCGACGAGTTGTTCCAGAGCGCCGATGACCAGAGGTTCCAGGACAACGTCGTCGGCGTGCTGCACCTGGCGACCCGGCCGCGGACCCGGCTGTTCGTGCGGCCCGACCGTTTCGGCCGGTTCGTGTCGTGCCTCGTCTATGTGCCGCGCGAACGCTACAACACCGAGCTCAGGATCAAGATCGGCGATATCCTGGCCGAGACGCTCAATGGCCGCGTGGCCACATGGACGCCGTCTTTCAGCAACGAGGCCCTGGCACGCGTGCATTTTGTCGTCGCGCTGAAGCCCGGCGGCGCGCCTGACTACGACATCGCGGCGATCGAACAACAGATCGTCGGCGCGGTGCGAAGCTGGGGCGATGTCCTGCGCGACGGCCTGATCGAGAAGCTGGGCGAGCATGAGGGCAACCGGCTCCATGCGCTCTACCACCAGGGCTTTGCCCACGGCTATCGCGATGCCAACAGCACCGTGACCGCGATCGCCGACATCGCGAAGATGGAAGAGCTGACCGGGGACAGGCCGCTGGCGCTGAAGTTCTACCGCCGCCTCGAGGACCCGGACACGTCGGTGCGGTTCAAGCTCTATCACCTCGGGCCGGCGGTGCCCCTTTCGGATTGCCTTCCCGTGCTTGAGAACATGGGGTTCCGGGTTCTCGAGGAGCACCCGTTCAAGGTCACCCGCGCCGAGCAGGATATCTGGGTGCACGATTTCTTCATGCAGTCGGCCGATGGCAGCACGTTCGTCCTGTCCGACCTGCGCGATAAGCTGGAGCGGACCTTCACGGCGGTGTGGTCGCGCGAGGCCGACGACGATCCGCTGAACCGGCTCGTGCTTCTGGCCGGGACAAGCGTTCGCGAAACGATGGCGCTGCGCGCCTACAGCCGCTTTCTGCGCCAGGCGCGCATTCCCTATTCCATCGACTACATGGAAGACGCACTTGCCGACAATCCGGCTATCGCGAGATCGCTGGTTGCCTTGTTCCATGCGATGTTCGACCCGGCCGAGGGCGGCGACCCCGCTTCGCGCGAGGCCAAGGCGGCCGGCATCGCGGACGAGATCGAGACGGCCCTCGAGGCCGTCGCGAGCCTCGACGTGGACAGCATCCTGCGCCGGTTCCGCAATGCCATCCAGGCGACGCTGCGCACAAACTACTACCAGCTTGGCGCGGACGGGCAGCCGAAGGGCTATGTTTCGTTCAAGTTCGACAGCGCGGCGCTGGACGAGCTTCCGCAGCCGCGTCCGTGGCGCGAGATCTTCGTCTATTCCACATGGATCGAAGGCGTGCATCTGCGCGGCGGCCCGGTGGCGCGCGGCGGGCTGCGCTGGTCGGACCGCAAGGAAGACTACCGCACCGAGGTGCTCGGTCTCGTGAAGGCGCAGCAGGTCAAGAACGCGGTCATCGTGCCCTTCGGCTCCAAGGGCGGCTTCCTGCCGAAGGCCCTGCCGGCGGGCGGCAGTCGCGACGAGGTGCTCGCCGAGGCGATCCGCAGCTACAAGACCTTCCTGTCGGGGCTTCTGGACATCACCGACAATCTCGACGGCCAGGATGTCGTGCCCCCGGAGGCGGTCGTGCGCCGGGACGGCGACGATCCCTATCTGGTGGTCGCGGCCGACAAGGGCACGGCGACGTTCTCGGACATCGCCAACGGGATGGCGGCGGAATACGGGTTCTGGCTGGGCGACGCCTTCGCCTCGGGCGGCTCGAACGGCTACGACCACAAGGGCATGGGCATCACCGCGAAGGGGGCTTGGGAAGCCGTGAAGCGCCATTTCCGCGAGCTCGGCCACGACGTCCAGAAGCAACCCTTCACCGTGATCGGCTGCGGCGACATGTCCGGTGACGTGTTCGGCAACGGCATGCTGCTCAGCGACCAGATCAAGCTGGTCGCGGCCTTCGACCACCGCGATATCTTCATCGACCCGAGCCCCGACCCGGCCAAGAGCTTTGCCGAGCGGACCCGCATGTTCGCACTGCCGCGGTCAAGCTGGCAGGACTACGATGCCAAGCTGATCTCGAAGGGCGGCGGGGTCTTCTCGCGGTCTTCGAAGTCGATCGCGCTCACGCCAGAGATCCGGGAACTGACCGGCCTCAAGTCCGACCGCGTCACGCCTTTCCAATTGATCCATGCGCTTCTGAAGGCGCCGGCAGACCTCTTGTGGTTCGGCGGGATCGGCACCTACATCAAGGCGTCCGAGGAAACCCATTCCGATGCCGGCGACCGTGCGAATGATGCGACCCGGGTGGACGCAGACGAAGTGCGTGCCCGCGTCGTCGGCGAGGGCGCCAATCTCGGTGTCACGCAGCGCGGGCGGATCGAGCTTTCGGGCCGCGGCGTCAAGATCAACACCGATGCCGTCGACAACTCCGCCGGCGTCGATTGTTCGGACCACGAGGTCAACATCAAGATCGCGCTGGGCGCGGTCGTCGGCGCCGGCGACATGACCGACAAGCAGCGCAACGCGCTCCTCGCCAAGATGACCGACGAGGTGGCCGAACTGGTCCTGCAGACGAACTACAACCAGACGCTGGCAATCTCGCTCGTCGAGGCGCGGGCGCCGGCGCTTCTGGAAGATCACGCGCGGTTCATGCGGGCGCTGGAGGGGCGCGGCCTGCTCGACCGGGTGGTGGAGCTTCTGCCGACCGACGAGGAGCTTGCCGAACGCCGCAAGGACGGCCGGGGGCTGACACGCCCGGAAATCGCGGTTCTGGTCGCCTACGCCAAGATCAACGTCTTTTCGGAACTGCTCGGCTCGGATCTGCCGGACGATCCTTTCATGGAACGGCTGCTGACCAACTACATGCCGGGCCCGATCCGGGCCAAGTACAAGGCGGCGCTCGAAACCCACCGGCTCCGGCGCGAGATCATCGCGACGGTTGCCGCGAACGCCTTCGTCAATGAAGCGGGGCCGTCGCTCTATCATCGTTTGAACGAGGAAACCGGGGCGTCGGTCGGGCAGATCGTGCGCGCCTTCATCATCGCGCGCGAGGTGTTCGGCCTTCCGGCCATCGCCGCCGAGGTCAATGCGCTGGACAACAAGGCGCCGGCTTTGACCCAGGTCCAGATGCATCTGGCGCTGTCGGATATGGTTGCCGCCCAGAGCCTGCGGTTGCTGCAAGGCGGCGACGGGCCGGTTCAGGATGCGATCAAGCTCTACGGCCCCGGCGTCGCCGAAGTCGCCGCGACGGCGCATGAGATGATCGCCGAGTTCTCCAAGACACGCCTTACGCAGCGCACCAAGGAACTGACAAAGGCGGAGGCACCGAAGGCGCTGGCCGAAAAGATCGCGCGACTGGAGCTTCTCGGCGGTGCCCTGGACATCGTGGAGGTGGCCGCGACGCTCGGACGCGACGTTGCGGACGTGGCCGCGAACTACTTTGCCGCCGGCGCGCGTTTCGGCCTCGACTGGCTGCGGTCCGTCTCTCGCCAGATCGAGCCCACCGACCATTGGGAGCGCATCGCGCTCGGCCGGCTGATGGCCGAACTGCGCACCCAGCAGTCGGCGATCGGCGCGGCCGCTCTGGCCGTTGAGGGGACGAAGCCCGGCGCGTCGAGCGTCACCAAATGGATCGAGGCAAACGCGGAGGCCGCCGCGCGCGCCGACCGGATGATGGCCGAACTGCGCGCGAGCGGTGCTCTCAGCGTCGCCAAGCTGGCGGCGGCATCGTCGCAGCTGAGGGCGGTCAGCAAGGGCTAGGCGCGCGGGACGCCCGCCTCGCGATCCTAACGCTTGCCCCGGTGGGGCGGCTTGTGGCCGCCGTCGCGGTTCGGTTCCTTCTTGCCCGGCTTTCGCGGGCCTGCCTTGGCAAGCCGCACAGGCGCCGGCCGTTCGGATGCGTCGCGTTCCGCCGGAGGCGTCTTGGCCGTTTTGCCCTTCGCCTTGCTGGCGGGCTTGGCCCAGTCCTTGCCCCCTTGCGTCTTGTACATCTTGCCCTTCGCCGGCGCGGCCTTGCCTTCCCGCACCGGCTTGCCGTCGCTTTCGCTGGGCTTGCGTACCGTCGTCGAGGCGTGCTCCCGCTCCGCGCCGCCGACGGCGGTCGGCTCCTCCCTGCGCGGCGCGACATTCTTGCCCGGCCAGGGTTTGCTCTCACCGAACTTGGGTTTGCGCTCCTTGCGTTCCTCGCGGAACGGCGCGCGCTCCCTTTTCGGAGCATGGCCCGCCGGGGGCTGATCGGGCGCCTCATCGAACTGCCGGACGGTGATTCCCCGTTCCAGTACCCGATCCGGGCCGAGGGCCGCCAAGAACACACCGACGCTGCGCTCGGCAATCTCGACCAATGTCTCCGACGCCTGCACCCTGATGGCGCCGATGGCCGACCGGTCGAGGTTGCCCGCCCGGCACAGGAGCGGCAGGATCCAGCGCGCCTCCGCCTGGTCGTCCCG
This sequence comes from Albidovulum salinarum, assembly GCF_025673475.1. Classification (NCBI taxonomy): domain Bacteria; kingdom Pseudomonadati; phylum Pseudomonadota; class Alphaproteobacteria; order Rhodobacterales; family Paracoccaceae; genus Albidovulum; species Albidovulum salinarum. Next base: position 148,807 of record NZ_JAOVQO010000008.1, on the reverse strand, counting down.
GCCGACCGAAAGCGCGAACCAGCGGCGCGGGCCGAAATCGGCGTGGTCTCGCGGCGCGGATTTCGTGTCGGGCGGCAGCAGTTCTTCCGGCGCCGACTGGCGGGAATGGTAAAGCCGCAGGTAGGCCGCGGCGATCGCCTCGGCGCTGTGACGCGCGAGAAGCCGCGCGGCGAAGGCGGCCTGGGCCTCGGTCGCGGGCTGGTCCCATGCGGGATCGGCCACAAGCCGTTCCTCATCGCGGCGGAAGATGTCCTCGGCGGAGGGGGCGACGCACCACTCCGCCTTGATCTTGGCCCATTGCAGGAGGCGCTCGGTCTTCTTCACCGCCTTGGGCGGCACGATGAGCGCCGAGATGCCCTTGCGCCCGGCGCGGCCGGTCCGGCCGGAGCGGTGCAGCAGGCTCTCGGTATTGGTCGGCAGGTCGGCATGGATCACGAGGTTGAGGTTGGGCAGGTCGATGCCGCGCGCCGCGACGTCGGTGGCGACGCAGATCCGCGCCCGGCCGTCGCGCATCGCCTGAAGCGCATGGGTGCGCTCGCTCTGGCTCAGCTCGCCCGAAAGGCTCACGACGGCGAAGCCGCGATTGGCGAGCCGCGCGGTGAGGTGGCTTACGGCGGCCCGCGTGTTGGCGAAGACGATGGCGCTTTCGTCGTCGCGGAACCTCAGCAGGTTGAAGATCGCGTGCTCGCTGTCCGAGGCGGCGACCCGCACCGCCTGGTAGGTGATGTCGGCGTGCTGCTCGGCGCTGCCGATGGTGCTGATCCGGCGCGCGTCGCGCTGGTATTGACCGGCGAGCTTCGCGATCCCCGGGGATACGGTGGCCGAGAACAGCAGCGTGCGCCGGTCCTCCGGTGCCTGGCAGAGCATGAATTCGAGATCCTCGCGGAAGCCGAGGTCGAGCATCTCGTCGGCCTCGTCGAGCACGACCGCGCGAAGCCCGCTCATGTCGAGAGAGCCGCGCTCGATGTGGTCGCGCAGCCGTCCCGGCGTCCCGACCACGATATGCGCGCCCCGGTCCAGCGCCCGCCGTTCTTCGCGCGTGTCCATCCCGCCGACGCAGGAGGTGACCCGCGCCCCGGTCTTCGCGTAGAGCCAGCCGAGCTCGCGCATCACCTGGAAGGCAAGTTCGCGCGTCGGTGCGATGACAAGGGCCAGCGGAGCGGCCGCCGGGCCGAAATGCGTGGCCTCGCCGAGGATCGTCGGGGCAATCGCAAGGCCGAAGCCCACGGTCTTGCCCGAACCCGTCTGCGCGGAGACCAGCAGATCCGATGTGGCAAGGTCGGGATCGGCGACCGCCTGCTGCACCGGGGTGAGTGTGTCATAGCCTCGTTCGGCGAGCGCGTCGGAAAGGGGGGCAATCATGCAGGAAGGGTCCGTGGAGTTGTGGCGGATGCCGCCATTGGGCGCGGTCATGGCCGCGCGAGACCAGTCCCCCTAACAGCATTTGCGGCGGATGCCTATGGTTGTTGCGCCACGTCCCGCGATTTGACCGGCGATGGCGGTTAGGATCGCGGGTCGCCACGCCCGCGGGAATGGCCGGATCGGATCGGAGCGCGAATCGGTGAGCATTTGACTCACGAGCGCCTTTGGGACAGCCTACGTAATTGTCCGGTTAGTGATGTTCTGATGGCCCATTTATTAATTTGATTGCTGCATATGCGGGAGGGGGCGGGTTCTATTCGGAACGAACGTCGCTGGACGCGAAAACACGAACGATACGCGTGACCAAGTACCAATGTCGTGGCCGGCAACCGGCACGACGCGATTAACGGGTGTTCTGTATGGCCGGAAGGATTTCACATCGCGAACCCTCGCTGGCGCGGGCCGGCAGCCGGGGGCTCTTTCTTGCGACCCTCATCTTCAGCGTTTTCACCAACCTCCTGATGCTGACGGGTCCGCTCTTCATGCTTCAGATCTATGACCGGGTGCTGGGATCGCGATCGGAAGAGACGCTGGTCGCGCTGTCCATCCTCGTTGCCGGCCTCTTCGCCCTCTACGGGCTTCTGGAATTCGCGCGCGGCCGGGTGATGTCTCGCGTCGGGGCCCGCTTCCAGGCCTCGCTCGACGACCGCGTCTTCCGCGCGGTTCTCGAGGATGTAGCACTCCATCACCGTGGCAAGGGAGGGATCAGGGCGACGCAGGATCTCGATTCCATCCGGACCTTCTTCACCGCGCCGGTCCTGCTCGCGCTGTTCGATCTGCCGTGGACGCCTGTCTTCCTGACGGCAATTTTCATCTTCCATCCCTATCTCGGCTGGCTCGCGGTCGCGGGCGGCACCTGTCTCATTCTGGCGACGCTTCTGAACCAGCTCATTACCGCGAAGAAGGTCGCCGAGGCCCAGAAGCAGTCCATCGTGGCGCTGAACTTCTCCAAGCAATCCGAAGGGGCGGGCGAGCTCATCTGGGCGCAGGGAATGGTCGGCAACATGGTCCGGCGGTGGACCAGCCTTCAGGATGCGGCGCTCGACGGGACGATCCGGGCGAATGACTGGACCGGCAGTTTCAGCGCCTTCACCAAGGCGTTCCGCCTGTTCCTGCAATCGGCGATCCTGGCGCTCGGCGCCTGGCTGGTGCTGCAGGGCGAACTGACGGCCGGCGCGATGATCGCGGGGTCGATCCTGCTCGGCCGGGCGCTGGCGCCGATCGAACTGGCGGTTTCGCAATGGCCGGTTGTGCAGCGGGCGCGCGCCGGATGGACCGCCCTCGGCGGATTTCTGTCCGCGGTTCCCGCGCGCGACGAACCGACCCAGCTTCCTGCGCCGGCCGCGCGGCTTGAGGTCCGGGGCATCAACGTCGCGGTCCGCGGGTCGGACCGGCCGGTCCTGCAGGGGGTCAGCCTCGACGTCGCGCCCGGCGAAGCGATCGGCGTCATCGGCAAGAGCGGGTCGGGGAAAACCTCGCTGGCGCGGGTGATCCTCGGCCTCGTGGCGCCGCAATCGGGGGTCGTCAGGCTCGACGGCGCGACGCTCGATCAGTACGGGCCCGAGCGGCTCGGCCAGTTCATCGGCTATCTGCCACAGGAAATCCGGCTCTTCGACGGGACGGTGGCGGAGAACATCGCGCATATGGCGCCCGATCCGGACACCGACCGGGTGCTGGCCGCCGCCATGAAGGCCCGCGCACACGAGATCATTCTCGGGCTTCCCAACGGCTACGATACCCGGACCGGCGAATCCGATGCACAGCTTTCGGGCGGTCAGAAGCAGCGTGTCGCGCTTGCCCGCGCCCTTTACGCCGACCCGGTTCTCCTGGTTCTCGACGAGCCGAATTCAGCGCTCGACGCCGAAGGCTCCGAGGCGCTGAACGCCGTGATCGAGGCCATGAAAGCCGACCAGCGCGCGGTTGTCATCATGACGCACCGGCCGACGGCCATTTCGGCCTGCGACCGGCTCCTGATCCTCGATGGAGGCAGGGTGGCCGCCTACGGCCCACGCGACGAGATCATCAAGTCGATGATCCGCAATGCGAGTGACGTGCAACGTGTGGTCACCCGGAGGGCGCCGTGATGACGCAAGATCCGAACCGCGCCCGGTGGAGCGCGCGTCTGCCGCTCGTCATCGGATTCGCCGCATTGGCGATGCTGACCGGGGGGATCGGCGCCTGGAGTGTCGGGACGAGTATCGCGGGCGCGGTGGTCGCGCCCGGAGTCCTCGTGGTGCAGTCGAACCAGCAGGTGATCCAGCATCCCGATGGCGGCGTGGTCGGCAACATCCTCGCGCGCGATGGAGACATGGTCCGGCAGGGCGACATAGTCGTTCGCTTCGATGGCACGTTCCTGCGCTCCGAACTGTCGACGGTCGAGCGCCAACTGCTGGAGATATTCGTGCGACGGGCGCGACTGGAAGCGGAACGCGACAACCTGGAAGCGCCGGTCTTCACCATCGACGACAGTTTCGCTGCACTCGATCCGGTTTGGGTCGAAGGCCAGATCAGGGGTCAGAAATCGCTCTTCCTGGCGCGCCGCGACTCGATCGCCAAGGAAACCGACGGGCTACGGGAGCAGGTACGGCAGATCGAGAACCAGATCGAAGGCGTCGCGGCGCAGCTTGTGGCGCTGAAGCGGCAGCTCGTCCTGATCGCGGAGGAACTGCGCAACCAGAGCGCGCTTTTCGACAAGGGGCTCGTTTCGGCGTCACGCGTGCTTGAACTGCGCCGTGAGGAAGCGCGGCTTCAGGGCGAGATCGGCCGCCTCACCTCGTCGACAGCCGAGGCGCGCGCGAGGATTTCGGCCACCGAGATCGAGATCCTGAAGCTCTCCGACCGCCAGCGCGAAGACGCGATCACCCAGATACGCGATCTCCAATACGCCGAGATCGAGCTCCAGGAGCGGCGCCTGAGTCTGCAGGTACGTCTCACCCGTCTCGATGTCCGGGCGCCTGTCGACGGCGTGGTCTTCGACTCGCGGGTCTTCGCGCTCCAGTCCGTGATCCGCGCGGCCGAGCCGATGATGTACATCGTACAGGGCGACCAACCGCTGCAGGTGAAAGCGCGCATCAACCCGGTCCATATCGATCAGGTTCAACCCGGCCAGGACGTGATCCTCCGCTTCACGACCTTCGACAGCCGCACGACCCCGGAAGTGCACGGGACCGTGAGCCGCGTTTCGGCCGACGCTGTGACCGACGAGAAGACCGGCGCACAATACTACGAGGCGATCCTGACGCCCGATCCGAACGCGTTCGAGGACCGGCCCGACCTGACGCTTCTCCCCGGGATGCCGGTCGAGAGTTTCTTGCGGACTGGCGATCGAACGCCGCTATCCTACCTGACCCGCCCCATGGTCAATTACTTCAACCGGGCATTTCGCGAAAGCTGAAGGCGGCGGGCACTAGCCCTGCGGGCACCCGACGCGACGGGAAGCCCGCAACGGATCTCGGGATCGCTCCACGTCCGGCGCGGCCTTGCTCGACGTCGCTCGGGGTGTGAGCCGACAACGAGACTTGTCGCCGCCCGGCCCCGGTCGACGCGGGTGATGGCGGACCAGTTCCGCTCGCATCCGCCCGCCGGTTTCCGCGACCGGTGATGCCCCGGCAACTCGTGGGGGCCGACTTCGTGAAGCCATGAGCGCGCCGGAAAGGGCTGCGACGGCAGTCGCCCGATTCGCCCCCTTGCGGTGGGGCGGCCCGTGCAAGGGGTGGATATGTGGCACAATCGCCGCTATTTCAAAGGATTGCCCTCTTGGCGTGGACGGTGAGGAGGATGCCGGCCAGCCTCCGGTGCCCGGAACTATGAGTTTCTTGAACAAACCTTATGATTGACCGGCGAGGCCTGTCGGCTTGCCACTTTGGGATTAGGCATATCCTCTTGTGGTGAATCGAAAAGTAGTGTCAAATAAGTGTTATATTTGTCACATAATTTGTAGGGGTACCAAGTGCATATGTTGATGATGCCCGCTTTCCGACGAAACATTTTCGGCGATTTCGGGAGGGCTCCACAATGACTGCGGCCTTCTCAATTGCAATCATAGAAACCGATTGCATCATGCGCGAAGGGTTGATGCGCGTGCTCAGCCGGCGCCCTCTCAAGATGGTCGATGCGTGGTCCAGCGTGGAAGAAGCTTCGGCCGCCGCGCATCCGTCGGACGCACTCGACGTGATCCTCGTGAGCCTTGTCCGGCAGGGCAGGCTGGAGCCGGACGAAGCCGAGCTGCTGCGCCAGAGGTACCCGTCCGCGCACATCGCCCTGATGGTTGAACAGAATTGCGAGACCGTGGCCCCCATGGCGGCCGCGGCGCGCGTCGATGGGGTGCTCCTGAGCACGAGCACCCCGGCAAATCTCGTGAAATCCCTGGAGCTGATCGCGCTCGGCGAGCATTTCTTCCCGATGCCGGTCGGCTGGGATGACGTCAGCGCGCAAGCGGCCGACGAGGCGGAGACCTCCGGCCCCGAACTTCTCGAAAAACTGTCGGTGCGCGAGAGGCAGGTGCTGGACGGGCTCGCCAGGGGCGCGCCCAACAAGGTGATCGCGCGCCATCTCGACATATCCGACGCCACCGTGAAGGTGCATGTGAAGTCGATCCTGAGAAAGACCGGCGCTACCAATCGAACTGAAGTTGCGCTCTGGGCGCGAGAGGTTGGCGTCGGCGAGCATTGATGCCGCCGATGCTCTCCAACTGGTTCAGATGGCCCGCCACACGGCGCGGGTCACGTCGGCCGCAGACTCCTCGATGGTGCGGTCGGTGTCGACGGTGATCACCGGCACCGGTCCGAAACCGGTCGACGTCTCCATCCGCCAGCGCCGCAGCACGGCGTCCGCATCGGGACCGCCCTCCTTCATCCGGGTCGCGTCGCGGCGAACCGCGGTCTCGCGCGAAGCCGTCAGGCGGATCACCAGATCGGGGCGTGGTAGACCCAGGTAGAGTGCGCGCTCCCGCCGCATCAGCCAACGCTTAAGGCCCGAGTCGCAGGCGGCGATCGCGGCATCGTTGAAGCAGCTGCTGTCGATGGCGCCGGGCGTCTCGGAAGGGTAGCGGTCGGTGACGATAATCGTCCCGCTCGCGGCGGCCTTCGAGCACTTCCGGATCAGCGCCCGCCGGTCGTAGGCGGCAAGCGTCATGCGCAACACATAGAGCAGCGAATAACGCCCCTCGCGACGGCGTTCGGGCTTTTGATACTCGCCGGAGCGCTCGCCCTTGAACAGCCGGCGGGCGAGCGGCAGAATAAGCCGCGGCGCGAAGCTCAGGAGCGTCGGAGGCGGTTTACCCACGTGGACGCGCCGCACGTCCAGCTCCCGCCCGAGACGGCGCGCGAGTTCGCCGCTCAGCGTTGACTTGCCCACCGCCTTCGGCCCGACCATTGAAACGATGAGCCCGCCGGTCCGGGGAACCAGATCGCGACGGCGGCGGAAACGACCGATGGCCATCCGCCCGACCCGGCGCAGCCGCTCGACCTCGGCGGCGATCGTGCCGATCCGCCGGCGGTTCCGCAGGCCCGATGCCAGGCGTAGGCCGAGGCCGACGCGGCACAGCCAGGCGCGGGGCTCGGCTATGGCGGCAAGCGCGGTTTCCAGTGCCGGAGGCTCGCTCGCCGGCATCCAGGCGCGCCACAGTTCGGCCGCGCCCTGCAATTCGGCGCGGTTCCGCAACCAGTCGAGCTCGCGCACCACTTCCTCATAGCCGCGCCGGACCATCCAGATCTCCACCGGATGGAGGTGCTTGAGCAGGATGCGCAGCGTGAAGAGCGCGAGCTCTGCTTCGGGCGTTGGCAAAGGAACCGTGTCCGAAACCGCTCCGACACCGAGCAGATCCCGCTCGATCGGCAGCCGGTAACACTTGACGAGGCTGTCGCCGGTCACGACACGGAAATAGGCATGCACATGCAACAGGCGGGAGGCGGAGGCGTCCAGCGCATAGGCGTGGAACACACCGGGATGGGTCAGGCCACCGCGCGACACGGCCGGCTTGAAGCCGCATTGCGCGAGGATGACATCGAAGGCGTCGGCGTCCTCGCGGTGGACGAGAAGATCCAGATCATCTTCACCTCGCAGGCTCTCGGGCAGGCGGATGTTGCTCTTCCAGTGGCAGTACCGAAGGCCCGCCGTATTCAGTTCCTCGATCAGGGCGTGAATGGGATCCGCACGGTTATCGGGCGCGATGTTCTCTCGAGACGACGGCGTGAAGCTCAGATCCTGGTGCATGCGTCAGCTTTCCCTCAAATCTGCGACGGTGCGGCTCTTGCCACAAAAAGACCCGGCCGCAGGCCAAGCCGTGTGAAGGCGAACCACGCCATTGCTACGTTCCAGGCGACGACACCCGTCGAGATCGCAACGGCCGCGCCGAGAATGCCGAACGGCCCTGCGAGCAGGAAGCACAGCACGAGGCCGATCAGCGCCCCGCCCGAGTGCATGGCGGCGCCGGCGGTCTCGCGGCCGGTCATGGTCATCAGGTGCTGCTGCGGGCCTGCCGCGGCGGCGACCAGCTGTCCGGCCACCAGGACTGCCGCGGCGGGCGCTCCCTCGGCGAAGCCGGGGCCGAAAAAGCCAAGGAGCATCGGCATCGCGATGAGCATCGGCACGGCAATGCAGGCCGCACCCGCAAGCGTGAGCCGCGCGGCGCGCCTGGTCAACGCCTGCAGGCCATCGTGGTCGCCCTGGGCATGTAGCGAAGCCACGGTCGGCGCGAAGGCGGCCGCCACCGCCATGCGGGGCAGGGCGATCAGGATGGACAGGCTGAACGCGACGGCGAAAATCCCGGCGCCGCGCGCATCGCCCAGAAGTCCGAGGACGATGATGCCGGACCGGGCCATGACCACGTCCGCGCCCATGATGACGGTCAGCGGCAGCGCCGGGCGCATCCAGTCGCGCAAGGCGGAGTGCGGGCTCACTCCATCCAGTTCCGCCGGGCGCTTGCGCCGGACTTGGACGATGGCGATCGCGAGGATCAGGCCGCCGCTTGCCGACATGGCCGCCATTGCCGTCGGTGCCGTGGCGGGTGCGAAACCAAAACCCACGAGGCCCGCCAGCAGGACAATGGCGAAGGAATCGCGGCCCAGCCGCAGTGGCGCGAGCGCGGCGACGACACTGCCGAAGGCCCGCACGATTGATGCACCGACAAGTTGAAGAGCGAACAGCGGCGTCGCGACCAGCGCAATCAGCAGGGTAACTCGCAGTTCTGGTTCCGCCCCCGTCGACAGTGTCAGCGCCATCCCGAGCAACGCGACCAGCACACTCGCGACGGCCACGATCAACGCCGTGAACCGGATCACACCCCGCATTGCGGCCCAGTTTCCCTCTGCGCGGTAGGCAGAGAGGAGCCGAAGGAGCGAGACATGGAAGCCAAGCGTGGAGAGCGTGGAGGCGACAAGCAACCAGGAAACGGCGTACATGTAGATGCCGAAGCTGTCGACGCCAACCAGGCGGGCCGTGGCAACCTGCGCCAGATAGCTGACCCCCGCACCACCGACGAGCACGGCGAATGCTCCGGCGCTGCTCGTGGAGAATCCTTTTGAGGCGAGGCCTCGGGCGCGTAACCGCTCGATGAAGGCCAACGACCACCGACGCTGCGCTGCGGGCGGTTCCCGGTCGATGACGCGTGTCACGCTTCTTTCTCCCGCATGAGTTCAGCGATACGACCCCGCATGGCTCCCGCGGCCGGACCGAGAGCTTCGCGGTCCGGGCAGGCGACCCGTATAACGGGGATTCCGCTGGCTTCGACCAGGGGCGCCAGCGTTTCAAAGATCCCGATCTGGCGGAGCGTCTCGGGAATGCCGAGCTCGAACAGACGTTCCGCCGCCGACTGAGCAGCACGGCGGTCGTGCAGCCGTCCTGCGATTACCTCGCGTGGCGTCTCGATCCAGACGACAAGATCCGGCTGCGGCACGATGCTCAGTGCCCGCGCCAGGATGTTCAGTTCGGAGGTTCCTGAGATCGCCGCAAGCGAACCCACCGCGGTGACGAAACCCTGATCGAGAAGAGCAACTCCTCCGGCGGCGCGCTCGCGGCGCAGGCGCTGAGAGAGCTCCGACAGATACCGCCGATACCTTAGCCGTTTGAGCGGGCTCGCGGGTGGAATTAGCGCAATAAGCCGTTCGGTCGTGTCACAGGAGCGCGTGCGGTTACCTAGATGCGGGATCGCCTGCACGATTTTTGCGCCGCGCGCCGCGACCGGGAGAAGGCGGGACCGTGCCGCGGTCTCCATTTCGGCAGGGCGGGCGCTTGCCACCAGACGTACTTCGGGGAATTCTTGGACGACAGCTTTCGCGAGCGTCGTTTTGCCTGAGGCGGAAGGGCCCACGAGTTCGACGACCAAGCCCGGCAGGTCGGCGTCCTTTTGAAAAGTGGCAGGCGATGCGGTGTACATTATGCTTCGCTCCCGGCCTTCAAGGCAGATCCGCAGCCGTGCGGAGGAGCGCTGTCCCCGGCGCCGAAACCGCGCCGAATTGTTGCGCCTCGACAATGGACTGCCGGGCAACCTGGACGACGTCGCCCGGTTCCAGCTCGAGGTCGAGCGCGGCCTCGATCGACTCCTCGGCGCTGGCGCGCACGACGGTCACGACGATCTTGCCATGCGTGCCGGCGGCTGGCGGGGCCAAGCCCGCCGCTTCCAGCCGGGCGACGAGCTCATTCAGCTTGGCGGCTTCGGCCGCGCGCTTGACCCGCGCCTGCTGGATCTCGTCCAGTAGTGACAGGTGTCGGTGGTCGTCCAGCCGCTCCAACTCGCGTGCGACCTCTATCTTGCGCCGCTCCAGTTGCATCAGGTTGGTTTCCGTCTGCAACCGGCGGGTCGCGGAGATGAGTGCCGCGCTGCGGAGGTCGGACAGGCGGGACTGGGTGTAGAGGCCCTTGCCGCTTAATTCGCGCGCCTGTTCGAGATCCGCGGCGTCGGCGACCTCGGTCTCCTTCTCCACTTCGAGCTGGCGCACCAGCACGGCCGTCTGCTGGTCAATCTGGGTAAGGGAGCGTTCCAGGAAGCTGCGTTCGCGCTCGTGATCGAGGGCGCGCGCTTCGCGTAGATCCTTCTCTACGCGCAGGATATCCTCAAGTGCAGTGTTGCGCTGCGGTCGCGGTGGCAGCTCGGCGGGCTCGAAGCCGATGTCTTCCCCGAGTTCCGTGCGCAACCGCCAGACACGAGCTTCCATCGCGGCAAGCGCGTGCCATGCACCGACGTAGTCGGCTTCGAGCCCCGCCGTGTTGACGACCGGCCCCACCGCCGGCGTCAACGCAACGCCGCCGGCGGCGGCGATGATCTGTCGAACCGTCATGCCGGGGCGGAATCTGAATTCGCCCGCCCGTGCAACGTCACCGCTGACGAACACCGGCCGATACTCGGATATCCAGGCGCTGACCTGGTCGCGTGCGAAAGAGCGCAGATGCTCCTGCCCGTTCGGCGTGTAGACAGTGACGAGGCGGCTTGTGACCACGGCGCGGATGCTCTCGCGCAGATCGGGCATCGTGCGTCCGGCGGCACGAACCTCGCCAATCAGCGGCAAACTGAGGTATCCGTCGAGTTGCACCTGCGCCTCCTGCGAGAGGTCGGGCACACCGGCAATGCTCATGGCGACGACGTCGCCGGCAAGGAGGCGGTATGCCTCGTCCGCCCGGACCCCGGTGCTCCAGAGTATCGAAGCGAGGGTGAGCCCGGCAGCCGATGCAAGCGTGAAGTGCCGATGACCGATCGTCATGTCGCGTACCCCTTTTCCTCACGGACCTTCCCGTTCTTCAGGCGGGTGCGCCACCACTCGACAGTGCGAGCAAGCCCTTCCGGAAGGTCGATACGCGGCCGCCACCCCGTTGCCTGGCGCAGACGGCTGTTGTCGGCGAGTAGCTCGCGAACCTCGGAGCGTGGTGGTCGCATTCGGGCGGCCTCGGTCTCCACGGGTTTGGCGCAGCCGACGATGGCGCGGATCATCTCGATGAGGTCGCCGACCGAAACGGCATGCCCAGTGCCCGCATTGTACGGAACACCGTACAGGATCTCGGGCGTGCCGCCGAGCGCCAGGAAGGCCGAGGCGGTGTCCTGGACGTAGGTGAAGTCGCGCAACGGCGTCACATCGCCGACGCGGATGGAGCGAATCTCGGGATCGAGCGCCTGGCGCAGCACGGTCGGGATCACCGCGCGCTCGCTCTGGCGCGGGCCGAAGGTGTTGAAGGGCCGCAGGATCGCGACCGGCATGTCGTGCGAGCGGGCGAAGGATTCCGCCAGCATGTCGGCGCCGATCTTCGTGGCTGAATAGGGCGACTGACCCTGCAGCGGATGGTCCTCGCTGATCGGCACCGTGAGGGCGGTTCCGTAGACTTCGCTCGTGGAGGTGTGGACCACGCGCGGCACGTCATGCGCTCGCGCGGCCTCGAGCACGTTGAGGGTTCCGCTCACGTTGGTGTCCACGTAGGATTGCGCCGCCACGTAGGAATGCGGGATCGCGATCAGCGCGGCGAGATGGAAGACCACGTCCTGCCGTGCCGTCAGCCTGTGGATCAGCGCTGCGTCCCGCACGTCGCCGCGCACGGCGTTGACGGAGGACCGCACCGCGGCGGGCAGGTCGTCGATCCAGCCGAGCGAGTCGAAGGAGTTGTAGAGGCATAGCGCCGTGACATTGGCGCCGGCCGCGATCAGCGCCTCGGTCAGGTGCGAGCCGATGAAGCCGTCCGCGCCGGTGACCAGGACATTGCGGCCTTCGTAGGCAGACTTGGTATGCATATTCCTCATTCTCCGGGAATTCTTTTGGCGGCCGGGTCATACTCTGGATTCAGGCTTCCGAGCGAGCGGCGCCCCGTGCCACGGCCGGGAGCGCGGCGCCGCGCCGCTTTCGTGACGGACTTCCCGGCGAGCGGAACGTTGGATGCTGGCGCGGGCGTCGCGCCCAGAACCGCCAGCACGCCGCGCAACAGCCAGCCGATGTCCCGGATCGTGGTCCGATTGGGGTAGTACTGGAGGTCGAGCGTCGCCTTGGTAGGAAAGAGCACGCGCCGGTAGAAGACCGTCGGATCCTTTTCTGCCGGATAGAGATCGGCTTCGCTGCGGAATGCGACCTGGCTCGGACCGAAGATGCCGGGCCGGTGCTCCAGCACCCCGAGGAAGGCGCCTTCGAAGCAGTCCGCGAAATCCAGGCTTTCGGGGCGCGGGCCGACGAAGGCCATCTCGCCGCGCAGGATGTTGAACAGTTGCGGCAGTTCGTCGAGCTTGGTCGCCTCGAGGACCCGCCCGACCCGCGTCATCCGCGGATCGCCCTTGACCGTGAGCGGGCACCCCTGCGTCGCGGGGTTGGGGCCGAACTTGCGGAACTTGTACATCCAGAAGCGCTTCCCGCCCTTGCCGAGACGCACCTGCGCGAACAGGATCGGCCGGCCGGTCTCCAAAAGGATCGCGATCGTGATCAGGAGCATCAGCGGCGCGAGGACGATCACGCCCACGGTCGCCAGCACGAGGTCGAGCGCCCGGCTCAGGGCTTCGGATGGCGTCGGCTGTCGTGAGGCGCGGAGTGTCGTCATGCGGCGGCTCCCTTGATCGGCTGCATTGCGGCCTCGAGCACGCGCGCGGCACGCTCGACGTCCGCTTCGGTCATCTTCGGATGAAGCGGCAGGGTCAGCTCCCTGCGTGCGAACTCCTCCGTCACCGGAAGGTGCAGTTCGGGCCAGCGGTCGCGGTAATAGGAGAGTTCATGCACCGGCGGGTAATGGACCGTCGTCTGCACGCCCGCGTCGGCCATCGCCGCCGCGACGGCGTTGCGGTCGGCGCCGGCCGGCAGGACGACGGGGAAGATGTGGTCGGCCGATGCGCCGCTGCGGGGCCGTGGCACGCCGAGCGCGCCGCGCGCCTGCAGGGGCGCCAGACGCCCCCGGTAGAGAGCCGCCAGTTCCGAGCGCCGCGCATTGAACGCGTCGAGCCGCGCGAGTTGCACGAGGCCCAGCGCCGCCCGGATCTCGTCCATCCGGTAGTTCCAGCCGGGCGAGACCACGTCATATTGCACGGACCGCGCCTGAAGCCGCTGGTGAGCGTTGGACGTCATGCCGTGAGCCCGCATCCGGCGCGCGCGGTCCAGCAGCGCGGGGTCGCGCATGAGGATCATGCCGCCCTCGGCGGTGGTCATGTTCTTGTTGCCGTAAAAGCTGAAGGCCGCCGCGTCGCCGTAGCTGCCGACCTCCGGCACGCCGACCGCATGGGCGGCGTCCTCGATCAGCAGGAGGCCGTGACGGTCGGCGAAGGCCCGCCAGGCCGCGCGCTCGGCGAGATGGCCGGCAAAGTGCATCAGCATCACGGCGCGGGTGCGCGGTGTCACGCGCGCCTCCGCTTTTTCAAGCGACATCAGCGGCTCGTCGAGGCTCTCGATATCCACCAGCACCGGCTCCGCGCCGGTGTAGTGGATGGCGTTCACCGTGGCCACGAAGGTCAGCGACGGCGCCAGCACCTCGTCGCCGGGCCCGATGCCGAGCGCCTCGAGCGCGAGGTGCAGAGCCGCGGTGCAGGAATTGACCGCGACGGCGTCACCGGCGCCGTGACGTTCCGCGAAGGCCCGCTCGAAAGCGGCCACACGCGGGCCGAGCGTGATCCAGCCGTCCTCGATCACCTGAGCGACGGCCGCTTTCTCCTCGGGTCCCAGGACGGGTTCTGACACGAGCAGCATCGAAATCTCCTTACTCGCACACCGTTCAGCCCACCGCTGCCAATCCTTTCGGCTTGGCTGGCAGAACGTCAGGAAACGGCACCCAGGCGCTCATGCGCGGGCGACTGTTCGTCCCAGTCCAGGATCTGGGCGCTCTGGAAATCGTCGACGCGGCCGATATCGAGCCACAGCCCGTCGTGCCGGTACGTGTAGACGGGCTTGTCGCGTGCGAGCAGGCAATACATCAGGTCATCGAAGCCGAAGGGCACGCCGTCCGGAACGTATTCCAGCGCCTCGGGCTCCATGCAATAGACGCCCATGCTCATCAGGTTGGTAAGGCTGGGCTTCTCCTTGAAGCTCTTGACCCGGCCTTCGGGCGCATCGATCACGCCGAATTCGAGCGGCGTCTCGCGCAGCGCGGTTGCAACGGTGACAAGGCCGCCGCAGCGGTGGTGGCAGGCGGCGAAGGCGCCGATGCTGAGATCGGTCAGAACGTCGCCATTGATGACCATGAAGGTCGTGTCGAGTTCGTCGCGCAGCATCCCGAGGGGGCCGATCGTGCCCAGGGGTTGCCTCTCGATCGTGTAGCGGATGTTCATCGACCACTGGCGGCCGTCGCCGCAGAAGCTGCGGATCAGATGGCCGAGATAGCCGGTCGTGATATAGACATCGCGGACGTCGTTGCGACGAAGCCATTTGAGCAGCAGTTCGAGAACAGGTTGGGATTGGACTGGCATCAGAGGTTTGGGAAGAACCATGGTGTATGGACGCAGGCGCGTTCCCTTACCCCCGCACTGGATAACAACCTTCATTTCACTCGCTCCTTACAAAGACACATGCTCAAAGACGCTTCAAATAATCTCGCACCCAAGGACAATCGCACCATGCGATCCGTGACTGGACGAGAATGCGTTCAGCTCTCTACGTTCTCGCGGCTTAGTTAATGGTAACGCAGCCCCCCCGGCGGATTCAGTCGCCCATTCAAGGTATATGCATTGGGGGGGGATGAGCACTCTGTGGGGAACGGGGGGTACTCAATTGGCATGAGGCCGGGATTACTCCCTAGTTGAACTTCGACCGCTAACGGGCTTGTGCGAGCATTAATCTGTTTAGGGCCGCGGCGGAGCTCCTCCGATTTCGGGGCCGGAGTTAGCGTGCGTCCACGAGATCGGCCTATATGTGCCGACCGGATTGTATAGAGGCCGGCCGGATCTTGGTTTTAAGACGCGACGGTTCCCGGGCAGCAAGCCTGCCCGGCGTGTCGAGTAAAGTGAGTGCGAGGGGATTTCGATTTATGCGCAAAGGTCTTTTCATTTGTCTTGATACTTCAAGCCCGCATTCGACGTCATGGCGCTTCATTGACACCACGTATCGCGCGCCATGACGACGATCCTTCTTGCTTTCGGTCTGGTGCTTTATCCGTCGACCCAGTTGCGGTTCGGCGGGTTGCCGCTCGGGCCCGGGGAACTCATGCTGGTCGCCTGGCTGGGCATCGCCGCACTTCGGCAATTCCTGCAGCCGGCGATTACGGGCAACCTCGCCCTGCGACGCCTGAGCGCGTTCTGGTTCGCGCTTCTATTGGCGCAAAGCGCCGGGATGATCGTCGGACTTGTCCGCGAGCCGTTCCATTTCTACAGCGGCATCATTCATGACATCTTCGCCTATTCGCTGTCCTGCGCGCTGGCCTGCATGTTCGCGCTCGAACTCGGTGACGCGGAGCGGCGCCGGCGTGCCGTCTGGCTGGTGGTGGGGATCGGGACTGTGTCGATGTCGATGCAGCTCGCTGGCGGCTATGGCCTTTTCCCGTCTCTGGGCACCAATACCTGGTATTTCGAGCGGCTGATCGGCTGGTCGGTCAATGCCAACCAGTTCGCCTTCTTTGCGCTTTTCTTGTTTCTTCTTGCGTCCTACCTCGCCGAAACCGCCCGTGCGCCGCGTGAGGCCGTGACGGCTCTTGCTTGTGGAGCGCTGGCGGCTTTGGGGGGCATCCTGAGCCGGAGCGACGCACTGGTCGTCGCGCTGATGGCCGCCGGCTCGGTGTTCCTGATCCTAAAATCCATCACGTGGCTAAAGAACCTCGAGATGGCGCCCACCCTGCGGGGATCGACCGTGGTGCTTGGCCTGCTCTCGCTCCCCCTCGCCGCCGCGTCAGCGGTGCCGTTCACGTCGGCGGCGCTGGAACGGGTCGAGGATTACTCCGCCGAAGTATACGCCGACAACGGGCAAGGTGAGCTGCGGTTGAACCTTTGGATGGAGGCTTGGGAAAAAGGTCTGGAATCCGGAATGATCGGCTACGGGCCTGGCCCGCACCTCACGACGGTCAAGTCCTGGAAGCGACCGCCTCCGAACAAGTTCGAGGCCCACAACACCTCGCTTGACCTCTTCACGCAGGGCGGGCTCGTGGCGTTTGCGGCATTCATCTGGATCTGCGTGTCCACGTTGCACTCGGGCTGGCGAGCCCGGCTGCCGGTATTGACCGCCCTTGTCATGGCGTGGGCGGTATTCAGCATGTTCCATTTCATGGTGCGGCACCCGATCTTCTGGTTTGGGATCGTGCTGTGCCTTCTTGAGGCGGAGCGGACACGCTCGGCGCTCCGCCTGCGTCGTTCGGAGGCTGTGCAATGATTTATGATAATGCGGACGCCCTGCACTTCCGCCAGGTTTCGACCCTTTTGCGGAGACGTTGGCTTCTGATCGCCTTGGTCACGCTTTTTGGCGGCGTCGTGGTCGGCGCTGCTGCCTTTCTGCTGCCACCGACCTACACGGCCAAGGCGCAGATGCTGCTGGTCTCCGAAATCCGCGACGGCGTAGAGACCATGGACGACGCTGCGGTGGCCACTTTCCTTGAGCTTCTGAGGTCGCCTGACCAACTCCGGCGTCTGGCCACGAACCTTGAGGAGGCCGATGCGGTGGCAGAGGACGCGATGGGCTTGCCCGGTTACGAGGCGTTGGAAGAGCGTTTGCGAGTCTTTAAGGAGCACGGATCGCGCCTGATCTCGGTTACGTTCTCCTCCAGCAATCCCGAAGTGGCGGCCACGGTCGCAAACAAGACCATCGAGGTCTATCTGGACGGAGTAACGGATCGTCTGGAGGTCGAGCACGACAAGGCGCTGCATGCCGTTGCCGCCCGTCTGGAAACAGCTCGCGACGATCTTGATCGGACCATCGACGAGCTGAGGGTTTATCGCGTCGCCAACGGTGTGATCGACGCCGGCCGGGCCGACGAGATTGACATCCAGATCGGTCAGATGAGCCGACAACTCTCCATAGCGAGTGCCGAACTGGCGACTCGCGAGGCACAACTGCGCAGCGTGGGAGAAAACGCAACCCGCGTGGCGAATGTGGATGCCAGAGGTGCGGTGGTCGTCGGAGATCCAGCGCGTGGCGATGCGGCCGGAGGCAACGTCAAAGCGCAATCGCTGCGGGTGGACCGTGACGAGCTGGAGCGGGCGCGCGCCGAGGCGGTGGCGCGAGTCGGCGATATCGATGAGCGCCTCAATGCGTTGCGGGCGGCGGGCGCCGCCGCGGGCGAGCAGCAGATCCAGTTGCGGGAGCTCGAGCGGGAAGTGACGGCAGCTGAAGAGGCCTATGAAAGCCTGATCCGTCGCCGCGCCGATCTCGTCAGCCGCGGCCCCGGACGGCCTCCGGCGCGCATCGTCTCGCTGGCGGAGGTTCCGGAAGTGCCAAGTTCCCCCAATCCGCTCTTGTTCCTGTTCCCTGCAATCGTCGGCACGGCGGCGATCGGCGCCATGGTCGCGCTGTTGCTGGAGCGCGCCGACCAGCGTCTGCGGAGCGAGCAGGACGTGGAAGACACGTTGCAGGTTCCGTGCATTGGGTTGGTGCCGAAACGCCCGAGAACGCTGGCGAAAGATCCGTCCGACATTCTGCCACAGGACCCGTTCACGCCCTACGTCGAAGCCGTCCGCGCCATATCGGTTGCAGCGCGAAAGCGCGTCGGATCGGCCCTGGAGCCGCGAACCTTCCTCGTAACATCGGTCGCAGAAGGCGACGGTGCCACAACCACCGCTGTCGCCTTCGCACTTTATGCCGCGCGTTTGAACCGCCGGGTCCTGCTGATGGATCTGAATGTCCGGCGGCTGGGGGTCGCCGCCGCGCTGGGCGAGCCCGAACCCGAAGAACTGCTCGACGAGCCCCCGGAAAATGCGATCCGCAGGGTTGAGGCGCTGGGCGTCGACTATCTTTCCCCGTTGCGGCGTGACGCCGATCCACTCACGGTCCTGTGCACCGACGAGTTTCCGGAACTCCTGACCCGACTCGCCAAGACCTACGATTACATCGTGATCGACAGCGCGCCCGCCGCCAGCGCCACGGAGACGCGTCTCCTTGCTTCGATGGTCGATCGCGTTCTGTTCGTGGTGAAGTGGGGCGCCACCGAAGCCCGCGCAGCCCAGGCCGCGTTGCACGGCCTGCGCGCGATGGGGGGCTTCATGCCGGTGGTTTCGGTCGTGATCGCCCAGGCCGACATGCGCCGTCATGCGCGTCATCGGTACGGCGAGGAGCGCAACATGACCACGGCGGTTCAGCGTGCCTGAGGACTCTATCCTATGGGGCGATGCTTCGAAGTCCTTCGGCGCTGTGAAGGCGTTCCAAGGGGGCAATGGCCTTGGGTCAAAGACCTTTGTTCCATGAGATGCGCGTCCGCAATCGATA
Source organism: Albidovulum salinarum (assembly GCF_025673475.1). Lineage (NCBI taxonomy): Bacteria > Pseudomonadati > Pseudomonadota > Alphaproteobacteria > Rhodobacterales > Paracoccaceae > Albidovulum > Albidovulum salinarum. The sequence goes on along the minus strand of NZ_JAOVQO010000008.1, from coordinate 130,100 downwards.
TTGAAGAGCCTGCAGAAGGTGCGGCCGGCTCGCTTCGCGAAGCGGGACCGTGCGGTCGAATCATTCGGAAAGCTTCATTGGGAGGGTAAGATTAGGAACCTGCCGTTCATATCCGGAGCGATCGGGCGCCGAGAGTTCACAAAGGCCGAGGGCGCTTGCGGCTTCCCTGATCGCCGGCGCCCGCTGATATGAAAAGAGCGGGCCACACATGCGCTTGTGCCCGCGATCTTGCGCGCTCGTCCCTGTTGGCGTGGCTTCGTGGCGCGGTCTGCGACGACCGTGAATGGAACAAAGTCAACGGATCTCTTGCGGGCCGCTTTCTCGATGCTCGTCCGAGTTGCCACTGGCGACCGTACGCGGCTCAGAAGCGCGAAAGGAGTAGCTGAGATGCCTGCCCACGTTCTCTATGTCGGTGGCGAGGACAATAATCTTCGCATTCCCTTCATCCTTGCCATGCGCCGTCGCGGATACCGTGTGACGGCCGCGGGGAGTGGCGATCCCGCGCCTTTCCTGAGCCACGGGATCGACTTTGTGTCCTTCCCGTTCGACCGCTTCATTAGTCCGGGGTCGGACTTGCGCGCTTTGCGCCGTTTGGTTGCGATATTGCGTGAGCTTCAGCCGGATATTGCGCAGGGATTTGACACAAAGCCCTGCCTACTCGTGCCTCTCGCTTCCGGCCTTTCAGGTACAGGCACAAAGGCGGTCCGGACGATCTGTGGGCGATCCTGGGTTTACTCCTCGCGCGCGCCCCTGGCGGTGGCAACCCGACCCGTCCTCCAGACGCTGCATCGTCTCGCTGCGCGCCGCACCGCAGCCACTGTGTTCCAGATCGAGGACGACCGTGACTTCTTCCGAAGAAACCGCATTGACGGTCGCCGCGGCGTGTTGATCCCGGCCGGCGGCAGCGGCGTGGACGTGAAGGCATTCGAGCGCGCGCTGGCCGAACTGCCCTCGCGCGAGGCGATGCGCGACGAACTGGGCCTCGGCGATGCCGAGGTGGTCGTTACAGTGTCCCGCATGACCCGCCAGAAAGGCATTCCCACGCTCTTGAAGGCCGCCGCCATCGTCCACCGCGTGCGCCCCGGCGTCCGCTTCGTCCTCGTCGGTCCGCGCGAGAGCGAGGGTCCACTCGCGGTTTCGGCTGCGGAAATCGAGGCGCATTCGCCCTACGTCATTGCCACCGGCGCGCGGCGGGACGTGCCGGCGCTGATGCGCATGGCGGACGTGTTCGCCTTCCCTACCGAGTACCGGGAAGGAGTCGCGCGCGCGCTGCTGGAGGCGTCGCTCGCAGGCTTGCCCATCGTTTCCTCGGCGATGCCGGGTTGCCGGGAAGTGATCCGGGATGGTTGGAACGGCCTCCTAGCGCCGCCGGGCGATCCCGAACGGCTGGCCGACGGCATCATCCAGGTGCTCGAGGATCCCGAGGCCGCGCGCGCCATGGCGGGGCGTGCAGATGCCGTCGCACGGGAGCAATTCAGCCTGGAGGTCATGGCCGATCGGATGGCGCAACTTTACGATACCATCCTGCGAGATCGGGAAGACACCATGGCCGAATTGCCGGCGGCCGACGAGCCGACGGCATGACACCCAAATGCGAAAAGTCAATATACGCCGTTGGTCGTACCAACGATTAGATCCTAAAGGTCGAGGCGTTCTGGCTGGCAAAGGCGTATTCTAAGGAGGGGAAGGGGCTTTGACCGCACCCTGACAGTACTCTGTGCAGCGGAAGGTTAAGAATATGGGAATTCCAAACAAAGTAATTCGCGATATTTTTGGTACCGTCGGAGACGACGATCTGATTGGATCCGGATTCAACGAGCGTCTGTTCGGCTATGCTGGCAAGGACCGGCTTTATGCCGAAGGGGGCGATGACCTTCTGTACGGTGGGGACGGCAACGACCTTCTGGACGGCGGCACGGGTGCGGACACCATGTACGGCGGCGCCGGCAACGACACGTACCGCGTGGACGATCCGAACGATGTGGTCAGCGAAGAGACCGTTCCGGGCGTGGACGACGGCGGCACGGATTACGTCGTCAGCACCATCAGCTACGCCTTGGGCGCCTACGTGGAAAAGCTGGACCTGACCGGGACCAGCAATCTGAACGGTGCCGGGAACGATCTGTCGAATACGATCAAGGGCAATGAAGCGAACAATATCCTCTTCGGTGGCGGTGGCACCGACACCCTGTACGGTTATGACGGCAACGATGTCCTGATCGGCGGCCTCGGCAAGGATTACCTGTATGGCGGCGTCGGCGCTGATACGTTCGTTTTCGGCACTGGGGACAATCTGACAGACCGGATTTACGATTACGAGGCGGTGGACCGGATCGGCATCTATGCCGCCGCGTTCGGGCTCTCGGAAGGTTCCGGTCTGATTGGGGGGCAGCTCGACCCGAGCTACTTCGCTATCGACGCCCCTACCACCGCGAGTCACGGGCAGTTCATCTTCAAGCCTGCCGGGTCCAAGCCTGCGCTGCTCTGGGATCCTGACGGAAGCGGCTCCCAGTCCGCGACAACGCTTGTGCAGTTCACCACGGGCGTGACCTTGACCGCGGCTGACATCATCTCCTACGGCGCGCCCGCCAATGTGACGGCGTCGATCGCTCTTGCGACACCCGGCCGGACTGAGGAGGACGCCGGCAAGGTGATGTTTGTTCTTCAGCTGTCGCAAGCACTTGATCACGACGTCGTGTTCAGGCTGAGCACGCGGGAGGGTACGGCTACCGACGGAGTCGACTATGGGACGCTCAGCGGACACACGGTGACGGTCAAGGCCGGGTCCACCTTTGCCTATGTCGCTGTCGCGATTACGGATGACGACTTCGCCGAGGGTGTGGAGCGGTTCTCGTTGAAAATCGACCGTGTCGAAGACGCGGTGACGGGCGAGGCGCTGGGGATCGGAATCAGGTCCGCCACCGCCACAATCGAGGACGAGCGGCCGGAGGTCGTGGCCGATCACTTCACCGTCTCCTTGGGTTCGACGGACCCGTCGGGTATCATATACAATCCCTTGACGGGCAGGCTGATAATCGTCGATTCCGAGGTCGACGAGATGCCCTTCTCCCGCGCCAACAACTTCTTCGAAGCGTCGCTGGATGGTTCGTTGGTGTCGAGTCTGTCGCTTCCCTTCACTGACGAGCCCACCGGCCTGGCCATTGATGCCCAGAATGGGCGGCTGTTCATCACCGATGACGATTTGTACAAGGTCTTCGTCGTCGACGCGAGTAATCCGACATCGGTGCTGTGGGAGTTCGATACCGTTCCCCTTGGCGGTATCGACCCGGAGGACGTGGCCTTCGACCCGGTCAGCGGACACCTCTTCATTCTCAACGGCCTCTCGAGAACGGTCATAGAGGTGGACCAAACCGGAACGCAGCTGTTCAGATCGTTCACGGTCCCGACAACAATCATGGACCCCGAGGCGCTGGCCTACGATCCCGATGAGGGGGTCTTCTATGTGGGCGGCGGTTTCAGCGACCTGATCTGGAAAGTCGATTTCAACGGGACCATTCTCGAGGTGATCGATGCCTTGACGGATGCCCGCGCCGAAGGAACCAACCATCGGGTCAGCGTAAAGGACCTCGCTTTCGCGCCGGCGAGCGATGGATCCGGCGAGATGCACCTCTATGTCGCGGATTACGGTTGGAGCCACGTCGATGACGGGCGGCTGATCGAGATCGATCTAGGCGACACGCAGGATCCGGCTTCGGCCTGGATGGTTGCCTGACCCGAGTTCACGGCTGCCCTAGGCGGCGGGCGCAGGCCCGCCGCCACGCTTGGGCGGGTGCCGTTTCGGGTGCTTCGAGGGCATTCTAACCTGCGCCCTTTTATGCCGGAGAATGGGGAGAACGGATCGCCCCATCAAACCACCGATTCAAACATCAGAATGGCAGAGCAAATGTGGATCTGGCACGAGCGATGCACCTTGCCATTCTGACTGATACTGGGCTGCGGCCCTGACGCGTATTGCGAAAAGCCGGAACTGGCGTTTTCCCTCTCGAAGATCGCGAGGGTAATCGGTGTCCCGCGCCATCCCCTGACCAACATCACGACGACGCACGCCACGGAAGGCGGCGGTACGGCAGGGATCAGCGACAGCGCCGCCGCCCGCAGGGCCGGCGGCTTCTTGTGGTCAGGCGGACAGCAGCAGTCCCTCACGGATCGGCCGGGTGCCGGCGACGAAGAACAACTCGGCGCCGGCCCGCACGATCCGCGCCTGTTCCCGAGCATAGACGAGCCCGCCGATGCCCGCGCGAAGCGGGATTATGTCGCCGTCGGGAAGGCGACGCAGATGGCCGAGCGTGGCGCCCGCGGCAACGGGCTCGCCCGGTACGACAGCGGCATGAAAGAGACCCGAGGCCGGGGCGGTCACAACCTCGACCCCCGCGAGCGGGGTGGACGCGACTCCCCCCTCGCGCGGCCTGCCCGCGGCCCCGTGAATCACCCCCTCATCCGCCAGCCAGGCAATGACCGCGGCGGCATCGTGCTCGGCGATCGCGGGATCGGTGTCGAGCACGCCGCGCCATTCCAGCGTTACCGCGAAACAGCCGATTGGCAGGGAGGCGTTGGACCAGCGGTCGCGGAACCGCATCCAGGGCAGGGTGCACGCCTCGTCGAAGGAGTAGCCCCCCTGCAGCGGCGCATGGAGCACCGCCCCGGCGCCGATCGCGCGCCCGAGCCGGGTCGCGCGATCCGCCTGTTCGGAATGGCAGTAGAGATGCGTCACGGCCTCGGAGTCGCAGTGCATGTCCAGCACGATGTCGGCCTCGATCGCGAGCCGCAGCAGGCAGCGTTGCAGCGCCAGGAGCGGCGTGAGCGGCACCAGCCGGTCAAGCGCCGCCGCCATCCGGGCCCGCAGCGCGGCGACAGGGTCGCCTTCGGGCGCGGCGTTGTCGATGGCGAGCGCCAGCGCCGCCGCATCGGGGAAGGCGCGGTTGAAATTCTGCCCGGAGGTGACCTCGAACCGGCCGAAGCTGCCGCCGATCATGCCCTGGTCGAGCCCGATCGGATTCGCCACCGGCACGAGCAGGACCTCGCCGCGCAAGCGGCCTTCGGCCTCCAGTTGCCGCAGCTGGTCGCGGAGCGCGAAGCCGACCGCGATCCCCGGCGCCTCGTCGGCATGAAGGCCGCCCTGGATATAGACCTGCGGCCGCGCGCCCGGCGTTCCGAACCGGTAGAGCGTGAGCCGGCGCTCGCCATTGATCGGGCCGGGGGTGAGCGGGAGATGTTCGGTCTGCATGGGCGCCTCCGTTCTGCCGGGGAAACCTAGGATCTTGACGCGCGGGCGGGTAATGAGTTCCCCTCGCGAAGGATGAACAGGGATCATGTATGGCCAAGCGTCGTCTCCAACTGAACCTGCGCGGCTTCCAGGTGTTCGAGGCCGTGGCGCGGCATCTGTCGGTCACCCAAGCGGCCGAGGAACTCGGCATCACCCAGAGCGCAGTGAGCCACCAGCTGCGCAATCTCACCGATTATCTCGGCGAGGAACTGTTCGAGCGCCAGGGCCGCAGCATCGCGCTGACGCGGGCCGGCGCGCGGCTCGCCGAGGCGCTCGACGGGGCGTTCGACCTGATCGAGCAATCGACGGCCTCGACGATCGGGCTGAACCGGCGGATGATCCGGGTCGCGCTCTATTCGTCCTTCGCGGCGGGCTGGATGATCCCGGTCCTGCCGGAGTTCACCGCCCGGCATCCCGATATCGACCTCCGGCTGGTGATGATCTCGGATCCGCCGGAAATCAGCGACCGGGTGGCGGATGTCTTCATCACCTCGGAACCGACGCGCCGGGGGTACTGGTCGCTGCGCTTGTTCCCGGAGTACCTAGTGCCGGTCGCGGCGTCCACGACCTGCCGGGACGGGTTCGACAGGCCGGTGCCGCTCATCACCTCCGAAACCGATCCCGTGATGGTGGGGGCGGATTGGGAAGCCTTCGCGGCGCTGAACGACCTCGATCTGCCAACGATTCGCGACGGTGCCTGGCATTGCTGCACGCATTACCTGCTCGCGCTGGAGATGGCGCGGGCCGGGATGGGGGCGGCGCTGGTGCCGGATTTCATGGCCTTCCCTGCGCTTGCGCGAAGTGAATTGCGGCGGCTGCCGGGCGCGGCGCTGCCCACGGGCCAGACCTATGACCTTCAGATCAAATACGAACGCCGCAAGGAACCAGACATCCAGCGCCTCGTCGCGTGGATCAAGGATGTGGTGCGCCGGAATACCATGAGCGCCACTCATGTGACGGCCTAAATTCTCATGCTGCATCCGGGCGCTGCGGTGTTAGCCATTCTTCGGGAAGGCCCTCGGGCCCGAATGGAGGAGCGCCGGCATGACCAGCATGGAACCGATCGTCGATCTGCGCCTTTCGGTGCGCGATCTGCATAAGAAGTTCGGCTCGGTCGAGGTGCTGCGCGGCGTCTCGATCGAGGCGCGGCAGGGCGACGTGATCTCGCTGATCGGCGCCTCGGGGTCGGGCAAGTCCACCTTCCTGCGCTGCATCAACCAGCTCGAAAGCAGCGACGCGGGCGAGATTTCCGTCGCGGGTGAGCATCTTGATCTGGTGATGCGCCGGGGGCGCCGGGTGGCGCGCGATGCGCGGCAGCTGCGCCGGATCCGGGCGAAGCTCGGCTTCGTGTTCCAGTCCTTCAACCTCTGGTCCCACATGACCGTGCTCGAGAACCTGATCGAGGGGCCGATGCAGGTGCGCGGCCTGCGCCGGGACGAGGCGGTGGCGCTGGCGCAAGGGTTGCTCGACCGGGTCGGCCTGAAGGGGCGCGAGTCGAGCTATCCCGGCCATCTCTCGGGCGGCCAGCAACAGCGCGTTGCGATCGCCCGCACGCTGGCGATGGAACCCGAGGTGATGCTCTTCGACGAACCTACGAGCGCGCTCGATCCCGAGCTCGTGGCCGAGGTGCTGGCGGTGATCCGCGACCTCGCGACCGAGGGGCGGACGATGCTCCTCGTCACCCACGAGATGGCCTTCGCGCGCGACGTATCGACCGAGGTCGTGTTCCTGCACAAGGGCCTCGTCGAGGAGCGCGGCGCGCCCGCGCAGATCTTTTCCGCTCCGCAATCGGAGCGGCTGAAGCAATTCCTGACCCATGTGCGTCTCGGCCAATAGGGCGCCGACCGCGCGACGAACCACCTCAGACAAGGAGAAAGCGATGAGGAAATTCCTTCCGGCAGCGATGCTGCTCTGCTCGACCGCGATTGCGGGCGCCGAGGAACTGAAGGTCTGCGTCGAAGGCGCCTACCCGCCGATGTCGATGATGAACGAGAAGGGCGAGATCGTCGGCATGGACATCGACCTCACGAACGCGCTCTGCGCCGAGATCGGTGCCAGCTGCGCGCTGGTCAAGACCGACTGGGACGCGATGATCCCCTCGCTGATGGAAGGCAAGTGCGACGCGATCATCGCCTCGATGTCGATCACGCCGGAGCGCGCCCAGATCGTCGCCTTCACCGAGAAATACCTGCAATCGCCCAACATGTTCATCGGCCGCGCCGATGCCGGGATGACCGACACCGCCGAGGGCCTTGCCGGCAAGCGCGTCGGCGTGCAGCGCGGTACTGTCGCCAACGACTTCATGGCCGGCGAGTTCCCGGATGTTGAGCTTGGCCTCTACGGCTCCGAGGAGGAGATCTACCTCGACCTCGCGGCCGGGCGGATCGACGCGGCTTTCGTCGATGCCGGAACCGGCGAGATCGCCTTCCTCAAGACTCCAGCGGGCGAGGGTTTCGCCTATTTCGGCGCGCCGCATATCGAGGAGAAGTATTTCGGCAAGGGTGCCGGAATCGCCCTGCGTCCCGGTGAGGACGATCTGCGCGTGCGGCTGAACGGCGCGATCCAGGCCATCCGCGCCAACGGCAAGTACGCTGAAATCAACAACAAGTACTTCACGACCGACCAGTACGGCGGCTAAGGGGCGGGCGTCATGGACTCGATTGTCGGTTATGGGCCGATCCTGATCGGCGGCATGGGTGTCACCCTCGCGGTCGCGTTCCTGTCCATGGCGCTTGCCACGCTGCTCGGGGGCGTGTTCGCGACGCTCTCGCTCAGGGGCGGCGCGGTCCTGCGCAGCGTGACGACGGGCTACACCACGATCGCGCGCGGCGTGCCGGACCTCGTGCTGATGCTCCTGTTCTTCTTCGGCGGCGAACGGGCGATCAACACGGTGCGCGCCGCCTTCGGGCTGGAGCGCATCTCGGTCAGCCCCTTCGTCATCGGCGTGCTCACGCTCGGCTTCATCTTCGGCGCTTTCCTCGCCGAGACCTTCCGCGGCGCTTATCTCTCGGTGCCGAGGGGCCAGGTCGAGGTGGCGCAGGCGATCGGCCTGCCGTCCCACCGCATCCTGTCGAGGATCATCCTTCCGCAGATGCTCGGGCTCGCCCTGCCGGGCTTCACCAACACCTGGCTGGTGCTCTTGAAATCCACGGCCATCGTCTCGATCGTCGGACTGCAGGACATGGTCGGGCTCGCCGACAAGGCGGGCAAGGCCACCCGCGAGCCCTTCGTCTTCATGCTGGCCGTGATCCTTTTCTTTCTCGCGCTGACGGCGGTGTCGGGCCATGCCCTGCACCGGCTCGAACGGCGCCACCGCGTGGGAGTGTGACCGATGCGGATCGACCTGATCGCGGAAAACGCCGACCTCTTCGTGACCGGCATCTCTATGACGCTGAAGCTCACGGTGATGTCGCTCGCCATCGGCATGGCGATCGCGTTGCCGGTTGCGGTCCTGCGCGGGATGCGGCTGCCGGTGGTCGACAAGGTGCTACGCGGCTACATCTTCGCCTTCCGCGGCACGCCGATGCTGGTGCAGACCTATCTGATCTACTACGGGCTCGCGCAGTTCGAGTTCGTCCGCGACAGCGTCTTCTGGGCGGTGCTGAAAAGCCCCTTCAACTGCGCGCTGATCGCGTTCTCGCTGAACACCGCGGCCTACACGGCCGAGATCCTGCGCGGCGCGCTCGAAGCGACGCCGAAGGGCGAGATCGAGGCGGCCGAGGCGATCGGGCTCTCGCCCTTGCAGGTGCTGCGCCGGATCACCATTCCCGGCGCCTTCCGCCGCGCTCTGCCGCAATATGGCAACGAGGTGATCCTGATGCTGCACGGCTCCACCGTGGCGAGCGTCATCACCATCCAGGACATTCTCGGCGCCGGGCGGACGCTGAACGGCAAGTACTACCTCGCCTACGAGGGACTGGTGACCGCGGCTCTCCTCTATCTCGCTCTGACCCTCCTGATAGCCGCGGCCTTCGGACTCGGCGGCCGCAAATGGCTGGCGCATCTGCGCCCGGCCGCAACCCGTTGACGGATTACCCAAATGAGCCTGAACATCGTTCCCTTCGTCAGTGTCGACCACATGATGCAGATCGTCCTGCAGACCGGGGTGGAGACCTTCCTGCGTGAGCTTGCGGCCTTCATCGAGGTGGATTTCCGCCGCTGGGAGCGGTTCGACAAGACCCCGCGCGTCGCCGCCCATTCGGCCGAAGGGGTGATCGAGCTCATGCCGACCTCGGACGGAGAGACCTACAGCTTCAAATACGTCAACGGCCATCCCGGCAATGCCCGTGACGGGCGCCAGACCGTAACCGCCTTCGGTGTTCTCGCCGATGTGGCGACCGGCTACCCGCTCCTGATGTCGGAGATGACGATCCTGACGGCCTTGCGCACGGCCGCGACCTCAGCGCTCACGGCAAAGGTGCTGGCGCCGCGCGGGGCCGATACGGTGGCGATCATCGGCAACGGCGCGCAGTCGGAGTTCCAGGCGCTCGCGTTCCACGCGTTGATGGGGATCCGCAAGTTCCGGCTCTACGACGTTGATCCCTCCGCGACGCGGCGCTGCATCGCCAATCTCGCGGGCCACGGGCTCGACTGCCGCGCCTGCCCCTCGGCGGAGGACGCCGTCCTCGGGGCGCAGATCATCACCACGGTCACCGCCGACAAGCGCTACGCCACGATCCTCTCGGACAACATGATCGCCGAGGGCGTCCACATCAACGCGGTGGGCGGCGACTGTCCGGGCAAGACCGAACTCGCGCGCGAGATCCTGCTGCGCTCGGAGATCTTCGTCGAATACCCGCCGCAGACCCGCATCGAGGGCGAGATCCAGCAGCTTGCCGAGGACCATGCCGTGACCGAATTCTGGCAGGTGCTGACCGGCCGCGCGGCGGGGCGGGTCTCGGACCGGCAGATCACCATCTTCGACTCTGTCGGGTTCGCGATCGAGGATTTCAGCGCGCTTCGCTACCTGCGCGAGCGCGTCGCCGCGACCGGCCTCTTCCAGCCGCTCGACATGCTCGCCGATCCGGACGAGCCGCGCGATCTTTACGGCATGCTCCTGCGCGCGGGGGCTGCGCGGCTCGACCGCGCCGGCTGACGCAACCGAAGGGGGTTTCCTCCGCCACCGCCCGCGGGCATAGTTCGGCTCCAAAACCGGCAGGAGGCACGCATGGATCTGGGACAGGTGATCGGCGAGGTGATCGGCGGCAACGGCGTGTTGCTGGCCTTTGCGATCTTCATCATTCTTTGCGTATTCCTAGGCGTCAGGATCGTGCCGCAGTCGGAAAAGCACGTTGTTGAACGGTTCGGGCGCCTGCGCGCGGTGCTCGGGCCGGGGATCAACTTCATCGTGCCGTTCCTCGACCGGGTCGCGCACAAGATCTCGATCCTCGAGCGGCAGCTTCCGAACGCGCTGCAGGATGCGATCACCGCCGACAACGTGCTGGTGAAGGTGGAAACCTCGGTCTTCTACCGCATCACCGAGCCGGAGAAGACCGTCTACCGGATCCGCGATGTCGATGCGGCGATCGCCACGACCGTCGCGGGCATCGTGCGCTCCGAGATCGGCAAGATGGAACTCGACCAGGTGCAGTCGAACCGCTCGGACCTGATCGCGAAGGTGCGCGAGCAGGTCGCGGCGATGGTAGATGACTGGGGAATCGAGGTGACGCGGGCCGAGGTGCTGGACGTGAACCTCGACGAGGCGACGCGGGCGGCGATGCTGCAGCAGCTCAACGCCGAACGCGCGCGGCGGGCCCAAGTGACCGAGGCCGAGGGCAAGAAGCGCGCGGTGGAACTTGCCGCCGATGCCGAGCTATACGCCGCCGAGCAGGAGGCCAAGGCGCGGCGCATCTCGGCCGAGGCCGAAGCCTATGCGACCGAGGTTGTGGCGCGCGCGATCAAGGACAACGGAATCGAGGCGGCGCAGTACCAGGTGGCGCTGAAACAGGTCGAGGCGCTGACCTCGGTCGGCCAGGGGCAGGGCAAGCAGGTGGTGATCGTCCCCGCGCAGGCGCTCGAAGCGTTCGGAGATGCGTTCCGGATGCTGAAGGGGCGCGCGTGATGCTCTGGCAGGCGTGGTGGGTCTGGATGATCGCGGGCGCGGTGCTCGCGATCCTCGAGGTGGTGATCCCGGGCTTCATCCTCCTCGGCTTCGCCTGCGGCGCGGTGGTGACCGGGGTGGGCCTCTGGCTCGGTCTGCTCGGCGGCTCGCTCGCGGTGCTGGTGCTGGTCTTCGCGGTTGCCTCGCTCGCGGCCTGGCTGGTACTCAGACGCGTCGTGGGCGTGCGCAAGGGGCAGGTGAAGCTCTGGGACCGGGACATCAACGAGGATTGACGGACATTGCCGGCGCGGTCGGATGCCTCCGGCGGGGATGTTTGCGGCAAGATGAGGGGCTCGGTCGCACATGATCGACAAGCTGGAGATGTTCATCGCGCTTTCCCGCGAGGGGCATTTCGGTCGCGCGGCGGAGAGTCTGGGGGTGACACAGCCGACGCTCTCGGCGGGGATCAAGGCGCTTGAGGCGCAGCTTGGCGTGCAGCTTGTCTGGCGCGGCTCGCGCTATGGCGGGCTGACGCCCGAGGGCAGCCGGGTGCTGGTCTGGGCGCGCCAGATCGTCGCCGACACCCGCACCATGCGCGAGGAGATGCGGGCGGTCAGGCAGGGGCTCGCGGGCAATCTGCGGCTCGCGGTGATCCCGACCGCGCTCACGACCGTCGCCGATCTCACCGGGCGGTTCGGGCGCGCCCATCCCAACGTGCGCTTCACGATCCTGTCCCGGACCTCGATCGAGATCCTGTCGATGATCGAGAACCTCGAGGTCGATGCGGGCATCTCCTATCTCGACAACGAGCCCCTCGGTCGGGTCGTCACCGTGCCGCTCTACCGCGAGAGCTACACCTTCGTCTGCGCCGAGGATTCCCCGCTCGCCGACCGGGTCGAGGTCGGCTGGGACGAGATCGCGGATGAGCCGCTTTGCCTTCTCACCCCCGACATGCAGAACCGGCGGATCATCAACCAGAATTTCCAGGAGGCCGGGCGAACGGTCACCGGTGCGGTGGAGTCGAACTCCACGGTGGTGCTGATATCGCATGTCGCGGCGGGGCGCTGGGCGACGATCCTGCCGGTGGAGATGGCCGAGTTCCTCGGCGCCGGAAAGCCGGTGCGGATCATTCCCCTGAAGGATGTCGCGGCGCGCCATGCGATCGGACTGATCGCGCCGCATCGCGAGCCGCACACCCCGGTTCTCGCCGCACTCCTGCGCGAGGCGCAGGGGATCTCGCGGCTATAGCGAAAGCCCCTCGGCGCGGGCGGCCGCCACGAGGTCGCGGACACGCTCGGCGTTGTCGGCGGCGATGCTGCCGTCGTGGTTCAGCCGGTTGTTCTCGAAGCCGATCCGGGCCTTGCCGCCCTGCCTGAGCGCGGCGAGGAGGCAGTCGGTCTCGGCCGCGCCGAAGGCGCAGACCGCCCAGTCGGGGGCGAGGCCCGCCGCGTCTTGCGCGGCAAGGGGCGGATCGAGATCGGCGGGGCTCGAAACCTGGCCCGCCGTATAGCGGCCGAGGACATGCAGGACAGCGAGGTTCCTGGCCGGGATCGTGCCACTCGCGACCAGCCGGGCGAGATGCCCGGTGTCGGCCGCATCGTAGAGGATGTGCTGGACCTCGGTCCCCGCCTCGGCGCAGGCGGCGAAGAAGCGGGCGGTGATCCGGTCGTCCTCTTCGGCCGTGATCTCGCGGAGCGCCACCGAGACGGCAGCAGGGCGGAGTGTTTCCACGAGGGCCCGCTGTTCGGCGGGGCTGTAGCGGCCGACCGCCTCGGTGGTGATCTGGACATAGAGGCCGGGGGCTTCGTGTGCGAGTTCGGCGAGAAGTTCGGAATAGAGGCCCGCGTCGAGCACATGCGCGCCCTCCGCGTCGCGGACATGGGCATGGAGGCCGCCCGCGCCGGCCGCCTGACAGGCGCGGGCGGTGGCGGTGATCTCGGGGATGGTCATCGGCAGCGCGGGGTGGTCCGTCTTGGTCAGGCGGGCGCCGTTCGGGGCGACCATGATCCGCGGCAGGGTCATGCAGCCAGCGCCCGGTCGATTGCGGTCGCGAGCTTGGTCGTCAGTTCGCCGATCTGCGCATCCTCGATGATGAAGGGCGGCGCGAGCAGGACATGGTCACCACGCTGGCCGTCGATCGTGCCCCCCATCGGGTAGCAGATCAGCCCCTCGGCGAAGGCTTCGGCCTTGATCTTCGCGTTGAGCTTCCGCGCGGGATCGAACGGCGTCTTGGTTTCGCGATCCGCCACCAGTTCCACCCCGCGAAAGAGGCCGCGGCCGCGGATGTCGCCGACATGGGGGTGCTGGCCAAACCGGTCGCGGAGCGCGGCGTCGAGCTTCGCGCCCTGTTCGCGGACGCGCGGCAGGAGCCCGTCGTCGAGAATGCGGCTGAGGACGGCGTTCGCCGCCGCCGCGGCCATCGCGTGGCCCATGTAGGTATGGCCGTGCTGGAAGAAGCCGGAGCCGGCCTTGATCGCCTCGTAGATCGCCCCGGTGCAAAGGAGGGCGCCGATCGGCTGGTAGCCGGCACCGAGCCCCTTGGCGATGGTGATCATGTCGGGCGCGACTCCGTCCTCGAGGCAGGCGAAGAGGTGGCCGGTCCGGCCCATCCCGCACATCACCTCGTCGAGGATCAGGAGGATACCGTGGCGGTCGCAGATCTCGCGGATGCGCCTGAGATAGCCCGGCACGGCCGGAACCGCGCCGGCGGTGGCGCCGACCACGGGCTCGGCGACGAAGGCCATCACCGTCTCGGGGCCGAGGCGCCGGATTTCCGCCTCCAGCTCCTCGGCGGCGCGCTGGCCGTAAGCCTCCTGGGTCTCGCCCTCGGCGCGGTCGCGGTATTCGTAGCAGGGCGCGATATGGGTGGTCTCGACCAGCAGCGGCCGGAACTGGGCGCGGCGCCATTCGTTGCCGCCCGTCGCCAGCGCGCCGAGCGTGTTGCCGTGATAGCTTTGCCGCCTTGCGATGACGCGGTGGCGGGAGGGCTGGCCGGTCTCGAGGAAATACTGGCGGGCGAGCTTCAACGCCGCCTCCACCGCCTCGGAGCCGCCGGAGACGAGGTAAACGCGGTCGATGCCCTCGGGCGCCTCGGCGATCAGCCGGTCGGCCAGGGCCTCGGCCGGGTCGGAGGTGAAGAAGCCTGTATGGGCGAAGGCCACGCGGTCGAGTTGGTCATGCAATGCGGTGCGCACCTTTGCGTCGGAATGGCCGAGGCAGGACACCGCGGCGCCGCCGGAGCCATCGAGATAGCGTTTCCCCGAGGAGTCGATCAGGTAGCAGCCGTCGCCCTTGACGGCTGTTGGCAGGGTCCCCTTCGTGGACCGGCCGAAGATGTGGTTGGGCAAGAGTCAGCTCCTAGCGACATAGACGGATTGGCGGGCGTGACGAACGACGCGCGCGGCGTTGGGGCCAAGGAGGTAGTCCTTCAGCACCGGCCGGTGCGAGCCGATGACGATGACGTCGACATTCAGCTTGTCGGCGGCCTTGACCACCTCGTCGTAGATCGTGCCGTGGGCGACATGGGGATGGGTCTCGATCCCCTTTGGCACATGGGTCTGGATCCAGGCGGCGAGTGCCTCGCCGAACTTGTGCAGCATCTTCTGCTCGTAGCCCTCGGGAAAGAAGCCCGAGACCTGCGGCAGGCCGAAATCGGGCACGACGCAGACGACATGGATCACGCCGCCGTCATGGGCGAGGTCGAGCGCGGCGGCGAGAGGCGCCTTGCTCGTCTCCTCGTTGTTGATGTCGACGGCGAGAAGGATCGTCTTGGCCATGGCTGTCACTCCTCGGTTTGTGGGCCTCAGAAGGCTGGTTTGGTCTGCCGGCGGCGCTGGAGCAGGATCACCAGCCCCAGAAGCGCGAGCGCCGGGATGTAGAACACCTGCTTCGGCATCCGGTTGGCCGGTGAAAGGACGCTCACCACCTCCACTCGCTCCTCGGTGTAGAAGTCGAAGCCGGAGAGCTTTTCCTGGTAGGGCGTGCCGAACATCGGCTCGTCCATGTAGAGCTTGTCGCCCTCGGGCAGGAGGAAGAGGCCCGCCGCCTCGGCGCGGCCGGTCGCCGGCTCGTCCTCGGCCACGGTATGGACCAGCGTCGTCTGGGTCGAGCCGCCGGTGGTGAAGGAGGGGCCCGAGACGATGAAGCGGATGCGCTCGCCGGGACCGGCCGCGTCGAGGGCGGCGGCAAGTTCGGTCGGCGGGCTTTCGTGGAACGGGTCGGAGACCCGGTTGAGCCAGAACCCCGGCACGAAGAGCGTGAACGCCACCAGGAGGAGTGCGGCACTTTCCCAGATCCGCGAGCGGGCGAGGAAATAGCCCTGCGTCGCGGCGGCGAAGAGAAGCATCGCGAAGGTCGCGACGATGAAGACGAAGGTCGCCTGCAGGATCCCGGTCCAGGTCCCGAGGTCGATGCCGTAGAGGATCAGCGTCGGGTTGTAGATGAACAGGAACGGCAGCGCGACGGTCCGCATCGAGTAGAAGAAGGCGGTGAAGCCGGTGCGGATCGGATCGCCCCCCGAGACCGCGGCGGCGGCGAAGGATGCAAGCCCCACCGGCGGCGTCACGTCGGCCATGATGCCGAAGTAGAAGACGAAGAGATGCGCTGCGATCAGGGGCACGATCAGCCCTTCCTGCGCGCCGAGCGTCACCACGACCGAGGCCATGAGCGAGGAGACGACGATGTAGTTCGCGGTCGTCGGCAGGCCCATGCCGAGGATCAGCGAGAAGACCCCGATCAAGAGGAGCATCAGCATCAGGTTGCCGCCCGACAGGACCTCGACGAGCCCGGCGAGCTCGGTGCCGATCGGCGTCTTGGTGACGGTGGCGACGATGATGCCTGCCGCCGCGGTGGCGACGCCGATGCCGATCATGTTGCGGGCGCCGGCGATCATGCCCTCGATCAGGTCGTCGAAGCCGGCGCGCGTGGCCTCTCCGACGTTCTCGCCACGGAACATCGCCTTGAGTGGTCGCTGGGTGACGATGATCACGAGCATCGCCGCCACCGCGTAGAAGGCGGATTTCGCGGGTGACTGCATCTCGACCATGAGGAACCAGACGAGGACGAGGATCGGCAGGATGAAGTGAAGCCCGGTCGGGAAGACCTGCGCCACGGTCGGCAGGTGGAATTCCTTCGCGTTCGGGTCGTCCAGCGCCAGATCCTCGCGCCCGGCGGCAGTGCGGATCGCCATAACGTAGACGACGGCGATCGCGGCGAGCACGACCCAGTCGGCGATGCCGGGTGCGGCGGCACGCAGGCCCTGGATGCCGTAGATGAGACCGGTGAAGGCCGCGCCGGCGACGACGAAGCCGATGAAGATCTTGAGGAACATCTGGGCCAGCGACTTCGCCTCGCCGAGCGCCGGCATGTCCTTCTTCAAGGCCTCCAGATGCACGATGTAGACCAGCGCGATGTAGGAGATCACCGCCGGGATGAAGGCGTGCTTGATCACCTCGACGTAAGAGATGCCGACGAACTCGACCATCAGGAAGGCGGCAGCGCCCATCACGGGCGGCATGATCTGGCCGTTGACCGAACTGGCCACCTCGACCGCGCCGGCCTTTTCCGACGAAAAGCCGACGCGTTTCATCAGCGGAATGGTGAAGGTGCCGGTGGTGACGACGTTGGCGATCGAGGAACCCGAGATGAGCCCGGTCATGGCGGAACCCACGACGGCGGCCTTGGCTGGTCCGCCGCGCAGATGCCCGAGGCCGGCAAAGGCGAGCTGGATGAAGTAGTTGCCCGCCCCGGCTTTGTCGAGGATCGCGCCGAAGAGCACGAAGAGGAAGACGAAGGCGGTCGAGACGCCGAGCGGAATGCCGAAGACGCCGCCGGTGTCGAGCCACTGGGCGTTCACGATCGAGGTGAACGAGAGCCCGTTGTGCTCGATGATGTCGGGGATGAGCCAGCCCTGGCCCATGTAGGCGTAAAGAAGGAAGAGCGAGCCGACGATGGTGAGCGCAGGGCCGAGCGCGCGGCGCGAGGCTTCGAGGAGGACGACGATGCCCACGGCGCCGATGATGATCTGGGCCTGCGTCGGCAGGCCGGAGCGCGCGGTCATGGCGAGGTGGTTCGAGAAGGCGAAGATGTAGAAGGCGCAGAAGAAGCCCACGGCCGCGAGGATCCAGTCGAAAACGGGCACCCGGTTGCGCGGCGAGGTCTTCAGCGCGGGATAGGCGAGAAACGCTAGCGTGATCGCGAAGGCGAGGTGCATCGGCCGGGTCTGGGTCGAGTTCATCACCGGCAGGTACTGGCCGAACCAGAGCTGCGGTTGGGCGATCCAGAGCTGGAACAGCGACCAGCCGAGCGCGAGGCCCGAGATCAGAAGCGCCACCGCGCGGCTTTCAGGGACCCGTCCCCCGGTGTCGGTCGAGGCGACCAGATCCTGAAGCTCGTCATCGCTGAGTTGGGTGGCCTTGGCTTCGGTATTCTCGCTCATCGTCGTTCCCCTTCGCGCATGCAGGACGGTGGTGGCGGGAAGTCAGACGGGGCGCCGGGTCAGGTGCGGCGCCCCGCGAGAGGCAGCCTCGGTATTCGGCTGCTTTCAGATCGCGTGGGTCACTCGATGAGCCCGGCCTCGCGGAAGTACTTCTCCGCACCGGGATGAAGCGGCGCCGAGAGACCTTCTTTCGTCATTTCCTTCGGGTCGAGATTTGCGAAGGCCGGATGCAGGCCGCGGAACTGGTCGATGTCGGAGAACACCGCCTTGACGAGCGCATAGACCGTCTCCTCGGGAACCGAGGCCGAGGTCACGAGAGTCGCGCCGACGCCGAAGGTTTGGACGTCGGCGTCGGTGCCGCGGTACATGCCGCCGGGAATCGTGGCCTTGCGGTAATAGGGGTGCTTCTCGACCAGCGCGTCGACGGCCGGGCCGGCGACGTTCACGAGTACCGAGTCGCAGGCGGTGGTCGCCTCCTGGATCGAGCCTGACGGATGGCCGACCGTATAGACCATCGCATCGATGTTGTTGTCGCAGAGCGCCTGGCTCTGCTCGGCGCCCTGGAGCTCGGACACGAGCGAGAAGTCGGACATGGTCCAGCCCATCTCGGCCATCACCACTTCCATCGTATCGCGCTGACCGGAGCCGGGATTGCCGACGTTCACCCGCTTGCCCTTGAGATCCTCGAAATTCGCCACGCCTGCATCGGCGCGCGCGACGACCGTGAAGGGCTCCGGATGGATCGAGAAGACCGAGCGCAGGTCGGGGTTGGCACCGTTCTCGGCGAAGGTGCCTTCGCCGTTCATCGCCTTGAACTGAACGTCGGACTGCGCGACGCCGAACTGCAACTCGCCCGCGCGGACCGCGTTGACGTTGTAGACCGAGCCGCCGGTCGATTCGACGCCGCAGCGGATGCCGTGCTCGGCGCGGGTCTTGGACATCATCCGGCAGATCGCGCCGCCGGTCGGGTAGTACACGCCGGTCACGCCGCCGGTGCCGATCGAAATGAAGCTTTCCTGGGCGACGCCCGGAGCGGCGGCAAGGCCCAACGCGACCAGGGCCGCGAATGTTGCATGTTTCATACGAAATCTCCTCTCCCATTGTAATTTGCTTTACCTAGAAATGATGCATTTGTGTTATGTCTGTCAATAAAGTAACGCAAATGAGTTATCGCGACGGATGCCACGCCGGGGGTGTTGCCGCCGCGCGGAATGCGTAAGGTCGGCCATGGCAGTGAAATCGCTCGAAAAACTGAATGCCGACCTGACCCGGATCGCCAGCGAGGGGACGCCCGCGCTGGCGAGCTTCGCCTCCTGGGTGCTCGACCACTATGCGGAGGTCGCCTTCAACTCGATTCGGGGGCTTGCGGAACAAGCCGGGGTCAATTCCAATACCGTGATCCGGCTCGCCAAGGAGCTCGGCTTCGACGGCTACGACGCGTTCCGCTCGGAGATTCAGACCGCCCTGAGGAGCCGTACGATCGACTATTCGGCGCGGGCCGCGGCGCTCCATAACCGCACCGGGACCGACGTTTTCAGCGATCTCATCGCTGCCAACCGCGCCAATGCCGAGGTCGTGTTCTCGGCCGAGATGCAGAGCCTTCTCGAGGGGGTGATCGAGCCGATGCTGGCGGCGCGGCGGGTGCATTCGATCGGGGTCCGGAGCTGCTATTCGATCGCGCACTACTTTTCCTACGTCGGCGGCATGGCTTTCGGCAACTTCGCCACCGTGCCCGCTCAGCCGGGCGCGATCATGGACCAGCTCTCGCAGGTCGGCCCCGACGACATCGTCGTCGCGATCAGCTTCGAGCACTATTCAACCGAGGTGGTGCGCGCCTGCCAGATCGCCCGCGACTGCGGCGGGCGGATCCTCGCGCTGACCGACAGCCATCGGTCCCCGATCGCTCGCGGAGCCTGGCAGGTGATCCCGCTGCCGATGGCGGGGCCGCAGTTCATGCCCTCTCTCAACTCCGCCTTCATCGTGGTCGAGATGCTGCTCGCGGCCATGGCGGCACGATCGGGTCAGGCGGCGCAGAACGTGCGCGACTTCGAGGCGCGCATCCAGCGGTTCGGCGGGTATGTAAGAGTGTGATGCCAGGTCCCGTCGGTCCCGCCGGTCCAAGAAAATTCAATTTTCTTGGAAAAAATCTTCAAAGATTTTCTCTCCCCAACGCAATCGTGACGCTACACTCAGGCGAGATGCGGCCGGAACGCAGTGACAACTTCCTCGTAGACCGCGCGTTTGAAGGGCACGATCGCAGCGAGCATCTCGTTCGCCGTCACCCAGCGCCATTCGGAGAATTCCGGATGCTCGGTCGCAATGTCGATCTGGTCGTCGGTACCCTTGAAGCGGAACAGGAACCAGCGCTGTTTCTGGCCACGGAACCTGCCACCCCAGACCTTCCCGACCAGGTGACCGGGAAGGTCGTAGGTCACCCAGTCCGGCGACTTGGCGACGAACTCGACGAGATCCTCGGGGATCCCGGTTTCCTCCCGCAGCTCCCGCAAAGCCGCCTTGCGCGGCTTTTCGCCATCGTCGATCCCGCCCTGCGGCATCTGCCAGGCCGGGATCTCGCTGTCCTTGCGCTGGCCGGCGAAGATCCGGCCCCGCGCGTCGATCAGGACGACGCCGACGCAGGGCCGGTAGGGCAGGCGCGCAATCGCCTCCGGCGTCATTCAGCCGCCGCGATGGCCGAGAGCCCCTTGAGGATGTCGATCGCATAGGCGAGCTGATAATCCTCCCCGCGCAGCTTGGCGGCGGCCTCGGCCTTCTTCTGCTCCTCCTCCAGCATCCGGCGCTCGTCCTCGGTCATCGAATCGTTGGAGATCGCGCCGCGCAGGTCGGCCTCGGAGCGGCTGCGGCTCGCGGCCGAGCTCTCGGCTTCCGCGCTTTCTTCCGGCTTCGCCTGCGGCTGTTCGACGACGATGTCGGGCGAGATGCCGAGCGCCTGGATCGAGCGGCCCGACGGCGTGTAGTAGCGCGCGGTGGTCAGCCGCATCGCGCCCTCGCCGCGGAGCGGGATCACCGTCTGGACCGAGCCCTTGCCGAACGACTTGGTGCCGACGACGATGGCGCGGCGGTGGTCCTGCAGTGCGCCGGTGACGATCTCGGAGGCTGAGGCCGAGCCGCCGTTGATCAGCACGACCATCGGCTTGCCATCTGCCAGGTCACCGGGCTCGGCGTTGAAGCGTTCGCTGTCCTGCGGGTTGCGGCCGCGGGTGGAGACGATCTCACCCTTGTCGAGAAAGGCGTCGGAGACCTCGATCGCCTGGGTCAGCAGGCCGCCCGGGTTGTTGCGCAGGTCGAGGACGATGCCGTTGACCTTGTCGATGCCGCCGGCTTCCTCGACCGCGGTCTTCAACCCCTCGGCCATGTTGTCGTAGGTCTGGTCGTTGAACGTCGTCACGCGCAGCACGACGGTCGTGCCCTCGAGCCGGCCGCGTGCCGCGGTGAGCTTGATCGTGTCGCGGATGATCGAGACGTCGAACGGCTCGTCGGTGCCTTCGCGGGCGACGGTGATGACGATTTCCGAGCCGACCGGCCCGCGCATCTTGTCGACCGCCTGGTCGAGCGTGAGGCCAAGCACACTCTCGCCGTCGACATGGGTGATGAAGTCGCCGGCCTGGATTCCGGCGTCGAAGGCCGGGGTGCCGTCGATCGGCGAGACGACCTTGACGAAGCCCTCCTCCTGCGTGACCTCGATGCCGAGGCCGCCGAACTCGCCGCGGGTCTGGACCCGCATGTCGTCGAAGGCGTCCGGCGCGAGGTAGCTCGAATGCGGGTCGAGCGAGGTCAGCATGCCGTTGATCGCGGCCTCGATCAGCTTGCCCTCGTCAACCTGCTCGACATATTGGGCGCGGATCCGCTCGAAGATGTCGCCGAAGAGGTCGAGCTGTTCATAGACCGAGCCGCCGCTGCCGGATTCCTGCGCGACCAGGGGGCCCGCCACCTGCGTCGTCAGCACTACGCCGGCAAGCGTGCCGCCGAGCGCGGCCATCACGAATTTCCTCATCGCTCAGTCTTTCCTTGTCTCAATGAACCAAGGGCCGGGGTCCACGGGCTCCTTGCCCTGTCTCAACTCTATATAAAGCGTTTCCGTGCGCACTTCGCCACCGGTTTCCTTGGACTCGGCGTCGGTGAGCCCTTCACCGGGCGCCGCGCCGCCCATGAGGCCGATCGGCGCGCCGGCTTCGAGCACGTCTCCGGTATCCCCGTAAACGGTGCCCAGCCCGGCAAGTACCAGAAGATAACCCGATGCCGGCTCAACGATCATCACATTTCCGTAGTCGAGCAGCGGGCCGCGGTAGCGGATCGTCGCCGGCCAGGGCGCTGTGACCAGAGCGCCGGGGCTGGTCTCGACAAGGATGCCGGGGCGGCGGATGCCGGCGGCGTCGGCCGCGCCGGCGCCGCGCAGGAGTGTGCCGCGCACCGGCAGCGGCAGCGCGCCCTTCGCGCCGGCGAAATCGTCCATCGGCGCGCCGATATCGGTCTCCATCGCGGCGAGCCCGTTCGCGAAGGCGTCGAGGCTGTCGGCGCTCGCCACCAGCGCGGTCACCTCCTCGGGATCGTCAAGGAACCGCTGGGGAAGGTCGGTGCGGTCCTGGATCGCCTTGCTGAGCGCGGTCCGCGCGCCCTGCGCACCCGCGAGGCCCTTGGCCAGCATCTCTGCCGTCTCCGACTGGAGCTGCCGGAGGTGCGCAAGTTCGGCGAGCTGGGCGGCAAGCGCGTCGGCCTCGGTCTCCAGCGCGGGGGCGACGGCGGAGAGGATCATGCCGGATCGCGCGGCGCCGACCGGACCGTCGGGATGCAGCAGCAGGAGCGGTGCCGAATCGCGCTCCATCGCCGACATCACGCCGAGAAGCTGGCCGATCCGGTCGCGCTTGGCGTCGAAATCGGCGGCGATCTCCGCCTCCCGCAGCGAGGCACGGCGGAGCGTGTCGCGCAACGAGGCAAGCCCGTCCTCGTAGGCCTGGATCGTCCGGGTGAGCGCGGCCACCCGGTCGCGCGACCCATGAGCAGAGTTCAATGCCTCAATCGCGCCGCGCAGGTTCTCCGCGGCCTGTTCGGCTGCCGGGACCGCGGGATCCTCCGCAGAGGCGGCGGGGGGCAGGCCGGGCGCAAACGCAAGCGCGAGGAGGAGGGCGGGCAGCCTCATGCGCGTTCGATGAGTGTCCGGCCGGTCATCTCGGGCGGCAGGTCGAGGCCCATCAGGTCGAGCAGCGTCGGCGCGAGGTCGGCGAGGCGGCCGTTACGGAGCGTCACGCCCTCCGGTCCGCCGACCAGCACGACCGGCACCGGGTTCGTCGTGTGCGCGGTGTGCGGCCCGCCGGTCTCGGGGTCGATCATCATCTCGCAATTGCCGTGGTCGGCGGTGACGATCATCGCCCCGCCGGCCGCCTCGAGCGCGATCATCGCGCGGGCGAGGCCGCGGTCGACCTCCTCGACGGCGGCGATCGCGGCGGAGAGATCGCCGGTGTGGCCGACCATGTCGGGATTGGCGTAGTTCACCACGATGAGGTCGTAGCCCCTGCCGATCGCGGCGACGAGCGTGTCGGAAACCTCGGGGGCCGACATCTCGGGCTGAAGGTCGTAGGTCGCGACCTTGGGCGAGGGGGCCATGTGGCGGTCCTCGCCCTCCTCCGGCACTTCCTTGCCTCCGTTGAGGAAGAAGGTGACGTGGGGGTACTTCTCGGTCTCGGCGATGCGGAACTGTTTCAGCCCGTGCACCGCCACCCAAGCGCCGAGCGTGTTCGCGACCGGGCGCTTCGGGTAGGCCGCGGCCATGAAGGCGTCGTGGGTCTTGGAATAGTCGACCATGCCGAGGATCGCGCTCCAGTGCGGGCGGATGCCGCGCGCGAAGCCTGCAAAGTCGTCCTCGCCCACGGCGAGCAGGATCTCGCGGGCCCGGTCGGCGCGGAAGTTGAGGCAGAAGAAGCCGTCGCCGTCCTTCGCGCCCTGGTAGCCGTCGATCACCGTGGCCTGGATGAATTCGTCGGTCTCGCCGCGCGCATAGGCGGCGGCGACGGCCTCGGGCGCGGAGGCGGCGGTGAGACCTTCGGCCTTCATCATCGCGGCATAGGCGCGCTCCACCCGGTCCCAGCGGTTGTCGCGGTCCATCGCGAAATAGCGCCCGGTCACGGTGCCGACCTTCGCGCCTTCGGGCAGGCGCGCGACCAGGTCGGCGACGAAGCTGTCGGCCGATTTCGGCGCGACGTCGCGGCCATCGGTGACAGCGTGGAGCACCACGGGCACACCGGCGCCCGCGATCATCTCGCAGGCGGCGAGGACATGGTCGATATGGCCATGGACGCCGCCGTCCGAGACCACGCCCATCAGGTGCGCGGTGCCGCCATCGGCCTTCAGCGTCTGGATGAAGGCCGCGATCGCGGCATTGGAGAAGAACGAGCGGTCCTCGATCGCGAGGTCGATCTGGCCGAGATCCATCGCCACCACCCGGCCTGCGCCGATATTCGTGTGGCCGACCTCGGAATTGCCCATCTGGCCCGAGGGCAGCCCGACATCCGGACCGTGCGTCACCAGTCGCGCGTTCGGGCAGGAGGCCATGATCCGGTCGAAGGCCGGGGTCTGGCCGAGCGCGACCGCGTTGCCCTCGGTCTCGGCGCGCAGGCCCCAGCCGTCGAGGATGCAGAGGACGACGGGGCGGGGGTTCGGCATTGACGGCTCCTTCCTCTTGTGCCGCACCTTCTAGGACGGCGTGGGCGCCTCCGCAACAGGGCGCGGGCAAGGCCGCCGCCTCCCGGCGGGTCGGGTGGTCCCGTTCTGATTGGGGCCGTGATCAGCGCTGCGCCCGTGCCGTCCTCTGAAATCGGTCACGGGCGGCGCGGCGCGGCGTGTAGAGATCGGCGCCGATCGACTTGGCGACCGGCACGGAGCCATCGCGATAGGCGATGTTCGCGGCCTCTGCATCGCTCGCGTCAAGAAGTTCCGCGACAGTTTCGGCTGCAGCGAGGAGGTCCTCGTAATCCTCCGCCACGCCGGTGACCAGCCCGGCATCCTCCTCCGGCAGGTCCCGGTCCCGGGCAAAGGTGCGGCGGAAATCGGCCAGGCTTTCGCGATTCAGGCCGATGCGGTTCGTAAGCCGCCGGAGGTCGCCGGAATTCGCGCTGCCATCAGTGCGCTCATAGGAGTTGTAGCCGCCATAGGCCGCGAGGATCGACATGCTCTGGTGCCACATCAGTTCGCGCATCGCGTAGTCGAGCGTGTAGATGGTGTCCATCCGGCGCTCGTCGGCACCGAGCATCCGCGCGGCTTCCTTCGCGTCTTGTGCCGCGGCGGGCTCGAAAGGTGCGGCGAAGGCGGCGAGGAGGCAGAGGGCCGGCAGGATCCGGCGCAAGCGAAGATCTGGGGTCATTGTCGCGTTCCTTCCTTTCCCGCAGCCTACCACGCGGGCGGAAAGGGAAGAAACCGCTGCTCAGACCCGGTGATAGGGCGCGCCGGCGAGGATCGAGGCGGCGCGGTAGAGTTGTTCGGCCAGCATCACCCGGACCAGCATGTGCGGCCAGACCATCGCCCCGAACGAGATCGCCTGGTCCGCATCGGCCCGCAGGCCGGGCGCGAGCCCGTCGGCGCCGCCGATCAGGAAGGCGACGTCCTGCCGGCCGGCGTCGCGCCAGCGCGCCAGCATCTCGGCGAATTCCGGAGAGGACATGGTGCGGCCGCGTTCGTCCATGATGGCGAGAAGGGCGCCCGCGGGAACCGCGCGGCGCAGGAGCGGCGCCTCGGCCTCCATGCCGCCGCCCTTCCTGTCCTCGACCTCGTGAACGGAAACCGGGCCGAGGCCCAAGGCCCGGCCCGTCCTGTCGAACCGTGTCAGGTAGTCATCGACCAGCGCACGCTCCGGTCCGGCCCGGAGCCGGCCCACGGCGCAGATGTGCAGGCGCATCAGTTCTGGCGCGAGGCCAGTCCCGCGCCGGCGGGCATCCACATCTTCTCGAGCTGGTAGAACTCGCGCACTTCCGGACGGAAGACGTGAACCACGACGTCCTGGCTGTCGATCAGCACCCAGTCGCCGGCATCCTTGCCTTCGATCTTGCAGTTGCGGCCGAACTCGTGCTTCAGCCGTTCCACCAGCTTCTCGGCGATCGCCGCGACCTGGCGCGAGGAGCGCCCCGAGCAGATCACCATGTAATCGGCGACGGAGGACCGCCCGCGGAGATCGATCGTCACCACGTCTTCGGCCTTGTCGTCATCGAGGGAGGAGAGAATCCGGGCGAGCAGAACGTCGCTCTGGATCTCGGTGGGCTCTGCCGTCATTGGCACCGGCCCTGCGGCCTGAGACGCGGCCGCCTTTGCAGTATGAAACAGGACATCGTCCTCCTGGGATGTGCGCCGACCCGACCCCGGCGCTGGTCATGATCCCACGGTAGCATCGCGGGGGGGAAAGCTCAATGACGGCCGGCCCAGGGGTCAGCTTCCGGTGTCGGGGCGTGGCCGGATGGTCTCGGTCCGCAGTTCCGAGCCCTTCAGCACCGTGACCTCGCGCTGGGGGAACGGGATCGAGATCCCGTGTTTCTTGAACGCGTCCCAGAGCGCCAGATAGACATTGCCGCGCACATTGGTCAGCCCCTCGACCGGATCGGAGATCCAGAAGCGCAGGATGTAGTCGACCGAACTGTCGCCGAAGCCGGTGATGTGGCAGACGGCGGGCCGGGAACTCAGCACGCGTTTCACCGAATGGGCCGCCTCGATCGCGATCTTGCGCACGAGATGGGGATCATCGCCGTAGGCGGTGCCGAAGAAGAGGTCGATCCGGACGAACTGGTTCGTATGGGACCAGTTCACCACCTGGCCCGTGATCAGGTCCTCGTTCGGGATCAGGTATTCCTTGCCGTCGCGGGTGACGACCGAGACGTAGCGCGCGCCGAGTTCCTCGATCCAGCCGAAAGTGTCACCGAGCGAGATGACGTCGCCGGGCTTGATCGACTTGTCGAGCAGGATGATCACGCCCGAGACGAGGTTCGACACCACCTTCTGCAGGCCGAAGCCAAGGCCGAGGCCGATGGCGCCCGACAGGACCGCGAGCCCGGTCAGATCGAACCCCACCGCCTTCAGGCCGATGAAGAAGGCTGCCGAGTAGAGCGTGATCTGCAGGAACTTCACTGTCAGCACGCGCATCGAGGGGCTGATGTCCTCGTTCGCGCCGATCCGTCTCGCGGCCGTGTGCGACGCCGTGCGCGCGGCGATCACCAGCAATGCGGTGACGATGGCCGCCTTGAGGATCGCCAGGACGCTGAGCTTGAAGTCGCCGAACTCGATCGAGATGTCGTCGAGCAGGATCGCCGCCTCGTCGACGAGGCCGAGATAGTAGATCGTGGCGTAGATCGTCAGGCCCCAGACCGTCAGCCGCCTGAGGGAGCGGTTGCGCACCACCTGGGCCGCGATGCGGATGAAGAGCCACGCCGTGGCGATCGTCGCGGCCAGCGTGAGCAGGTAGCGGCGCGACGGGAAGGTGTAGATGAGCGAGAACGCGCCAGAGGCGAGCCAGCAAAGCGTCGCGAAATACGCCAGTGCCATCCGGTTGCGCAGCACGATAAGCCAGCGCAGTTGCCACTTCGGCCGGCCCTCCAGCGACCGGATCCAGTCCTCGAACTTCGGACCGATCTGGCGGTCCAGAAGCCAGGCCAGGGCAACGCAGCTGAGGATCGTGGCCAGCTGGCCGAGCTGGTTGGGCAACCACAGGAGCCGCAGGTTGAGCCAGAGCATCGACCACAGCTCTTCGAGGCCGGACAGGATCGTTTCGTATTCGCCTTCCATCTGGCCCTTTCCCTGGTCCTGCCTTCTTGTGCCAGCATCGCGGCGGCGGTGGCAAGGCTCGCGCTTTCGCTTGCGGGACTCGGGGCCAAAGTGTATCTCCTGCGCGCATGAAGCGCATTTTCGACATGGATGACCGTGCGCGCCTGCCCTGGCGCTTCTTCGGAGCGACGCTCAGCGTGCTTGCCCGCGCCTGATCGCGCGCGCGGCGCAAACAGTCACTGCCCTTCTCTCAACAGTTCAACGGGAGCGGACCGATGTCCCCCAAGACCCTCTATGACAAGATCTGGGATGCACATGTCGTCGACACTCAGGACGATGGCACCTGCCTTCTCTATATCGACCGC
The DNA here is from genome assembly GCF_025673475.1 of Albidovulum salinarum. Taxonomy (NCBI): domain Bacteria; kingdom Pseudomonadati; phylum Pseudomonadota; class Alphaproteobacteria; order Rhodobacterales; family Paracoccaceae; genus Albidovulum; species Albidovulum salinarum. The sequence continues at coordinate 102,222 of NZ_JAOVQO010000008.1, read as the reverse complement.
CACCTCGTCCACGAGGTGACCTCGCCGCAGGCCTTTGAGGGCCTGCGCATGACCGGCCGCAAGGTGCGGGCGCCGGAAAAGACCATCGCGGTGCCGGACCACAACGTGCCGACGACGCTCGACCGCGAGAAGGGGATCGAGAACGAGGAAAGCCGGATCCAGGTCGAGGCGCTCGACAAGAACGCCAGGGATTTCGGCATCAACTACTACCCCGTCTCCGACATCCGCCAGGGCATCGTCCATATCGTCGGTCCCGAACAGGGCTGGACCCTGCCGGGCATGACCGTGGTCTGCGGGGATAGCCACACCGCGACGCACGGCGCCTTCGGAGCGCTGGCGCATGGCATCGGCACGTCGGAAGTGGAGCATGTGCTCGCCACCCAGACGCTGATCCAGAAGAAGTCGAAGAACATGAAGGTGGAGATCACCGGCAAGCTCAGGCCGGGCGTCACCGCCAAGGACATCACCCTGTCGGTGATCGGCGCGACCGGCACCGCCGGCGGCACCGGTTATGTCATCGAATACTGCGGCGAGGCGATCCGCGACCTGTCGATGGAAGGCCGCATGACCGTCTGCAACATGGCGATCGAGGGCGGCGCGCGGGCCGGCCTGATCGCGCCGGACGAGAAGACCTTCGAGTATGTGAAGGGCCGGCCCCACGCGCCGAAGGGCGCGCAGTGGGAAGCCGCACTGACCTGGTGGAAGACGCTCAAGACCGACGAGGGCGCGCATTTCGACAAGGTCGTGACGCTGAAGGGCGAGGACATCGCCCCGGTCGTGACCTGGGGCACGAGCCCCGAGGACGTGCTGCCGATCACCGGCGCCGTGCCCTCGCCCGAGGACTTCAAGGGCGGCAAGGTCGAAGCCGCGGCGCGGTCGATCGAATACATGGGCCTGACTCCGGGCCAGAAGCTGACCGACATCAAGATCGACACGGTGTTCATCGGCTCCTGCACCAACGGCCGGATCGAGGATCTCAGGGCGGCGGCCGAGATTCTCAAGGGCAAGAAGATTGCCGACGGGATCCGGGCGATGGTCGTGCCGGGCTCGGGCCTCGTGCGCGCGCAGGCGGAAGAGGAAGGTCTGGCGCAGATCTTCATCGACGCCGGGTTCGAATGGCGGCTCGCTGGCTGCTCGATGTGCCTCGCGATGAACCCCGACCAGCTCAGCCCGGGCGAACGCTGCGCGGCGACCTCGAACCGCAACTTCGAGGGCCGTCAGGGCCGGGGTGGGCGCACCCATCTGATGAGCCCCGCGATGGCCGCGGCGGCGGCGGTTACGGGGCACCTGACAGATGTACGGGACTTCATGCTAACCCATGCCTGAAGTGCAACGTACGAGGAGCGGTTTTCGATGAAGGAATGGCTGAAATATCTGCTGCTGGGTGTTCTGTCGGTCGTGTTCGGCGTGATCGTCCTGGGCAATACCTTCGCGGCGTCCCTGGCGGTCACTACACTCACAGGTGTCGTGTTCCTCGTCAGCGGCGCTTTCCAGATTGTCGGCGGATTCTCGGCAGAGGGCACTGCCAGCAAGTTCTTCAGCGTCCTTCTCGGAGCGCTGATGGCCTTCCTGGGGGTGTCCTTCCTCTTCAACCCGCTGGAAGGCTTGATCTCGCTGGCGTTTCTGATCGTGATCCTGCTGATCAGCAGCGGGATCGTGCGGATCGCCTTTTCTTGGCGTATGCGGGACACGCGGTTTTTCTGGCCAATGCTGATTTCGGGCGCCCTTTCGGTGCTGCTCGGCGGCTACATCCTCGCGAATTTCGCCACCGCTTCGGTCAACATCCTCGGGATCCTTCTCGGTATCGAACTGCTCTTCAACGGGGCGGGGTTCGTCGTGATGGCGTTCTTCCTCCGCGCGATGGGCGGAAGGCTCAAGTAAAACACTGAACCGGAACGCGGGCTGTGCCCGGTTCCGACGGAGACAAGCATGGACAAATTCACAACCCTGACCGGGATCGCGGCGCCGATGCCACTCGTGAACATCGACACCGACATGATCATCCCCAAGCAGTTCCTGAAGACGATCAAGCGGTCAGGGCTCGGCAAGAACCTCTTCGACGAGATGCGCTACAACGCAGACGGGTCGGAGATCGAGAGCTTCGTGCTCAACCAGCCGGCCTACCGCGACGCGCAGATCCTCGTCGCGGGCGACAACTTCGGCTGCGGCTCCTCGCGCGAGCACGCCCCCTGGGCGCTGCTCGACTTCGGCATCCGCTGCGTGATCTCCACGAGCTTCGCCGACATCTTCTTCAACAACTGCTTCAAGAACGGCATCTTGCCGATCGTGCTGCCCCAGGACGCCGTCGATGTGCTCATGGGGGATGCCCGCAAGGGCGCCAACGCGCGCATGACCGTGGACCTTGAGGTACAGACCGTGACGAGCTCCGACGGGCAGAGCTTCGGCTTCGAAGTGGATGCGTTCCGCAAGCATTGCCTGCTGAACGGACTCGACGATATCGGCCTGACGCTTGAAAAAGCTGCGGCGATCGACGCGTTCGAAAGCAGTGCGGCGCAGGCTCGCCCCTGGGTGTGAACCCATTGTCAACACGATGAAATTTCGGCCGCCCTCTTGGGCGGCCTTATTTTTGAACCATTCTCGGCGGATTCTTGCTCATGAAATGATGCAATGTCGCACCACTTGCACCACGAAAAGGTCCGAAAGCCTTGGTCTACCTCATCATTGGTTGTTGTGGAGGTCGATTTGGGCAAGAATCGGTCACAATTGAGGCCAAGCGCCACGATTGGCGGAGTGACGCCGATCGCAAGGCGAGGCAAAGAACCGGCTTCAGCCGGACAGGGGACGTAGGGCAGTGATTTCGCAGCTCACAGGTGCGCTGGTGCGCGCAGTGTTGATAATGGTGCTAGTGGCGACGCCCTCGCTCATGCTGCCCCATGTGAGTAGCGACACCACGCAAATCGTTGCCCTGGTTGCCCTTTTCGCTGCGGCTCTGACCTTCTTCGAATATGCCTCGACCTATCCCGGAGTAGTGGAATTCCGCGATGCGCCGCCGTTCAACCGGCTGCGGTTCCTGTCGCTCTTCGCGACGGTTCTCCTCCTCTCGACCCTCGTGCGCGGCCAGAGCCAGCCGACGACCCTGACGACGTTCATCGAGGTGCTCGGCAGCCGCCTCGGCGAGGCGATCGATGTGCCCTACAGCCCGGTGCGTCTCGTGGTGCTGATGCTGCCCGAGGACATAAGCCTCGAACATCTGCAGTTAGTGCGCACGGCGTCGGGGATCAGCTACATGATCTCGCTCCTGACGCTGATCGCCTTCGTCGCGTCGATGCGGGTGATTGGCTGGCCAGCGCGGATCGGCACCTTCAATGTCTGGATCAACCTGCCGACATTTGATCCGACCCGCGGCGGCGATGTCGTCAGCCGGCTTCAGCGCGACGCACGTTTCAACATCCTGCTCGGCATCCTTCTACCGTTCCTCGTTCCCGCGGCGGTGAAGCTCGCGTCGCTGGCCTTCTCACCGGTGACGCTCCAAAGCCCGCAGACCCTGATTTGGACGATGAGCGCATGGGCTTTCCTTCCTGCTTCCCTCCTCATGCGCGGCATCGCGATGAGCCGTATCGCCGGGATGATCGCCGAGAAGCGAAAGCAGAACCACATGGCTGCCGAGGCCGAGCTGCTTCCCGTCTGATCGCCGCTGCCGTCGCGGCCACGTTCACCACGATGCCGGCGAAGTCCGAGACGCTGCGGATCGCGACCTTCAATGCCGAGTTGACGCGCGAGGGGCCGGGGCTTCTCCTGCGCGATATCCTGACCGGCGCGGACCGCCAGGTCGAGGCCGCCTCCGAGGTGATCGCGACGGCGGCGCCGGACGTGATCCTGCTGGCCGGGTTCGACTATGACCTCGACGGGGTCGCGCTTGAGGCCTTCGCGCAGCGGATCGCGGCGCATGGGATGGCCTATCCGCATCATTTCGCCCTCAGGCCGAATACCGGGCGGGCGAGCGGCATCGACCTCGACGGTGACGGCAAACTCGGCGGGCCGGGCGACGCACAGGGTTTCGGCCGGTTCGCGGGCGAGGGCGGAATGGCGGTGCTGTCGCGCCTGCCGATCGAAGCGTCCACCGCGCAGGATTTCTCCGCCTTCCTCTGGCGCGACCTGCCCGAATCCCTGATCAGTGGCGCGGCGCTTTCCTCTGACGCGGCCGCGATCCAGCGTCTCTCGACCACCGGGCATTGGGCGGTGCCGGTGACGCTCGCCGATGGGCGGTCGCTGACGCTCCTTGCGTTTCACGCGACGCCGCCGGTCTTTGACGGGCCGGAGGACCGGAACGGGCGCCGGAACCATGACGAGGCGGCGTTCTGGCTGCGGTTCATCGACGGCGAGTTGCCGTTCGCGCCGCCGGCCGCGCCATTCGTGATCCTCGGCGACGCCAACCTCGACCCGGTGGACGGCGACGGTCGGGCAGGCGCACTCGAGGCACTGCTGACGGATCCGCGGCTTCAGGATCCGGTGCCGTCGAGCACCGGTGCGGTCCGTGCGGGAGCAGAGCAGGGGGGCGCAAATGCCGCTCAACGAGGCGATCCCAAGCTCGACACAGCCGACTGGCGCGACACGCCGGGGCCGGGGAACCTGCGCGTCGACTATGTGCTGCCGTCCGCCGACCTCGCGGTCGCTGGCTCCGGCGTCTGGTGGCCGGCGCCGGAGGAACTCGGTTCCGCCGAGGCCGAGGCCGCCTCGCGCCACCGTCTCGTCTGGGTCGATGTCGAACTTCCCTGAAGCCGGGCCACGACGTAGCTCTCAGGATTTCCGTCCAATCCTTCACGGCAGGCTCCAGGTGGAAGGTCTCGCGCAATCCGACAGACGTCCGGACGCCCGCCTCCGGAGAGGTTCTTCCCTCACCGCGCGACGCACGAGTGACTAGCCGGCCAGCCCAAGGTCGCAGATCAAGACTTTCACGGGCTCGTCGCCGCGGTTGAAAAACCAGTGATCGGCGTCTGCGTCCTCGACCAGCGCGATACCCTCTCCGGCCGGATACTCGCGTTCGCCATCCGGCCGTCCTTCGATCCATGAACCTTCCAATGTATAGACGAGGCCTGGACGAGTGTCATGCTGATGCCGCGCAACTTGGCCGCCGGGTTCCAGCGTGGCGATGCGCAATTGCAGAAAGTAGCCGTCGATACCGATCTGCCTGATCATGGACTCTTCCGGCACGACGCCCAACTTCGTGATACCGATCCCGATATTCTCGGTCGGACCGGCCTCCTGTGCCTTCCCTGCGGCAATGTCCAAATTGCCGGCAAGTACCCCTAGCGAAAACAGAGCGGCGCCAGACAAGGCAGCTTTTATCGAGATCATCATGTCCTCCCAAATTCGCCTGTACTGCTCGACAGGTGGCACTTGGGTGCGGACGCACGCCTCGAACTCCGTTATCCCGGATCTTTGGGCCGGTTAGGGCCGTCGCTGGCCGTTTCGCCCACACGGCATCCTAGCACAGGTGCGGACTACGAAGAACCAACCCGAATCCGAGCCTCACGGCGTGATCCGGGCGCTCGTTCCGACGCCCCCGCGCTTGACCCCGCGTCGGGCTTTGGCTAGGCGAGCGGAAACCCTTTCCAGCCTCAGGAGTGCCGACGTGGCCAATCCCTCCCTCCTCATCCTGCCCGGCGACGGGATCGGCCCCGAAGTCATGGCCGAAGTGAAGAAGATCATCGACTGGTACGGCGACAAGCGCGAGCTTCGCTTCGACGTCAGCGAGGATCTTGTCGGCGGCGCTGCCTACGACGCGCATGGCACGCCGCTCGCGGATGCGACCATGGCGAAGGCGCAGGAGGTCGACGCGGTGCTGCTCGGCGCGGTCGGCGGGCCGAAATACGACAAGCTCGACTTCTCGGTGAAGCCCGAGCGCGGGCTCCTCAGGCTCCGCAAGGAGATGGACCTTTTCTCGAACCTGCGCCCGGCACAGTGCTTCGACGCTTTGGCGGACTTCTCCTCGCTGAAGAAGGAGGTCGTCGCGGGCCTCGACATCATGATCGTGCGCGAGCTGACCTCGGGCGTCTATTTCGGCGAGCCTCGCGGCATCTTCACCGAGGGCAACGAGCGGGTGGGGATCAATACCCAGCGCTACACGGAATCCGAGATCGCCCGCGTCGCGCGCTCGGCCTTCGAACTGGCGCGGCGGCGGGGGAACAAGGTCTGCTCGATGGAGAAGGCCAATGTGATGGAATCGGGCATCCTCTGGCGCGAGGTCGTGCAGAAGGTGCATGACGAGGAATATCCCGACGTCGAACTCAGCCACATGTACGCCGATGCCGGCGCGATGCAGCTTTGCCGCTGGCCGAAGCAGTTCGACGTGATCGTCACCGACAACCTCTTCGGCGACCTCCTGTCGGATGCCGCGGCGATGCTGACCGGATCGCTCGGCATGCTGCCCTCGGCCTCGCTCGGCGCGCCGATGGCGAACGGCCGGCCGAAGGCGCTCTACGAGCCGGTGCACGGCTCGGCCCCCGACATCGCCGGGCAGGGCAAGGCCAACCCGATCGCCTGCATCCTCTCCTTCGCGATGGCGCTGCGCTACTCCTTCGACCAGGGTGCGGAGGCCGACCGGCTGGAGAAGGCGGTGGAGAAGGTGCTCGCCGACGGCGTCCGCACCGCCGATCTGATGGGGCCCGAGGGCGGCAAGCCGGTCTCGACCGCCGAGATGGGCAACGCGGTCGTTGCGGCGCTCGACGCGTCGCTCTGATCGCTCTCGTTCAAGCGGCACGATACCACGCGAAAAGGGGCGCCCTCGGCGCCCCTTCCTGCTTCCCGGGTCCCGCGGGCGAAACCGGTCAAGGCTCCTGTTCTGCCGGTTTCGCCTCCTGCGCCTCGCCCGCGGCGACAAGGCCGTAGTGGATCACGCGCTCGGCATGATGCGCGGCGCGCTGAAGCGTCCGGATCGCGTCGGTCCGCTCGAACACTCCGGAGGGGCTGACGAGACCGGCATGTTCGGCCAGAAGCGCCGAGCGGCGCAGCCGTCCCGTGCGCTCGCCGATCAGCCGGGTGATGCGCCGCATCCGTGCGTCGTTCGGCGCCGTGTCGGGGGCCGCCGCCGCGAGCCGGAGCGCCGCGCCCAGGGTCTCGGTCGGGCGCCGCAACACCGGATCGGCTGCGAGTGTCCGCAGCCGCTCCTCCTGGCGCGTCCGGTGCCAGAGGCGCTGCAAGTGATCGAACCGATGCAGGAGTGCGGTCCGCCGGGCGAGCGTGTCGGTCTTGCCCTCGGGCACGCGGATCCGGATCAGGAAATCGCCGATGTCGTCGAGGACCGGCCCCATCCGCGGCGCAAGATCGCGGAGCGCCGCATCGGTCCCGCCACGCCTGAGCCGTGCGCCAAGAGCGGCAAAGAGCGCCGCGGCGACGGCGGAGGTCGCGCCGCGGGCGGAATCGAGCGCGGCCTCTGCATCGGCGAGCAGGCGTCGGTCGAGCGACTCGGCGAGGACGACGCCGCTGCCGGGAATGAGCCGCTCGATCAGCCGCGCGAAGGGCGCGGTAACGGGCAGCATGAGCAGGGTGCCGATCAGGTTGAAGAGCGTGTGGAAGGCCACGAGCGCGGCCGGACCGTCGCCACCGAAGGCTTGGTCGAGGGCCGGCACGGCGATCCCCACGAGCGCGAAGGCGACCGCCCCGGTGACGAGGTTGTAGGCAACGTGGGCCATGGCGGTGCGGCGCATGTCGCGGGACCCTCCCATCGTCGCGACAACGGATTTGAACGTCGTGCCGATGTCCATGCCGATCACCATAGATGCGGCCTGTGGCAGCGTGATCGCGTCCGAGCCGAGCAGGACGAGCGTCATCGCCACGCCGGCGCTCGAGGACTGGATCACCAGCGTCACGACAACCCCGAGCGCGAGGAGCGCCAGGCGTCCTCCGATCGTGTCGGCCGGCAGTGCCTCCGGGATCATCATCCCGCCGAATCCCTCGGCCCCTGCCTGCATCATGTCGAGGCCGAGGAACACGAGGCTGAAACCGGCAAGCATCGCGCCGACCCGCGCCGCCTGCCCGCGCCCCAGCGCCGCGAAGAGGCCGGATGCGAAGAGCAGAGGCAGCGCCGCGGTCGCGAGATGCAGCTTGAACCCGAGCAGCACGACCATCCAGCCGGTGACCGTGGTGCCGACATTGGCGCCGAAGACGACGCCGACCGCTTGCGGAAAGGTCAGGAACCCGGCGCCGACGAAGCCGATGGTCATCAGCATCGTCGCGCTCGACGACTGGATCGCCGCGGTCGTGACGGCCCCGGCCAGGGCTCCGGTGGCCGGCGACGTCGTGAGCCGCCGGAGCACCGCGCGCAACTGGCGGCTGCCAAGCTGGCCGAGCGCCTCGGTCATCAGGCGCATGCCGAGGAGGAACATGCCGATTCCGCCGAGAAGCGTGAGAATGTCGCCCTGCATGCCGCCCATGCCGTTTTAACCGTCCCGGACCTACATTATCCGCGTTGTCCGCAAAACGCCCAGAGCGCGCATCCTGCGGGCCCTGTTCGAACGCGGCGCTTCAGTGCGCGCCGTGCCGGAAATTCCTGTCCTTTCTCCCTTGCCAAACGCTGCGGGAATCGGTAACCCCCGCGGCACGGTCGGAGCGTAGCGCAGCCTGGTAGCGCACCTGCTTCGGGAGCAGGGGGTCGGAGGTTCGAATCCTCTCGCTCCGACCAATTTCCCGAACATCCGGAAATCGACAGTTTCCCAAATGTGCGCCCGTTCCGGGCGCAAGCCTTTCCTCTCGCGCCTGCCGCGGGCGCGGCAGTCACTCGCTGCGCTCCGCGGCGGATATTTGTTCGCAAGATGAAGGCCGGTGACGTCTTCATCTTGCAAGAAGCATCCGCGCCGGAGGCAAACCGCACGAAGTGCCAGAAGGCGTGCGCCCGGAACGGGCGCTCATCTGTATTCCCCCGGCGGAGGCACAGCGCTGTCAACCCAGCATGTAGCGGGCGAGCTCGTCATAGACCGGTGCATCGGCGCCGAGGATCGAGCGGAAAAGCGAGAAATGCGTGACCGGGAAGGGGGCGAGGCGGGTCTCGCCCCGTGCGGCGATGAAGGCGCCAAGTCTCTGGTGGTCGGCGGCGGGGCTGTTGCGGCGGAACCGGGCGAGCGTCACATGCGGCGCGAAGCGTTCGCGCGGCAACATCAGCCCCGCGCGGTGAAGCCGGTTGCGGAGCCGCGCATGGAGGTCTCGCAGGGCGGGGCTGCGGGTCGCGGCGATGTGCAGGCTCGCCGGCTCGCGGCCGCCGAAGGTGCCGAGCCCGGCCAGTTCCAGGTCGAAGTCCGTCGCGCGGAACGGCAAGAGCGCCTCGTGCACCGCCTCGATCACCTCGTCGGGCTCCTCGCCGAGGAAGGCGAGGGTGAGGTGCAGGTTCTCGGGGCGCACGAGCCGGCCGAACGGCAGGTCGGCCTGCAGATCCTCCAGCGCGTCGATGACGCTCTCGGGCAGGGGAATGGCGAGAAACGCGCGCATGGGGCCTTGTAGGACGGCGGGCGGGCCGATCCAAGACCAGCCTTGCGCAGGCGTGGTTTCTGCCGCAGGGTCGCGGCCATCGGGGCAGAACGGGGCAACATGCGGGCAGGGCTCATCTTTCTGGTGGCGGGCTACGTGCTGAGCCAGTTCTACCGCGCATTCCTCGCGGTGCTGGCACCCGTGCTCGGCGCCGAGATCGGCGCGGCGCCGGGGGATCTCGCGCTCTCCTCGGGCATCTGGTTTCTTGTCTTCGCGGTGATGCAGATGCCGGTGGGTGCCGCGCTCGACCGGATCGGACCGCGTCTGACGGCCTCGGTCCTGCTCGGTCTTGGCGGCGGCGGCGGCGCGCTTGTCTTCGCGCTCGCACAAAGTCCCGGCGCGGTGCATCTCGCCATGGCGTTGATCGGGATCGGCTGTTCGCCGGTGCTCATGGCCTCCTACTACATCTTCGCGCGGGTCTACCGGCCGGCCGTCTTCGGCACGCTCGCGGGCGCGATCATCGGCGCGGGCTCGCTCGGCAATATCGCCGGGGCGGCGCCCTTGGCCTGGCTCGTCGAGCTGATCGGCTGGCGTCCGGCGCTCATCGGGCTCGCCGCGGTGACGGTCGCGGTGGCGCTCGCGCTTTGGATCTTCGTGCGCGATCCCGAGCGGTTGGCGGCGCCGGAGACCGGGCGCGGGTCGGTCGTCGATCTCCTCCGCATTCCCGGCCTCTGGGCGATTCTGCCGCTGATGGCTGTCGCCTATGCGCCGGCCGCCGCGATAAGGGGGCTCTGGGCGGGGCCCTATCTCGCCGAGGTCTTCGGCTTAGACGCGCTCGCGATCGGGCGGGTGACCCTTGTCATGGCGCTCGCGATGGTCGCGGGGAACTTCGCCTACGGGCCGCTCGACCGGATCTTCGGCACGCGGAAATGGGTGGTCTTCTGGGGCAATGCGGCCGGGGCCGTGGCGCTCGGGGCGCTTGCCCTCGCGCCCGGCGCGGGGTTCTGGGCGGCGACCGCGCTTCTTGCCGCCGTGGGCTTCTTCGGCTCGTCCTTCCCGGCGATCATGGCGCATGGGCGGAGCTTCTTTCCGCCCCATCTCGTCGGGCGCGGGGTGACCTTCCTCAATATGTTCGGGATCGGCGGCGCCGGGATCCTGCAATTCACCAGCGGCCGGTTCCACCGGGCGATGGAGGCGGGCGCCGCGAGTCCCGAGGCGCCGTTCGCCGCGCTCTTCCTCTTCTTCCTCGTGCCATTGCTGATCGGCCTCGTTCTCTACCTCTTCAGCCGCGACGCGACGGGCTAGAATTGCGGCGCCCCATGGGCTAACCATCCCGCGAAGGAGAGCACATGGCCCCCGACATCCGTGACATCGAGGTGATTGCACCGAACCTGAAGCGGCGGCTTTCGGGGGTGACGGCGACGATCGTGCGGCTGGTGCCCTTGCAGGCACGGATGATCGGCATTGCCGCGACCGGGCCGGGCCTGCCCCCTCATGTGCCGCATGTCGCCCTGTCGCGGCTTTTCCTCATGCCGCGCGACCGGGTCCGGGTCTGGCATGCCCGGCGCAACACCGAGATGCTGCTGGGGCTCATGCTGAAGCATGTCCTGAGGCGGCGGCTGCGTTTGCTCTTCACGTCGGCCTCGCAGCGCAAGCATACCGGCTATACCCGCTGGCTCATCGGCCGGATGGACGGGGTGATCGCCACCTCGCGAAAGACCGCCGCCTATCTCGAACGCGGGGCCGAGGTGATCCTGCACGGGATCGACACCGAGGCGTTCTCGCGGCCCGAGGACCGCGCCGCGCTGAGGCGCAAACTCGGCCTGCCCAAGGATCAGGTGATCCTCGGCTGCTACGGGCGGATCCGGGCGCAAAAGGGGACCGACGCCTTCGTCGAGGCCGCCCTCGCGCTCCTGCCCGGGCGGCCAGGGGTGACGGCGCTCGTGATGGGGCGGGCGACCGAGGGGCATGACGGCTTCCTGACCGGGCTGAAGGAGAACGTCGCAACGGCCGGCCTGGCTGACCGCATCCGCTTCCTGCCCGAGGTGCCGGTCCACGAGATTGCCGACTGGTACCGGGTGCTGGACCTCTATGTCGCGCCGCAACGCTGGGAGGGCTTCGGCCTCACGCCGATCGAGGCGATGGCCTGCGCCGTGCCGGTGGTGGCGACCCGCGTCGGCGCTTTCGAGGAGATCGTGACGGAGGAGACCGGCGCGCTGGTGGCGCCCGGCGACATTCCGGCGCTCGCGGCGGCGGTGGCGCCCTTCCTCGATGACGCGGAGATGCGGGCAAGGGCCGGTGCGGCCTCGCTTAAGCGGGTGCGGCAGGCGTTCCGGATCGAGGACGAGGCGGCTGCCATCGTCGCGCTCTACCGGCGGCTTCTGGCGGGAGAGAGCTGGTGAACCGGGGGGGCTTCTACCTCGCGCGGGCGCTCCGGCGCGAGGCACCGCTCGCGGCGCTGTCGGTGGCGCGGGCCGACCTCTTCGCCGAGCTTGACGGCAAGCGCGTGGCGCTCGTCGGCAATGCCCGCTCGCTCGCGGAGCGCGACGAGGGGTTCGAGATCGACGCGGCCGATCTGGTGATCCGCATCAACCGGGCGCCGATGCCAGCCTCGCGCACGCATGGGCGGCGCACCGACTGGCTGGCGCTCGCCACCTCGATCGGCGCCGAGGATCTGCACCGCATCGGCGCAAGCCGCATCCTCTGGATGTCGCACAAGCGCAAGCGCCTGCCGTGGGGCGTGGCGACGTCGCCCGGCTTCTACCTGCACCCGCTCGCCGACTGGGCGGCCTTGCGCGACCGGCTCGGCGCGCCGCCGACCACCGGAGCGATGCTGATCGACCTGCTGGCGGCGAGCGGGCTCGCCTCGCTCCGCCTTCACGGCTTCGACTTCTTCGCCTCGCTCTCGCTCACCGGATCGCGCCGCGCCGATCAGGTGCCGCATGATTTCGCTGCCGAGAAGGCGTTCGTCGAGCGGCTCCTGCGCGAAGACAACCGGGTGAGCCAGGCCGGGGTCTGAGCGCCCGGAACCGGTAAACGCCGCGACCATGTCGCAATCGGGGATGCGCGCACAGGCGTTCGGGGCGAGGCTTCGGGAAAACCGGAGAGGACCGCCATGGATCACCGCAACGCATCGCTCGGCCCGAACACCACCGCCATCCATGCCGGCGAGGGACCGGACCCCGCGACCGGCGCCTCGGCGCCGCCGCTGCACATGTCCTCGACCTTCGTGACCGATCAGGTGGCCGGCTTTTCCGCCCATGACCTCCGCGACGACGCCGGCTTTCTCTATACCCGCTGGGGCAACCCCACCGTCGCGCTGCTGGAGCGCAAGATCGCGGCGCTTGAGGGGACCGAGGACTGCCTCTGCCTCGCCTCCGGCATGGCGGCGGCGACGGCGATCTTCCTGACGTTCCTCTCGGCCGGCGATCATGCGGTCGTCTCGGACGTCTCCTATGCCGGGGTCGCGGAGCTCGCGCGCGACACGCTGCCCCGGCTCGGGATCGCGGTGACGCTGGTCGACATGTCCGACCTCGACGCGGTGGCAGCGGCGATCCGGCCGGAGACCAAGCTCGTCCACACCGAAACGCCGGTGAACCCGATCGGCCGGCTCACCGATCTCGCGGCGGTGGCGCGGCTCGCCCATGACGCCGGGGCGCTGCTCTCCTGCGACGCGACCTTCGCCTCGCCCTTGGGGCAGGACAGCCGGGCGCTCGGCGTCGATCTGATCATGCATTCGGTGACGAAGTACATCGGCGGCCACGGCGACGCGGTCGGCGGCGCGGTGGCGGGCAGTGCCGAGCTTGTCGCGAAGCTCAGGGCCGAGGCGGCGATCCATCACGGTGGGATTCTCTCGCCCTTCAACGCCTGGCTGATCGCCCGCGGCATGGCGACGCTGCCCCTGCGGATGCAGGCGCACCAGCGGAACGCGATCCGGATCGCCGAATGGCTGGAAACCCGCCCCTCGGTGACCCGCGTGATCCATCCTGGCCTCGCCTCGCATCCCCAGGCCGAACTCGCGCGGCGGCAGATGACCAACACATCCGGAATGATCTCGTTCCAGGTCGGCGACGCGGCGCGGGGCCGGGCGCTGGCGCAGGGCTTCATCGACCGGCTCGAGATCATCCATTACGCGGTCTCGCTCGGCCATCACCGGAGCCTGATCTTCTGGATGGAGACCGACAGCCTGATGGACAGCTCGTTCCGGCTCGACGGTGCCGCGAGGGAGAGCTACCGCGCCTTCGCCGGCGACGGGGTGTTCCGGCTCTCGGTCGGGCTCGAGGATGCTGAGGATCTGATCGCCGATCTCGCCCGAGTATTGTGATCCTGCGGCGTTTTTTCCGCGCTGCGGCGCGGCGGGGCCTTTATCTGCGGGGCGCGATCGGCTAAGGGGCCTCGTCCTTAACGTTAGGAGACCCCAGATGGGCTACAAGGTCGTTGTCGCCGGCGCCACGGGGAATGTGGGCCGCGAAATGCTGAACATCCTCGCCGAGCGGGAATTTCCCGTCGACGAGATCGCCGCGCTTGCCTCGCGCAGGTCGCTCGGCACCGAGGTTTCGTTCGGCGACAAGACCGTCAAGACCAAGGACATCGAGGGTTTCGACTTCACCGGCTGGGACATCGCGCTCTTTGCCATCGGTTCGGAGGCGACGAAGAAATACGCGCCGATCGCGGCCTCGCAGGGCTGCGTGGTGATCGACAACTCCTCGCTCTACCGCTACGACCCGGAAATCCCGCTCGTCGTGCCGGAGGTCAACCCGGACGCGGTGGAGATGTACAAGAACAAGAACATCATCGCGAATCCCAACTGCTCGACCGCGCAGATGGTGGTGGCGCTGAAGCCGCTGCATGACCGCGCGAAGATCAAGCGCGTCGTCGTCTCGACCTACCAGTCGGTGTCGGGTGCGGGCAAGGATGGCATCGACGAGCTCTGGGACCAGACCAAGGGCCTCTATGTGCCGGGCCAGGAAGTGGCGCCGAAGAAGTTCACCAAGCAGATCGCCTTCAACGTCATTCCCCATATCGACGTCTTCCTCGAGGACGGCCAGACCAAGGAAGAGTGGAAGATGGTCGCCGAGACCAAGAAGATCCTCGACAAGACGATCAAGGTTACCGCGACCTGCGTCCGCGTCCCGGTCTTCGTCGGTCACTCGGAATCGGTGAACATCGAGTTCGAGGAGTTTCTCGACGAGGATGAGGCGCGCGACATCCTGCGCGAGGCGCCCGGCGTCATGGTCGTCGACAAGCGCGAGCCGGGCGGCTACGTCACGCCGGTGGAATGCGTCGGCGACTACGCGACCTTCATCAGCCGGATCCGCCAGGATTCGACCATCGACAACGGATTGAATCTCTGGTGCGTCTCGGACAACCTGCGCAAGGGCGCGGCGCTGAATGCGGTTCAGATTGCCGAGACGCTCGGGAACCGCTGCCTGAAGAAGGGGTGACACATGCGACTGGCCTTGCGCACCATGATCCTGTTGGTTGCGCTGGGCCTGATCGCGGAGCGGCCGGCACAGGCGGAGACGCGGCGCGAGATCAGCGTCTTCGGCGGCATTCTCACCGACAATCCCTGGGAAGAGTTGGTCTTCACCCCGTGGAACGCCAGGTACGAAGAGCCGGGCCTCGTGGGCGTGGCGGCGGATTTCCGTCTCTTCAATCCGGTCGCAACTCGTGTCGGCGAGTTGTCGTTCTGGCTTGAGCCGCAGGTGGTCCGCCATTTCAACCTTCAGGACCACTGGGAGTTCAACCTGCCGGTCGTCGCGCGGCTCGAGACGAAGCGGCCGGTCCTTTGGGTGATCGACAGCTTCGCCTTCGGCATCGGTCCCTCCCATGCCTCCAAGGTGCCGGCGCTCGAAGAGCGGCGCGGCGACGGCGAAGCGGCTCAGAACCTGATCTACTGGCATTTCGAGCTTGCGCATGATCTCGGGCGCGAGGCGGACCGGAGCGTGTTCCTGCGCCTGCATCACCGATCGGACGGCTACGGTCTCATCGGCCCCGGCGCCTCGTCCAACGGGGTCGTCGTCGGCCTGCGCAGCGCCTTCTGAGCCGGGCCCGGCGTTCGGATCCGGCCCGGCCGGGGCATGCGTCAATTCCACTCATCCTGCCGGCAGCATTCGCGCCCGCTTTCCGGCTGACATCGCCGGGCCACCGGGTAAGGTTCGCCCCACCTTCCGGTGCCCGCCTTCGCGCGGGAGAATCGGGAATGCGGTGCAATTCCGCGACGTGCCCAGCGCTGTGAGGGGGACTGCCGGACGATGACCACTGGCCGTAGGGCCGGGAAGGGGTCCGGGCGGAATGAGCCCGAGTCAGAAGACCGGCCGGAAGGGATGGCGCGGGCCGCGCGGACGGCGGCTTGCGCGGGACCATCCAAGGGGACTCCGATGGCCGATACCAAGACCGGGCTCACGCCGCCCGACAGCTACGATGCCGCCACCCGCGAAGCGGTCTACCGCACCATCCTCAACCGCCGCGACACACGCGGCGACTTCCTGCCCGACGCGGTCGACCCGGAACGACTCAGCCGGGTGCTGATGGCGGCGCATCACGCGCCCTCGGTGGGTTTCATGCAGCCCTGGGACTTCCTCGTCCTGCGCGAGCCCGGGATTCGCGGCCGGGTGCACGACCTCTTCGCCAAGGCCAATGCCGAGGCGGCGATGATGTTCGAGGGGGACCGGCGCCAAGTTTACCGCAACCTCAAGCTCGAAGGCATCCTCGAATCGCCCCTCAACATCTGCATCACCTGCGACCGCAGCCGAGCAGGGCCGGTGGTGATCGGGCGCACCCATATCCCGATGATGGACCTCTTCTCCTCGGTCTGCGCTGTGCAGAACTTCTGGCTCGCGGCGCGGGCCGAGGGGCTGGGCGTCGGCTGGGTCTCGATCCTCGACAACGGCGCGCTAAAGCGGGTGCTCGGCCTGCCGAAGGACGTGATCCCGGTTGCCTATCTCTGCGTCGGTCATGTGCGGGGCTTCCATGCGCGGCCGGAACTCGAGGCGGCGGGCTGGCGCAAGCGACTGCCGATCACCGACCACGTCCATTACGATCGCTGGGGCAATGCGCGGGCCGACGGCGCGCTGACCGAGCGGCTCGGCGCCGATCAGGAGGCCATCGAGGCCGGCCGGTTCCTCTCAGAGCGGCTGGCCTGACGGCCGGGGCGCCGGGTCAGGATCCGCCGCCTGGTGCCTTGAGGCGCCTTGGTCCGTCACTCGGCGCCTCGGGCAACTCAAGGCGCCGCACGCCGGCGGCGGCGTCGCCAGGCGCCCTGAGCAGCGGCGCGCTTTCGGGGGACTGGCCGGCGCGGACCAGCGCGCGGTCAAGTTCATCCCGCTCCGCGCAGCCGCCGCAAAGCTCCTCGAGCCGCGCGAGATTGGCCTTGGCCGCCTCGTAGCGGCGCTGGGTGATGTAGAGTTCGCCCTGATACTGCAGCGCGCCGCGATGGCCGGGGTCGAGCCTCAGCGCCTCGGCGTAGTAGTCCTCGGCCCCGGTGTAGTCGCGCAGCCTCAGGCTCGCGAGGCCGAGCAGGGTCCAGGCGTCCGCGTCGCCCGGCCCGGTCTCGACGAGCGCACGAAGCTCGCGACGGGTGGCATCGTAATCGCGCAGCTGGAACAGGGACAGGGCGCGGGAATAGCTCGGCGGAACAACGCGCGGTGCGGCCTGACGGCGCTCATAGCGGTGATGGACGCCGTAGTCATATCCGAAGCCGTGTCCGCCGATGGCCGGTGCGGGCGGCAGGATCATGGCCAGCGCAATGCCGGCCGCGAGGAGCGCGGGGCGCGATCCATGCATGGCAAGAGCCTCCTGTCGCGACCCAGCCTACCATGACGCGCAAACACGCGCGGTCACGATGCGGGGACCGGGAACGGCTCAGAACCGCTCGGCGCGCAGCACTTCGCAGTCGGAGACGGAAACGACGCCGATATGGCGCTCGACCACCTTGAAGGCGGCGTCGAGGAGCGTGTCCACCCGCTCGGGACGGACGATGCAGACCACGGCGACCATGCCGCCCGCGAGCGAGACCTGGCCGTCGCGGCTCCATTGCCCGGAGCGGCCGGAGCCGCCGAGCACCGGCAGGATCGTGAAGCCGGTGACACCGGCCGCGACGATGGCGTCTGTCAGCCGGTGTTCGAGCGGGGCCTCGATGATTATCTCGACGCGCTTGGCCTGATGGGTCTGCATGGTCAGCCTCCGGCGAAAAGCCCGGCCACCGCGACATAGAGCGGGATGCCAAGCGAGAGGTTGAAGGGGAAGGTGACGCCGAGCGAGAGCGTCAGGTAGATCGAGGGATTGGCCTCCGGCAAGGCCACCCGCATCGCGGCCGGCACCGCGATGTAGGAGGCCGAGGCCGCCAGCGTCATCATCAGTGCCGTGCCGCCGGCCGAGAAGCCGAGCATCAGCGCCACCGGCAACGCCATCGCCGCGCCGATCATCGGCATGAGCCCGGCGAAGACGACCGCGCCGGCCGAGAGAAGCCCGCGCGACTGCTTCAGCCCGCGCCCGGCGACGAGCCCCATGTCGAGAAGGAAGAGGCAGAGCACGCCCTTGAACGGCGAGACGATGAAGCTCTCGATCTCCGCGAGGCCGCGCTCGCCGGTCACCGCGCCGATGAGGAAGGCGCCGATCAGAAGCACGATCGAGCCGTTCAACATCACCTCGCGCCAGAGCTCGGCATCCATCTTCACGCCGGAGCCGCCGCGCGCGGCGAGCCAGAGCGCCGCGACGATGGCCGGTGCCTCCATCGCGGCGGCGACGGCGACCATGTAGCCCTCGTAGTCGATGGCGCGGCTGGTCAGGATCGCGGTCGCCGAGACGAAGGTGACGATCGAGATCGAGCCGTAGTGGCCCGCCACCGCGGCGGCATCGACGCGCGACATCCGGGTCAGGCTGCGCAGGAGCGTGAAGGCCACGACCGGGATCGCGAAGCTGAGGCCGATGCCGGCGACGAGCGCGAGCGCGAGCCGCGCGTCGAGCCCGTGCGCGGCGACGCTGGCGCCGCCCTTGAAGCCGATCGCGAAGAGAAGGTAGATCGACAGCGCCTTGGCAGCAGCCTCGGGCACCGAGAGGCTGGAGCGCGCGAGCGCCGCGGCAAGGCCGAGCGCGAAGCTCAGGATGATCGGGGACAGCAGGTTTTGTCCCATGACCGAAAGAATCGCGTCCACCGTCACCCCCGCTTTGAGTTCGGGCGTAGATAGCCGGGCCGGCGGCCAAAACAAGGGGCAGGGCGCGGCCGCTTCGAAATAAAGTCCGGCCGCGCTCTTCAGCTCTCAAATGTCAGATCGGCACGAACTTGTGGGTGGTGGGGTCGTATTGCTCCAACCCGCCTTCGCCGATGTCGTTCCAGAGACCGTGCAGCGTCATCTCGCCCCCCTCGACCGCGGAGCGCACGAAGGGGAAAGTCATCAAGTTCTCGAGGCTGACCAGCACCGCCTCCTTTTCGAGGGCGCGCAGGCGCTCGGTCTCGGGCAGGTCCTTCACCCGCTCGTAACCCGGGCGCAGGATGTCCATCCAGCGGCCGACGAAGCTCGACTTCTCCTCGAGGGCGGGCGCGTGGCCGGTGCACATGTCATGGCAGCCCTTGACGCCGCCGCAGAGCGAATGGCCGACGATGATGACATGGGCGACCTTGAGCGTCGTGACCGCGTATTCCACCGCGGCCGAGGTGCCGTGATATTCGCCGTCCGGATTGTAGGGCGGCACCAGGTTGGCGATGTTGCGGTGGATGAAGAACTCGCCCTGGTCGGCGCCGAAGATCGAGGTGACATGCACGCGGCTGTCGCAGCACGAGATGACCATCGCGCGCGGGCGCTGGCCTTCATCGGCAAGACGGCGGTACCAGGCGCGGTTCTCAGTCCAGGTTGTGGCTTTCCAGCCGTGGTAACGATGCACCAGGTAGGAGGGCAGCGGTTTCGCGTTTTGCATTTGTCCTCGCCTCGTGATTTGGGCCGTATTCCGGGATAGCCGCGAGGCGTTTAGAATTCGAGACTTTTTTCGGAGCCGCATCAAGAAATTCTTGAGAGAGGCGCCGCACGGTAAGCGCACGCGTGGGGCGTGACATCGGAGGGTGACGGGTGGCGAAACTTGCGGTTTTGCACCACGAGGAAGGAGTCCGGGTAGATCCGGACTGCCTCGTGGCGCTTTATGCCGAACTGGGAGAGGCGGGGGCCGAACGGGTTCTGAGCCGTGCAATGGAGGAACTGAACGCGCGGCTGACCGAGATGCAGCGGTTCGTCGACGAGGGGCGCACCGCGCAACTGACGCGCAGCGCGCGGCTCCTGGTCAAGGTGGCCGAGCAGATCGGAATGCCCAGCTTCGCGCGCGTCGCCGACGACGTGGTGCGGGCGACGGAGGTGGGTGACCATGCCGCACAGGCGGCGACGCTGGCACGACTGATCCGGATCGGTGACCGGTCCCTCAATGCGGTCTGCGACCTGCGCGACCTGACGGTCTGAGCGTGAACGGCAGCGCTTCCGCGGTGCCCCTTGCGGGCGCTGCGGGGGCGGCTAGTCTGGCGGGGCAATCAGCTCCGAGGCCAGAATGCCGTTTTCCTTCGCCGATCCCGCCGCCGCATCGCGTCCTCTTCACCTGGTGGAGGCGGCAGAGGCCGCCGCGTTCGTTGCCGGACGCAGTGATGCGGAACGCGCCTGGCTCGACGCCTTGGGCTTTACCGGGGCGCTCGGCCAGATCTACGTTCTGCCGGGTCTCGACGGGGCGCCGGCGGGTGCGGTGTTCGGCTGGGGCAGCGCGGCAACGCGGCGGCGCGGACGGTTCCAGATCGCGCGCGCGGTGGCCGACCTGCCCTCGGGTGACTGGCATCTCGAAGGCGATCTCAGCCCTCGGGAGGCCGAAGAGGCGGCACTCGGCTGGCTGCTCGCGACCTATCGCTTCACACGCTACAAATCCGTGAAGACGCCCGTCGCACGGCTGAAAGCGCCGGCGGGCGTCGATGCGGCGCGGCTTCTGGCGATTGCCGAGGGCGAGGCACTGACCCGCGACCTGATCAACACGCCTGCCGCCGACATGGGGCCGGCGGAACTCGAGGACGCCTTCACCACGCTCGGCCGCCGTTTCGGCGCCGAGATCCGGGTGATCCGCGGCGACGATCTCGTCGCCCACGGCTTCCCGATGATCCACGCCGTGGGCCGCGCCTCGGACCGTGCGCCGCGGCTTCTCGACCTAAGTTGGGGCGAGGCGGGGCCGCGGCTCACGCTGGTCGGCAAGGGGGTCTGCTTCGACACCGGCGGGCTCGACATCAAGCCGGCCGCGTCGATGGGGCTAATGAAGAAGGACATGGGCGGCGCGGCGACGGTGATCGGGCTCGCCCACATGATCATGGCGCTCGGGCTGAAGCTCCGGCTCCGGGTTCTGGTCCCGGCTGTGGAGAACGCGGTCGGCGGCAATGCCTTTCGGCCGCAGGACATCC
Organism: Albidovulum salinarum; assembly: GCF_025673475.1. Lineage (NCBI taxonomy): Bacteria > Pseudomonadati > Pseudomonadota > Alphaproteobacteria > Rhodobacterales > Paracoccaceae > Albidovulum > Albidovulum salinarum. The sequence goes on along the minus strand of NZ_JAOVQO010000008.1, from coordinate 81,386 downwards.
TGAAAAGCCGCAAGGGCCTGACGGTCGAGATCAACAACACGGATGCCGAGGGCCGGCTCGTGCTCGCCGATGCCCTGGCGCTCGCCGACGAGGAGAAGCCCGACCTTCTCGTCTCGATGGCCACGCTCACCGGCGCGGCCCGGGTCGCGGTGGGCCCCGACCTCGCGCCCTACTTCTGCGACGACGACATCATCGCGGCGGCACTGGCGGAAGCCGGGGCGACAATCGCGGATCCCCTATGGCGGCTGCCGTTCTGGGAACCCTACGAGACCATGATCGAGCCCGGCATCGCCGATCTCGACAATGCGCCCGCGGGCGGCATGGCCGGATCGATCACGGCCGCGCTCTTTCTCCGGCGCTTCGTCACGGACACGCCCCGCTACGCGCATTTCGACATCTACGGATGGCAACCTAAGGCGGAACCGGGGCGACCCAAGGGCGGCGTCGGCCAGGGCGCGCGGGCGCTCCTGGAGGCGCTTCCGGGCGTGCTCGGGCTGTGAGCGACCGGCGCCTCACCCCGGCGAACGGCCGGGTCGCGCATGCCGCGCTCGAAGGTCAGGTTGCGGCCGACCGCTACGTTTCGGGCGACTGGGCACGGATCGCGCCGCCGCTCGCCGACCTCCTCGCGCGACCGGACGGGCCGCGCGACCGCCAGGTGCTGATGGGCGAACGGGTGCTGGTGCTCGACCGGCACGGCGGCTTCGCCTTCGTCCAGGCCGAGAAGGACGGTTATTGCGGCTACCTCGCCGAGCCGGTGATCGGCGCCGACCGCGCCGCCACCCACTGGGTCTCGGCCCCCGCGACCCATCTCTACCGCGAACCCGACATCAAGCGGCCGGAGGTGGCGAGCCTCACGCTCGGCGCGCGGCTGACCGTCACGGCCGAACACCTCGCTTTCCTCGAGACCGCCGAGGGGCTCTTCGTGCCGCGGATGCATCTGAAGCCGCTCGGCGACTGGGCGGACGACCCAGCCGGCGTGGCGGAAAGCCTGACCGGCACCCCTTATCTCTGGGGTGGCAACGCGCGGTCCGGGATCGACTGCTCGGGTCTCGTCCAGGCCGCGCTTCTCGCCTGCGGCATCGCCTGCCCGGGCGACAGCGACCTGCAGGAGGCCGCCCTCGGCGCGCCGCTGCCCGAGGATGCCGGATACCGGCGCGGCGACCTCCTGTTCTGGAAGGGCCATGTCGCGATGGCGGTCAGCGAAACCCAGCTCATCCACGCCAATGCCTTCCACATGGCGGTGGCCCATGAGGGGATCGCCGAGGCGATCGCCCGCATCGCGCGTCAGGGCGACGGCCGCCCCAGCACGGTGAAACGGCTCGCGGCCCGCCGCTGACCGGGCGCGCCCATCCCTTTCATCTTGCCGAAAATATCCCCGCCGGAGGCTCCCGCAGCCGCCACCCGCGCACCGGGGTCAATCGTCCACCGGACGGATCAGCTTGCGTTCGAGCACCCGAAGCACCACGGGCAATTCATGGCCGCGCTTCAGAACCTGCCCGTCCATGCCGATGACCGAATACATGCCCTGGCGGCTCCTGAGCCGCGGATGCTTCTCGATCCGGTAGATCGGGAACTCCGCGGCGCGGCGGAAGACCGAGAACACCGCCATGTCGCGCAGGAAGGACAGGGCGTAGTCGCGCCACTCGCCTGCCGCCACCATGCGTCCATAGAGACCGAGGATCTGGCCAAGCTCCAGACGATCAAATGAAACCTGCTCGGGCGGGGAAGGGGAGGCGCGGAACGGGGTCGGCGTCTGGACCGTCATAAGAGAAATGTTACATTCGTTTGGCAACAAATCAAGCCTGCCGGCGCTTTGGCGCCGCGCGCTCAGCGGAATGTGCCCTGACAGTACCAGCCGCCCGAGACCGCGCCGCCATGGGCGAAGAACAGCCAGAGCCGCTCGCCCGTCTCCACCTCCACCCGCCAGTAGTCGCGGGTGCCAGAGCGCCAGTCGGGCTCGTCGAGCCACCATTCCGGCGCGATCCGCTCCGGCCCGGTGGCCGCGGTGGTGACGAGGTCGCGGCGGCGCCAGCGGAACCGCGCGGGCGGCATCGGGTCCTCGGGCGCGGCGAGCGGCTCGGGGCGGAAGATCACCAGCGGCCGCGGGGTACGGGGCGGCGGCCAGTCGACGGCGGGCTCCGACCAGGCGGCGGGCAGGATCTTCGCCGATTTCTCCGGGATGTGGCTGTCGGCCGGCGCGAGCCGGGTGATCGCCTCCATCCCCACCCGCGCCCCGAGCTTCGAGATCAGGTCGTCGAGCGCGGTCTCGGCGGCGCTGCGCCCCGGCGCATCGCCGGGATCGTTGGGGCCGCGGACCTGGCGGGCATGGACCGGCTCGGTTACATGCGCCTCGAGCCGCAGCATGTCGATGCCGAAGCCGGGGTCGACCTCGTCGAGCTTCAGCATCAGGAGCGGGCGCAGCCGGTCGGGATCGGCCGAGGGCCGGGCGAGGCCGAGCTCGATCTCCTGCATCGACTGGTCGGCGCGGAACAGTTGCAACCGCACCCGCCGCGCGCCCCGGCCCTTGTCGCGGAGCCGCGCCGCGAGCGCGGGCAGGAGCCGGTCGATCCCGGCCATGATGTCCTCCGCGAGCCCGATCGGGTCGGGCAGCGTCAGCCGCACCGCGAAATGCAAGGGCGCGCGGGCGGGCGAGACCGGCTCGGTCTCGACCCCCAGCGCCTGGTCGAGTCGGCGGATGAGGCCGAGGCCGAAGCGCCGCGACAGCGCGGCGCGCGGCATTCCCATGATGTCGCCGACATGGCGCAGCCCGAGCCGGGCGAGGCCATGAACCGTGTCGTCGTCGATGCGGAGCGCGGCCAAGGGCAGCGGCGCGAGGCTCTGCCGGAGCTGGCCGGGGGCCGAGATCCGGGCCTGCGGCACCGGCGGCATCTCCGGCACCGGCGCCGGGCCGCCGCGGATCCAGTGCCGCTTGGCTGCGCGTGACCGCGTCGCCCGCGCCTCCTGGTCGATGGCGTCGCCGTTCCTGACCCGCGCCGCCTCGCGCCCGGCATGGCGCGCGAGCGCCCAGGCCGCGCCCACCGTGTCGGCGATGCCGGCCTCGACCGTCAGGCCGAGCCCGGCGCAATCCTCCGCCACCGCGCCCAGCACGCCCTCCTCGCCGCCGAAGAGATGCGCCGCGCCGGACAGGTCGATCACCAGCCCCTCGGGCGGCTCCTCTGCGACCCAGGGGCTGAACTTGCCGGCCCAGCGGCGGAGCGCGGTGAGGAACTGCGCCTCGGCGCGGGGATTGCGGAACCGGGTGACAAGCGCCGGGCTCATCGCCAGCGCATCGCGCAGGGGCTGGCCGCGATAGAGCCCCTCGGCCTCGGCGGCGGCGGTGAGCGAGGTCAGGACCTGGCGGTTCGCCTCCTCGCCGACGACGGCAAAGGCCGGGGCCGGCATGCCGCGCATCCGGCGCACCAGCCGTTCGGCGCCGAGACGGGGGAACCAGAGCGAGAGAATCCGGCGTTGGACCATGAGGGTGACATAATGTTCTTGATATGTTCCATATTACCCTCCGCCCCGGCCGGAGTCGAGTCGCTCAGCCGCAGCGGATTGCGGCAATCATCCCGTCGGCGCCGATCTCGACGTTCAACCGGCCGGGGTTGTAATCCATCGTGACCGCCTCGTCCGGGTGAACCACCCGCACCGGCTCATCGAGCCCGGTTGGATCGAAGGCATTTTCCGGTTGCCCGACAAGATGTTGCAGGCTTTCGGCCGAGCAGGTCGCCTCGGCAGGGACGGCCGGACTCGCCGGCGCCTCGACGCAGGCGGCCAGAAGCGGAATCGCGAGGAAGATGGCAGAAGCTTTCACTGGAATGTCGTTTCCCGAATTGCATTGGCGGCGAGTATGCCACAGGGTCTGACGAGCACAACAAGACGATGGGAGGATCCCCGATGCGTACCCGCGCCGCCGTGGCCGTTCAGGCCGGCAAGCCCTTGGAAATCATGGAGGTGAACTTGGCCGGCCCGAAGGCTGGCGAGGTCCTTGTGGAGATCAAGGCCACCGGCATCTGCCACACCGACGAATTCACGCTCTCGGGCGCGGACCCGGAAGGGCTCTTCCCGGCGATCCTCGGCCACGAGGGCGCGGGCGTCGTCGTCGATGTCGGCCCCGGCGTCACCAGCCTGAAGAAGGGTGACCATGTCATCCCGCTCTACACGCCGGAATGCCGGACCTGCCCGTCCTGCCTTTCCCGCAAGACCAACCTCTGCACCTCGATCCGCGCGACTCAAGGACAGGGCCTGATGCCGGATGGCACGTCGCGTTTCTCGACCCTGGATGGTGACCCGATCCTACATTACATGGGCTGCTCGACCTTCTCGAACTACACGGTCCTGCCCGAGATCGCGCTCGCCAAGGTGCGCGAGGACGCGCCCTTCGACAAGATCTGCTACATCGGTTGCGGCGTGACCACCGGCATCGGAGCGGTGATCAACACCGCGAAGGTGGAGATCGGCGCGACGGCGGCGGTGTTCGGCCTCGGCGGCATCGGCCTCAACGTGATCCAGGGCCTGCGGCTTGCGGGCGCCGACAAGATCATCGGTGTCGACCTCAACCCGGCCAAGAAGGAAATGGCCGAGAAGTTCGGGATGACCCATTTCGTCAACCCGAAGGACTGCGAGAACGTCGTCCAGGAGATCGTCAACATCACCAAGACCCCGTTCGACCAGATCGGCGGCGCGGATTATTCGTTCGACTGTACCGGCAACGTGAAGGTGATGCGCGACGCGCTCGAATGCACCCACAGGGGCTGGGGCCAGTCGATCATCATCGGCGTCGCCCCGGCGGGCGCCGTGATCGAGACGCGGCCGTTCCAGCTCGTCACCGGGCGGGTGTGGAAGGGCACCGCCTTCGGCGGCGCGCGCGGGCGCACCGACGTGCCGAAGATCGTCGACTGGTACATGGAGGGCAAGATCGAGATCGACTCGATGATCACTCACCAGCTCAAGCTCGACGAGATCAACAAGGGCTTCGACCTGATGCACGCGGGCGAGTCGATCCGCTCGGTCGTGGTCTACTGACCGCACGCAACTACGGGGAACCTTCCCGAACGGAAAGGCAAGGCTTCGACCGCCTTGCCTTTTTGTGCCGGACCTCCGGATTTGGTCAGTTCCGCGCCCCGGCTTCCGCGCCGAAAGCGGACTTGACGAAGTCCTCCTTCATCAGATGCGCCTTCATCGCCGGCAGGCCGACCGCCTTGAGCGACAGGATCGCGGCGTAGATCAGCGTCGCTGAGGCCAGCGCATCAAGGAACCAGCCGATGGCGTCGCCCGGCGGGCCGAGCCTTGCCGGAAGCCCGGCGAGCGCCGGCACGGTCCAGAGGCCCGTCAGTGCGTGAAGCGCCAGCGCGATCCAGAAGCCGGCGCAATAGGGGCAGTGCCATTGCCCGTAGAGTGCTCGCAGCGGGCCCGGCAATCGCGCCAGAAGCGCGTTGAACCAACTGCCCCATTCCGGCAGCTTCTCCCAGATCAGGATGTGAAGGGCGGTTCCGATCAGCACGAGTTCAAAGGTCATCTTGAGTTCCTGTTTGTGTTGTTGATTAGTTAGTCTGACTTACTTGTAGGCTCAAAGTTTAAGCAGCCGGGTCATGCCGGCGCGGGGCCGTCGAACACGGCATCCAGTTTCCGGCGCTCGGTGTCGGACAGGGAGTCCAGAAGCGTCCGGGCGGCGGCGGCATAGACGGTTTCGCCTCGCCGGAGCATGTCGATACCGGCTTCGGTCAGCAGGATGTGCTGGGCGCGGGCGTCGTACTGGCACGGGATCCGCGTGACAAGGCCACGCTCCTCGAGCTTCACGACCATCGCGCTGGCCGAGGCCTTGCGGACCCCCATCTCGTCGACCACGTCCTGCAGGTGCTGGCCGTGATCGTGCCTGTCGGTCTTCCGTGCCTCCTGCTCGCGGATGGAGCGGAGATATTCGAACTCGCTGTGGCTCACGCCGGATGCCCCGCCCTGCATCGCCCATTGGCGATGGGCGTGGCGGTGGACGAGTTCGATCAGCCTTGCCAAATCCATTGCGCCCCCGTTGGTAAGTCAGACATCCTAACTAATGGGCGCGCGGGAAAAGTCAAGCGAGGGAACGAATATCGGCTGGCTGTCGGCCGGAGCCCGCGGATGAGCCGTGCGGAAAGAGGCGAATGAACGGTTTCTCAACCAGACGCCTGATCGTCGAGACCTGGGCGGATGCGATTGCCGCCGAGCCCGCGCGATCCCGGCTCGTCGACGAATTGAAGCGGCTGCTGACCCCCGGCGTTCTGGAGCATCTGCCCGAACCGCTTCAGATCGCGCCCGGTGCGGGGGCCGTTGCGCTCTGGGTGGCGGGGCGGGGCCGCGAGGCCGCGGTCTACACCGTCCGTCATGCGGCGCAGGGGCATCTGATCGGGCTTCTGATCCTGGCCGAGTTCGCCGACGAGGGGGGCGGCGCGGCGATGCACCTCGTCTACCTGCTCGCGGAACCCGAGTGGGGCAAGGGATATGCGAGCGAACTGGTGGCCGGGCTCGTGGACTGGCTCGCCGAGCAGGGGCGGCCGGTCACGCTCCTCGGGGGCGTCGCAAATGGCAATCCCGCCTCGGCGGCCGTGCCGCGGAAGGCGGGTTTCAAGAGATCGGACGCGCTATCGGACCGCGACACCGACATGTATATCCATTGTCCGGTCCAGGCTGCGGTGTAGAGCGCGGGCACCACGATGGGCGGCTTGCCTGGACGGCGTCACCCGCCGCGCGTCTCGATCCTCAGCAAGTCGCCGCAATGCTTGCAATGCACCGCGTCCGGGTCATGCCGCGTCAGCCCGCAGCTCGGGCAGGGGTGATGCACGCGCGACGGGGTAAAGACCGCGCCGGCCAGGCGCAGGAACAGCGAGACGCCGACCACCATGATCACCACCGCGGCGAGCTTTTCCCCCGGCGTGTTCGGTGTCAGGTCGCCATAGCCCGTCGTGGTCAGGGTGGTGACCGTGTAGTAGAGCGAATCCACATAGGCTGCGGAACCGCCGCGCTCCGCAAAGAACAGGAAGACCGCCGAGGTCGTCACGAAGACGAAGATGACCAGGTTGAGCGACGCCACCAGCGCATCCTCGTGTTCGCGGAAGAACCGCCAGTCTCTCCGCAGGTCCTGCAACAGGTATTCCGAGCGGCCCAGCCGGATGCCGCGCAGGATGCGCAGGAAGTTGAGGTCGAGACTAAACAGCGGGTCCAGCAGCAGCGACAGAAGCACCACAAGATCGGCGAGCACATAGATGCGCCCCAGATGGCGCCAGCGGCTGTCGGAGATCCAGAACCTGAAAAGGAAATCGACCGCGATCACGAGTGCAAGCGCCGTATTGACCGCGCGTAGCGCCGGCGACGCGGGCAGCGGGACCGAGATGATGAAATAGACGACGGTGGCGAGGTCGAACAGGATCAGGCCGTAACGCAGCCGCCGCGCGGCCGGCGACTGGCCGGTGTAGAGTTCGATCACGCGCGCCTTCAGCCGCTCCATGCTGCACTCTCCCTATCGGGCCGGATCATGCCGGAGCGCCCGAGACCGCCCGTCAGAGCACAGTACAGATTCCGCTGCCCGCGTCATCGAAATCCTCCGTTGTCGCTGCCGCAAGCCATTGGCGGAGAGCGGCGATTCACGGCGACCCCGTGCGCGGCAGGAACCGGTGCGAACCTTCGCCGTCTCCGCCTCCGGTGCGCGGGGTACCTTGCGGCTGCGCACCGGGCGGCCGAATATCGGGGCGAACAGTGATGAGGCCGGACAGATGAACATACGACCAGCCACACCCGACGACGACGACGCCATCTGGGCGATCCTTCGGCCCGTCATCGAGGCGGGCGATACCTTTGCTGCCGACCCGAGGGGCGGGCGCGAAGGCGCCTTCGCCTACTGGCGCCCGGCCGGTGCCGTCAATTTCGTCGCCGAATCCGAGGGGCGGGTGCTCGGCACCTCGTATCTCAGGCCGAACCAGAAGGGCGGAGGCGCGCATGTGTGCAATGCCGGCTACTGCACGACCGCCGCGGCCCGCGGCAAGGGCGTGGCGCGGGCGCTGCTGGCGCATTCGCTCGATGAAGCTCGCAGGCAGGGATACCGGGCGATGCAGTTCAACTTAGTCGTCGCCACCAACACCCGTGCCATCGCGATCTGGGAAGGCGCGGGCTTCGCCACCGTCGGGCGGCTCCCCGGCGCCTTCCTGCATCCGCGCGAGGGCTATGTGGACGCGCTGGTGATGTACCGCGATCTGTGACAGGGTGCGGGCCATGACAAATTCCCCCGAAAGGCAGTCCTGATGGCGCGCGCCGACATTCCGCTTCTGGCCGTCCTCATCGACGCCGACAACGTCGTCGCCCGGCATGCCGAGGCGATATTGAAGGAGATCACCGCCTATGGCGAACCGGCGCTGCGCCGGGTCTATGGCGACTGGTCCAATCCCCAGCTTGGCGGCTGGAAGGAGAAGGCGCGGGCGCTCGGCCTCGTCACCCACCAGCAGTCGGCCAATACCAAGGGCAAGAACGCGAGCGACATCGGCCTCGTGATCGACGCGATGGACATCCTCCATGCCGGCAAGTTCGACGGCTTCGTCCTGGTCTCGTCCGACAGCGACTTCACGCGGCTCGCGAGCCGGATCCGCGAGGACGGGCTCGAGGTGATCGGCATCGGCGAGGCGAAGACCCCCGAGGCCCTGCGCAACGTGTGCAACCGCTTCGTCTTCATCGAGAACATCGTCGAGGAGGAGCCGCCCGCGAAGGGCGCCGCCGCACCGAAGTCGGAGGCCAAGCGGCCGCCGATCGAGGCGATCGACCTGATCGTCAAGGCGATGGACAAGATCGACCAGGAGGACGACTGGTATCTCCTCGGTCTCATCGGCCAGCGCATCACCGCCGACAATCCCGATTTCGACACCCGGACCTACGGCAAGCGCAAGCTTTCGGACCTCGTCACAGACCTGAAGCGCTTCGAGACCAAGCGCGAGGGCAACCACGTCTACGTGCGGCGGGTGGACTAGGGGCGCTTGACGCCGTAGCGGGCGAGGAACATCTCGACCGCCCCCTTGGCCACACGCTCGCGGTCGGCCCGCGTGAAGTCGCGTTTGATGCCGAAGCTCACCAGCGTGAAGATGTCGGCCTTGCAAAGCTCGGCGAACTGGTCGGCGGCGAGATAAACGTCCTCGATCGCGAGTTCGCCGCGTGCCACCGCGCCGTTGAAATAGGCCGCGAGACGCTCGCGCACCCGTGCCGGGCCGCTTTCATAGAACTGTCGGCCGAGCTCGGGAAAGCGCTCGGCCTCGGCGATGCAGATGCGGAAGACGGCGCGGCCGATCTCCGAGACCGAGAAGTCGATGATCCGCCGCGCGGCTTCGGGCAGGACGCATTCCGGCGGCGCGGTGAGGTTGGCGAGCGCCTCGGCCTCCTGCTGCTGGCGGTGGCATTCGCCCTTGGCGACCTCGATGAAGAGGATCCGCTTGTCCGGGAAGTAGCTGTAGAGCGTGGCCTTGGAAACGCCCGCCTCGGCGGCGATGTCGTCGACGCTCGCGCCGTCGAATCCGTCGCGCAGAAAGACCTTCCGGGCGCCTTCGAGCACCTGGTCGAACTTGCGGCCGCGTTTGACGGTCACGGCTTCGGGTGTCGCTACCATTCTTCTCCTCCGGGCCCGGATGATAGACCGCGCTGCATCGCGGCGGCAAGGCGGGGAGGGGCGCGACGGGCGGGATCGCCCGTCGCGGCGTCGAAGCGATGCATCAGCCGCCTTGCACGCAGGACGTGCCGGAAGGCGACGTGATGGTTGCGCAGCCGCGCGTGGTCTCGGTCGGTGCGGTCGGAAAGTCGAGCCGCGGCAGGTCGACGGAGAAGCCGAAGGCGAGGCTGGGCGTGGCTGTCAGGACAAAGGCGAAGGCGGCAAGTGCGGGGCGGAAACGGGGCATCGAATCTCTCCGAACTGAACGGTTTCGTTTCGTGGGTATTTTCTAAACTGATATGTTCAGATATACAAGAAATAAATGAACCAAACCGTTCAGTTCATGCATAACACCCCGTCTTGCCGCCCCCGCCGCCGCCGCCTAGGTTGATCCCGTTCCAGAGGAGTGTGTCATGATCCCCGGCCTCGCCAACCGCCGCAGATTCTCGGACCTGAGCGAGCAGGAAGTGCTCGCGCTCGCGATCTCGTCGGAGGAGGACGATGCGCGGATTTACCGGACCTATGCCGAGAGGCTGCGCACCGACTATCCCGCCTCGGCCGAGATCTTCGAGGCGATGGCGCGCGAGGAGGACAAGCACCGCCACTGGCTGATCGAGCGCCACCGCGCGCGGTTCGGCGAGGTCATCCCGCTCATTCGCCGCGAGCATGTGGCCGGGTTCTACGCCCGTCGGCCGGTCTGGCTGGTGGAAAACCTCGGGCTCGAGCGAATGCGGACCGAGGCCGAGGCGATGGAGCGCGAGGCCGAGGCCTTCTACCGCCGTGCCGCCGCCGCGACGCAGGACGCCGAGACGCGCAAGCTTCTCGGCGATCTCGCGGCCGCCGAGGCCAAGCACGAGAAGAAGGCGGGCGACCTCGCCGAGACGCATCTCGATGCCGAGGCACGGGGCGAGGAGGACCGCGCCGCGCACCGGCAGTTCCTGCTGACCTGGGTGCAGCCGGGGCTTGCCGGGCTGATGGACGGTTCGGTCTCCACTCTCGCGCCGATCTTCGCCACCGCGTTTGCGACGCATGACCCGCACACGACGCTGCTCGTCGGGCTTGCCGCCTCGGTCGGCGCCGGCATCTCGATGGGTTTCACCGAGGCGGTCCATGACGATGGCGTCCTGTCGGGGCGCGGCGCGCCGTGGAAGCGCGGCGTCGCCTCGGGGGTGATGACGGCGCTCGGGGGGCTCGGCCATGCGCTGCCTTATCTCATCCCGGATTTCTGGACCGCGACTGCCATTGCCATCGCCGTGGTCTTCGTCGAGCTCTGGGCGATCGTCTGGATCCAGAACCGCTTCATGGAGACGCCGTTCTTCCGCGCCACCTTCCAGGTCGTGCTCGGCGGCGCGCTGGTCTTCGCGGCGGGCGTGCTGATCGGCGGCGGATAGGGGGCGCGATGTATTCCAAGGACCAGCTTCGCTACGCGCCGCTGCCGCTCCCGGACCGGGTGGAACTGCCGGAGGCCGAGGCGCTGAAGGCGGCCGAGGCGTTCCGCGCCTACATGGCCAAACGCCACACGGTGCGCGACTTCCGCCCCGATCCGGTGCCCGAAGCGGTGATCGCGGCCTCTGTCGCGGCCGCCGGCACCGCGCCCTCGGGGGCCAATCACCAGCCCTGGCATTTCGTCGCCATCGCCGATCCGGCGATGAAGGCCGAGATCCGCGCCGCCGCCGAGGCCGAGGAGGAGAGCTTCTACGCCGGCGGTGGCGGCGAGGAATGGCTGAAGGCGCTGGAGCCGATCGGCACCGGCGCCTCCAAGCCGCATCTGGAGATCGCGCCCTGGCTGATCGTCGTCTTCGCGCAGCGCTACGGCGTCACGAAGGAGGGTGAGCGTTACAAGAACTACTACGTCCCCGAGAGCGTCGGCATTGCCACCGGTCTCCTGATCGCGGCGCTGCACCATGCCGGGCTCTCGGCCCTGACCCACACGCCCAACCCGATGCGGTTCCTGAATGCGCTCTGCGACCGGCCGGAGAGCGAGAAACCGGTGATGATCCTCGCGGTCGGCCATCCGGCGGCGGAGGCGACCGTGCCGGCGGCGGCGAAGATCAAGAAGCCGCTCGCCGAGATCCTGACCGTGCGGCGCGGCTGAGGTGCTGGCTACCGTCCGCGGCCCGTGCTAGGCGCGACGGCGATGCTTGCGATCTTTCTCAAGACCTTGCCCTTCTTCGCGCTGATCGGCCTTGGCTGGGCCGCCGGGCGCGTGCGGGTCTTTCCCGAGGCCGCGAGCGAGTGGCTGACGCGCTTCGTTTTCTACTTCGCGCTCTCGGCGATGCTGTTCCGCTTCGCCGCGACCCTGCCGCTCGCCGAGATTTTCGACGCGCGGTTCGCGGCGGCCTATCTCGCCGGCTGCCTCGCGGTCTATCTCCTCGCCACGCTCGTCGCGCGGACCCGCGGCCGGCCGGCGACCGAGGCCGCGGTCGAGGCGCAATGCGCGGTGATCGGCAACACCGGCTTTCTCGGCGTGCCGATGCTGACCGCGATCCTCGGGCCGAAAGCGGCGGGGCCGGTGCTCATGGTGCTTGCGATCGACCTCATCGTCTTTTCGAGCCTGATCACCCTCATCATCACCGCCTCGCGCGAGGGCAAGGTCTCGCCGCGCATCGGGGGCGTGCTGGCGCTCGGCCTGATGAAGAACCCGATGATCGTTTCGATGGCTGCGGGCATGGCCTTTTCGGCCGCGCGCCTGCCGCTGCCTGCGCCGGCCGAGGAGTTCCTGGCACTCCTCGGCGCGGCGGCCACGCCTTGCGCACTTTTCGCGATCGGCGCCTCGCTCGTGTCCAAAACGGCCGAAAGGATGTCTGTTGCGGTCTGGCTTTCCACCGCGAAGCTGGTACTGCATCCCTTGGCGGTGGCCGTCGCGGCGCTTCTCGTCTTCGGGGTGGAGCCCGAGGCGGCGGGGGTGATGATCGCGGCGGCGGCCCTGCCGGTGGCGGGGAATGTCTACATCCTCGCCCGCCATTACGGGGTCGCGCCGCAGCGCGTCTCGGCCTCGATCCTGATTTCCACGATGGCAAGCATCGTGACGGTTTCACTGGTGATCGGCTGGATCACCGGCGCGTAAGAAAGGAAGACCATGCAGACGGTTTCGGAAAACAAGTCCTTCGGCGGCATCCAGGGGGTCTACAGCCACGCCTCCGACGCCTGCGGCTGCGACATGACCTTTGGCCTCTTCCTGCCCGAACAGGCGGCGGAGGGGCCGGTGCCGGTGCTGTGGTACCTCTCGGGTCTGACCTGCACCCATGAGAACGCGATGGTGAAAGCCGGCGCGCAGGCCTGGGCTGCCGAGGCCGGCATCGCGCTCGTCTTCCCCGACACCTCCCCCCGCGGCGAGGGCGTGGCCGACGACGAGGCCTATGACCTCGGCAAGGGCGCTGGCTTCTACGTCAACGCGACTGAGAAACCCTGGGCGCCGCATTTCCGGATGTGGGATTACGTCACCGAGGAACTGCCGAACATCATCACCGCGAACTTCGCCATCGCCGAGGATCGCCAGGCGATCACCGGCCATTCGATGGGCGGGCATGGCGCGCTGACCATGGCGATGCGGCTGCCGGGGCGGTTCCGCTCGGTCTCGGCCTTCGCGCCGATCGCGCATCCGAGCCAGTCGGACTGGGGCCGGAAGCAGCTCGCCGCCTATCTCGGCGCCGACGAGAGCCTCTGGGCGCCGCACGATTCGACGCTCCTGATGAAGCGCCTCGGCTTCGACGGGCCGGTGCTGATCGACCAGGGTTCCAAGGACCAGTTCCTCGAGCTTCTGAAGCCCGAGGCGCTGGCGCAGGCGATGATGGAGCGGCGCCAGAACGGCACCTTCCGGATGCAGCCGGGCTATGACCACAGCTACTTCTTCGTCTCGAGCTTCATGCACGACCACATCGCCTTCCATGCCGAGGCGCTCTACGGGAACTGAGCCATGTCGCAGTACGATCTGATCATCATCGGCTCCGGTCCGGCCGGGAAGGCGGCGGCGATCCAGGCCGGCAAGCTCAAGCGCAAGGTGCTGGTCGTGGACCGCAAGGATCGCCTCGGCGGCGTCTCGGTCCATACCGGTACGATCCCCTCGAAGACTCTGCGCGAGACCGTCCTCAACCTCTCAGGCTGGCGCGAGCGGTCGTTCTACGGCCTTTCCTACCGGGTGAAGGAGGACATCAGCTCCGACGACCTCAAGAACCGGCTCCACAAGACGCTCGACTACGAGGTCGACGTGCTGGAGCACCAGTTCAATCGCAACCATGTCGAAACGCTGCTCGGCTCGGCGAAGTTCATCGGCCCACAGAAGATCGAGGTGGCGACCCAGGCAGGAGAGACGGTACAGCTTACCGCCGACAAGTTCCTGATCGCCACCGGCACCAAGACCTACCGGCCGAAGGACGTGCCCTTCAACGGGCGGACCGTGGTGGACAGCGACGAGTTCCTCGAACTCGGCCAGTTGCCGCGCTCGCTCTGCGTCATCGGCGCCGGCGTGATCGGGGTCGAATATGCGACGATGTTCACCGTGCTCGACGTCCGGGTGACGCTGATCGAGCCGCGCGAGAGCTTCCTTGACTTCATCGACCGCTACACGATCCAGGAATTCACCCATCAGGTCCGCGAGAACGGGCTCGACCTGAGGCTCGGATCGGCGATCGAGAAGATCGAGGACGCGGACACCCATGTCGAGGTGAGCCTCGCCAATGGCCGCCATGTGCGGACCGAGATGCTGCTCTACGCTGCCGGCCGGAACGGCGCGACCGACGCGCTGAACCTCGCGGCGGTGGGACTCGAGACCGACCATCGCGGGCGGCTTACGGTGGACCGCAAAACCTACCAGACCGCGGTGCCGCATATCTATGCCGCCGGCGACGTGATCGGCCACCCGTCGCTCGCCTCCACCTCGCTGCAGCAGGGCCGGGTCGCGGCCTGCCACGCGCTCGAAACGCCGACGCTGCCGGAAAGCCCGTGGTTCCCCTACGGGATCTACTCGGTGCCCGAGATTTCCACCTGCGGCATGTCCGAGGAAGAGGCGCAAGGCCGGGGCATCCCCTACGAGGTCGGCATCGCGAGGTTTCGCGAAACCTCGCGCGGCCACATCATGGGTCTTGAGCACGGGATGCTGAAGATGCTCGTCAGCCTCAAGACGCGGCGGCTCCTCGGTGTGCAGATCGTCGGCGAAGGTGCGACCGAGCTCATCCACATCGCTCAGGCGGTCTTGAACCTGAAGGGCACGGTCGACTATTTCGTCGAGAACACCTTCAACTACCCGACGCTCGCCGAGGCCTACCGAATCGCCGGGCTCGACGCCTTCAACCGGATGCCGATCCCGGAGGAATACAAGGTGCCGCGCACGAAGGCGAAGGCCAAGCCGTGAGCCTCTACGTCGACGCCGATGCCTGCCCGGTGAAGGAGGAATGCCTGCGCGTCGCCGAACGGCTCGGCGCGCGGGTCTACATGGTCTGCAACGGCGGCATCCGCCCTTCGGCGCATCCGCTGGTGGAGACGGTCTTCGTCACCGAAGGCCCCGACGAGGCCGACAAGTGGATCGCCGAACGCGCCGGGAAGGGCGATGTCGTCGTGACCGGCGACATTCCCCTCGCGGCGAAATGCGTGGCCGCCGGCGCGCGGGTCCTCAAGCACAACGGCGAGGCGCTGACCGAGGCCAATATCGGCAACGCGCTCGCCACGCGAGACCTCATCGCCGACCTCCGCGCCGCCGACCCGTTCCGGCAGGGCGGCGGACGGGCGTTCTCGAAACAGGACCGCTCGCGCTTCCTCGACGCGCTCGACCGGATGATGCGCGCCGCCGCGCGCTAGCGCGATGTCGCGGGTAGGCGAGACACGACGCATTCGCGCCGGCGATATGGGATCATGGGACTTGCCGAAGCTGATAGCGCCCGTCAGACCGAGCTTCGGGTGACGGGCATCGCCAGCGTCATTGGCGCGATGGTCCTGTTCTCGATCAACGACATGACGATCAAGTTCCTGAGCGGCGATTACGCGCTGCACCAGGTGGTTCTGGTGCGCTCTCTCGTCGCGCTGGCGATGCTGCTCGGTGTGATCGTGCCGCTCGGCGGCGGCTACCGGATGCTCCGGACCCGGCGGCTCGGCATGCACGGCCTTCGCGGGCTCTGTGTCGTTGTTGCCAACAGCGCCTTCTTCGCCGGCCTCGCCGTGCTGCCGCTTGCCGACGCGGTGGCAATCTTCTTCATCAGCCCGCTCCTGATCACCGTCCTCTCGGTGGTCCTCCTGGGCGAGACGGTCGGCGCGCGGCGCTGGGTCGCGGTCATCGCCGGTCTTACCGGCGTCGTCGTGATGCTGCGGCCCGGCAGCGCGGCGTTTCAGCCTGCCGCGATCCTGCCGATCGCGGCGGCGGTGGCCTACGCGATGCTCGCCATCCTGACGAGGAAGATCGGCGGCACGGAGCGCGCGATCACGATGGCAGTCTACATCCAGCTCGTTTTCATCCTGGTCTCGTCGGCAATGGGCCTGGCCTTCGGTGATGGCCGGCTCGCCGACGGCGGTAGCGGCCCGATAGCCTTCCTGTTTCGCGAATGGGTCTGGCCGCCGGGTTCTGACTGGCTGGTCCTTGTCGCGCTCGGTGTGGCAAATGGCCTGGCCGCGCTTCTGGTCAGCCAGGCCTACCGGCTGGCTGAGGCGGCGCTGATCGCGCCGTTCGAGTATGTGGCGATGCCGCTCGCCGTCTTTTGGGGCATTGTCGTTTTCGGCGAATGGCCCGACGGCACGACTTGGGCCGGGATCGCGTTGATCCTCGGCGGCGGGCTCTACCTGTTCTTGCGCGATGCCACGGCGCGGCGGCGGATCGCGGCGCGCCGGCCGCCTCCGGCCCGATGAGCGGGGCTTCCCTTTCCCGTACCGCCCGTTAGTGTCGGCCGCGAGGCGAGAGGAGGAGGCGCGGATGTCCCGGCCCGAGGCGGTGGTGTTCGATATCGGCAACGTGCTGATCCAGTGGCAGCCGGAGCGGTTCTACGACACGATCATGGCGCCCGCCGACCGGGTCCGCATGTTCGCCGAGATCGACCTTCACGCGATGAACGAGGCGGTCGACGCCGGCGCGCCGTTCCGCGACACGATCTACGACTGGGCGGCGCGCCACCCCGAATGGACGGACAAGATCCGGCTCTGGCATGACAACTGGCTCGACATGGCCTCGCCGGCGATCCCGCAGTCGGTGCGGCTCCTTCGGGCGCTGAAGGCGCGCGGCGTGCCTGTCTTCGCGCTTACGAATTTCGGCGACGACACCTTCGCCCATGCTGCACCGCACTACCCGTTCCTGGCCGAGTTCGACCGGCTTTATGTCTCCGGCCGGCTCAAGGTCACCAAGCCCGATCCGCGGATCTACGCGATCGTCGAGGAGGACTGCGGCATCGCCCCCGACCGGCTCCTCTTCGCCGACGACCGGGCCGAGAACATCGAGGCGGCGCAGAGGCGCGGCTGGCAGGTTCATCATTTCGACGGGCCGGCGGGCTTTGCCGCCCGGCTCGTCGCGCTGGGATTGCTGAACGAGAAGGAGGCGTCATGACGATCGCGATCATCGGACCGGAGGTCGAGGCGAAGCTCGACTGGATCAGGCTGACCGAGGCGCTGGAGGCCGGTCACCTACTGCCGAGGGCCGAGGTCGGCGACACGGTTTTGCGGCGCGGCGCCGATACGCTCCTCACCCGCTCGGCCTGGATCGACGGTATGGGGCTCGCGGTCAAGGCTGCGACGATCTACCCAGAGAACCACCGGTTCGGCCTGCCCAATCTCAACGGCATCGTGGCGCTCTTCGCCGACCGCGACGGGCTGCCGGAGGCCTATATCGACTTCGGCCTCGTGACCAAGTGGAAGACCGCCGCCGACAGCCTCCTCGCCGCGCGTCGGCTGGCGCGGCCGGATGCCGAGACCTTCCTGATCGTCGGCGCAGGCACCGTCGCCGCCTCGATGGTCGAGGCCTATTCCGCCGCCTTCCCGAAGGCGCGTTTCCACGTCTGGACCCGGTCGGAGAAAAGCGCCCGCGCCTTCGCCGAGACGACCGGCGCCACCCCTGAGCCCGACCTCGAGGCGGCGGTGCGCAGGGCCGACGTGATCGCCACCGCGACAATGGCGACCGAACCGATGATCCGCGGCGCCTGGCTGAAGCCCGGCACCCATCTCGACCTGATCGGCGCCTACCGACCCGACATGCGCGAGGCCGACAGCGAGACCCTCACCCGTGCCCGCGTCTTCGTCGATGCCCGCGCCACGACGATCCACCATATCGGCGAGCTGATGGTGCCGATCGCCGAGGGCGCGATCACCGAGGCCGACGTGATCGCCGATTTCTACGACCTCGCCTCAGGCGCCTTCACCCGAAGATCCGACGACGAGATCACGCTCTCGAAGAACGGCGGCGGCGCCCATCTCGACCTGATGACGGCGCGCTACATTCTCGACGCGGCGCAGAGCTGACCCCCCACTTTCTGTCCGGAAATACTCCGGGGGTCCGGGGGCAGCGCCCCCGGCCTCGCCGCCCTCACGCCGGCAGGGCCGCCATGCGCCGCTCCCGCACCGGCAGATGCACGATCGCCGAGAACGCGCCAACCGCCACCCCGACCCACCAGACCAGCGTGTAGTCGCCGTAGGTGTCGTAGAACCTGCCGCCGAGCCAGACGCCCATGAAGGACCCGATCTGGTGCGACAGGAACACGATACCGTAAAGCGTGCCCATGTAGCGCAGCCCGTAGATATGGCCGACAAGCCCCGAGGTCAGCGGTACCGTGGCAAGCCAGAGCGACCCCATGCCGAGCGAGAACAGCACCACAGTCAGCGGCGTGATCGGGAACAGGATGAAGAGCGCCGCGAAGAGCGTCCGCCCGGTATAGACCCCGGCGAGGACGTATTTCTTCGGGTAGATCCGCCCGAGCCAGCCCGCGGTCAGCGTGCCCGCGATATTGGCGAGCCCGATCAGTGCGATCGCCGCCGCCCCGAGCGCCGAGGTCGAGGTGATCCCGATCGCCGCGAGCGGGCTCGCCGGCGAGATCGGCCCGCACATCTCGGTCACCATCGCCGGGAAATGCGCGACCATGAACCCGAGCTGGTAGCCGCAGGAAAAGAAGCCGAGGAAGATCAGCGTGAAGCTCGGATCGCGGAACGCCTGGCGCAGGGCCGCGGCCATGGAAACGTCGGCCCCCGATGTCACCGACGGCTCCGGCGCCCGCATCAGCGGCAGCACCGCGATCACCGAGAGGATCGCTGCCGCGAAGATCAGGAACACCGTCTGCCAGGGAAAGTGCGAAAGCAGGATCTCGGCCACCGGCGCCGAGAGCACCTGGCCGAGCGATCCCGCCGCCGTGGCAAGCCCGAGCGCGAGCGAGCGGTTCTCGTCCGAGGCGGCGCGGCCGACCACCGCGAGGACGACGCCGAAACCGGTCCCGGCGATGCCGAAGCCGACGAGGATCTCGAGCATCTGATGCGCCTCCGGGCTCACCGCCCGCGCCGAGAGGACCAGCCCTGCCGCGTAGCAGAGCGCGCCGAGGATCACCGCCTTGCGGTCGCCGAACCGCTCGGCGATCGCGCCGAATAGCGGCGCGCCGATTCCCCAGGCGAGGTTCTGGACCGCGATGGCGAAGCTGAACTCGGATCGAGGCCAGCCGAACTCGGTGGCAACGGGGATCTGGAACACCCCGAAGCTCGACCGGATCGCGTTCGAGACCAGAAGGATCAGGAGGCCGGCGACCAGCACCGGCGTGATGAGGGGGGCTCGGCTCTGCATGGCGTCTCCTCGTGCCGGGCGACCCTGACCGAGCCTGCCCGCCCGGTCAAATCGAGAATTGTGATCGCGACAATTCCGCCGCGTGACGAGGCCCGCGCCGTCCGAACCAGCCAAGCGGGCTTTTCAGGGCGCGGCTTGCAGGCTATCGAATCCCCATGAGCGAGACTCTGACCGAGATCTACGACCGGATGACCCATTCGGGCGCCTTGCGCCAGGATGCCGCCCAACGCGCGCTCCTGCCCGAGCTGCAGCGCATCCGTGCGGCGCTGGAATCGACGACCGGGCGCAAGAAGGGGCTCCTCGCCGGGCTCTTCGCGAAACCTGCCGAGGGGGTGAAGGGCCTCTATCTCTGGGGCGGGGTCGGGCGCGGCAAGTCGATGCTGATGGACCTCTTCCACGAGAACGTCGCGATCACGGCGAAACGGCGGGTGCATTTCCACGCCTTCATGCAGGAGGTGCAGTCGCGCCTCCACGAGGTCCGCAAGACCGGGGTCGACGACGCGATCCTGCCCGTCGCCGAGGAGATTGCCGAGAACCTGCGGCTTCTCTCCTTCGACGAGATGCAGATCACCGACATCGCCGACGCGATGATCGTCGGCCGGCTCTTCCAGATGCTTTTCGACCGCGGCGTGACCGTGGTGACGACCTCGAACCGGGTGCCGGACGACCTTTACAAGGATGGGCTGAACCGGCCGCTCTTCCTGCCCTTCATCGCGCTCCTCAAGACCCGGATGGAGGTGCGCGAGATCGAGAGCGAGACCGATTACCGCCAGCACCGCCTCGAAGGGGCGCAGGTCTACTTCACGCCCGCCGGGCCCGAGGCCGCCGCGGCGATCGCGCGGATCTGGACCGAGCTCACCGGCGGCGGCGGCGATGCCGAACTCCGGCTCCGGATCAAGGGCCGCGACCTTGTCCTGAAGGACTACCATGCCGGGGTGGCGCGCGCCTCGTTCTGGGAGCTCTGCGGCCGCCCGCTCGGTCCCGCCGACTTCCTCGCGCTCGCCAATGCGGTCAGGGTGCTGATCCTCGACGACATCCCCCACCTTTCGGCCGAGAACTACAATGAGGCCAAGCGCTTCGTGACGCTGATCGACGCGCTCTACGAGGCGAAGGTGCGGCTCGTCGCCTCGGCCGCCGACACGCCGGAACGGCTCTATGTGGAGGGCGAGGGCGCCTTCGAGTTCGAGCGCACCGCGAGCCGGCTGCGCGAGATGCAGGGCCGCGACTGGGGCCTCGGCCGGGCGGCGGAGTAGCCGGCCCGGCATGTCCCGCGGCAGCGCCGTCCGGGCGGGCTCGATGCCGGACCGGACGGCCGCCCCCGGAACGCCGGTCGCCGTCATCGCGATGTCGCCTTCGTGCGCGCGGCTCCGCTCGCGCCGCGGCACCAAGGGCCGTCCGCAACCGCCGCGCCCCGGAGGGCCTTGATGATCGTCCGCGACACGCCGAGCCTCGTCCAGCTGCTCCTCGTCATGCAGGGCTCGATCGTGCCGAAGATCGCCGGCCGTATCCTAGCCTTCGCGCTCTTCGCCCTCGCCGTCCTGATCGTCGACCGCCACCTCGTCGCGCTGCCGCATGTCTCGATCCCGGCGATGGGCGTGTTCGGGGTGGCGCTGTCGCTCTTCCTCGGCTTTCGCAACAACGCCGCCTATGACCGCTGGTGGGAGGCGCGCAAGCTCTGGGGCCAGCTCATCGCCGACGCCCGGAGCCTCGGCCGCGAGACGCTGATCTTTCTTGGGGAGGGACCCGCGCGCGCGGCGGTCATGGAGGGCCTCGCCGGATTCGCCCATCTCCATCGCGGCTGGCTGCGCGGCACCGACGCCATCGCCGCCGCCGCCGCGTGGGATCCGGCCGCCCCCGACCATGCCAGCCGCCGCAACCCGCCCGACGCGGCGCTGCGCGCCATCGCGGCCGTCCTGGGCGCCGAGGCCGAGGCCGGGCGGCTCTCCGACATGGGCCAGCGCGCGCTCGCCGAGCGGCTCTCGGGGATCGCGCTCGCGCAGGCGGGCTGCGAACGGCTCGCCTCGGCGCCGATCCCCTTCGTCTATTCGCTGCTCGTCCTTCGCACCAGCTACCTCTACTGCCTGATCCTGCCCTTCGCCCTGATCGAGAACGCGGGCGGTTTCGCGCCCGCCGTGGCGGCGGCCGTCGCCTATGTCTTCTTTGGCCTCAACGCGGTCAGCGACGAACTCGAACACCCGTTCCGCGACGCCGCGAACGGCCTGCCCCTCGACGCGATGTGCCGGGTGATTGAGATCGCCGCCGCCGAGGCGCTCGGCCGCGAGCCGCCGGAACCTTTGCGCCCGGTGGACGGCGTCCTCAGCTGACGTGCCGCGGGGCTGCGCTATCGGTGCGGCTTGCGATACCGGCCCGGAGGTTCAGCTCGACGGCATCGCTCGACACCGACCGCCCGCCGCGAGATCGGCGGGCACGAGGTTGGGGATCCTCGGGATCTTCTCGCCCGCGCGAAGCGCCTCGGTGACGTCGAGACATCTCACCAGCGCCTCGACCCGCGCCGCGATCTCGGCGAAGTCGTTCAGCGGCGCTGTCACCTGGTAGATGCGCGTCATAATGTGAAGCTGTCGATCGGGCTGGTAACGAAAGTTCGCCGAGCAGAAGGTCGGTTTCGGATTGGCGCGATCAAAAGCACAAATCGCATAAAAACGTTTCGGATCATGTCTGGGATAGATGAGAATGTCGCCGCGCACGGGCGCCGCATGCTGGCCTTGCCAGCCGACCTCGTAATTTTCGAGATCAAAAAGCGGCGGCAGCGTCGGATCACCATGAAAGCGTGATTTTTCATCCGGAGCCCAACCCAGCTCACCGAGGCGATGAAGGCGCGTTAGATCCGTGATGTGAATGACTGTTGAATAAAGATACGGATCGGCTCGCGTAAGATCGTCGATCCACTTTACGCTGGTCAGGGAAACGAATTCATTCTCGACCTGAAGATCCTGGATCGGCGTCCTCTTGCGCAAATCGAACGTGCGCGTCCCGAGCGTCACCAGGCCGTCGGTTCGATTCCTGATGGTGTCCGCGCGCGCGGCGGCGAGGGACACGAGAGCCGCGCAAAGGAGGCTGATCAGGAAACGCAATCTCGGAAACCGATCGTTTGAGAACCTGCGAGCCGAACACCGATCTTCTGCGGTCGGCACGCGGCATGGGAGAATAGACTGACGTTCTTTTTATCAGGGCGCGAGTGGCGCGATCTGTCAAGCCTCCGATGCCCCGTCAGTGATGACGGGGCTTTGACTGACCGCTCGCTTGACCGGGCCGTTCGGCCGCCTCAGCCGTTTTCCCTCAGCACGCCGCCGGCGAGGTAGAGCGAGCCGCAGATCAGGATCCGGGCACCGGGGTCTTTCGCCGCAATCGCCTGCACGGCGGCCAGCACGGTCTCGGCGGTGCCGGCCTCGATCCCGGCCTTGGCGGCGGCCTCCTGCGTCTGTTCCGCTGTCAGCGTGTTGGCCTCGCCGGGGATCGAGACGGCGGTGAGCGTCTTCGCGGCGGCGGCGATCGGGCGCAGGTAGCCCGCGATGTCCTTGGTGTTGAGCATGCCGAGGATCATGTGGGTGGGCTTCGCCGGCAGCCGCGTGAGGGTGGCGGCGACGGCGATGCCGCCCGCCGGGTTGTGGCCGCCGTCGAGCCAGAGCTCGCAAGCCCCCGCCGCATCGACGAGCGGGCCGTGGCCGAGGCGCTGCATCCGGGCGGGCCAGTAGGCTTTCGTCACGGCGGCCTCGCAGGCGGCCTCGGTCGCGCCGAGATGGCGCAGGGCTGCGAGCGCCGCGCCGGCGTTGTCGATCTGGTGCGGGCCGGGAAGGTTCGGCAGCGGCAGGTCGAGAAGGCCGTTCTCATCCTGGAAGATCAGCCGGCCGCGTTCCTCCCAGACGTTCCAGTGCTGGCCGTGGGCGAGGAGCGGCGCGCCGAGGCGGGCGGCCTTCGCCTCGATCACCGCGAGGCCCTCGGGCTCCTGCGGGCCGACGACGCACGGCACGCCGCGCTTGATCACGCCGGCCTTCTCGCCGGCGATCTCGGGGAGCGTCTCGCCGAGGTATTGCTGGTGGTCGATCGACACCGGGGTGATGATCGAGAGCCGCGGCTGGTCGACGACGTTGGTCGCGTCGAGGCGGCCACCGAGGCCGACCTCGAGCAGCGTCCAGTCGGCCCGGGTGCGCGCGAAGGCGAGGAGGGCCGCACAGGTCGTGATCTCGAAATAGGTGATCGGGATGCCGCCGTTGGCCGCCTCGCATTCTTCGAGGATCTCGGTCAGGTGATCTTCGGAAATGAGGTCCCCGGCGAGGCGGATGCGTTCGTGGAAGCGGGCGAGATGCGGCGAGGTATAGGCGTGGACGGTGTCGCCCATCGCCTCGAGCCCGGCGCGGATCATCGCTTGGGTCGAGCCCTTGCCGTTGGTGCCGGCGATGTGGATCACCGGCGGCAGCTTGCGTTCGGGATGGTCGAGGGCTTCGAGGAGGCGCCAGACCCGGTCGAGCGTCAGGTCGATGATCTTGGGATGCAGCGCGAACATGCGCGCGAGAATCAGGTCGGAACCTTGGGACATCATGGCCTCGCTGGCGCTGGGGTCGGGCGTCGGCGCGGGGGGCTGTCTGCCCCCCGGACCCCCCGAGGATGTTTTCGGCAAGATGAAGGTTACTTCGCGGCGATGCTGCTCGGGGCCGGCTTCGCCTCGGGCTTCGGCAGGTCGCCCTTCACCGCCGGGGGCTGGCGGGTGAGCATCCGGAGGATCCCGGTGAGTTCGTCCTTCAGCTTCTTGCGATGGGTCACCCGGTCGAGCATGCCGTGGTCAAGCAGGTACTCGGAGCGCTGGAAGCCCTCGGGCAGCTTCTCGCGGATCGTCTGTTCGATGACGCGGGCGCCCGCGAAGCCGATCAGCGCGTTCGGCTCGGCGATCTGGACGTCACCGAGCATCGCGTAGGAGGCGGTGACGCCGCCGGTGGTCGGGTGGGTCAGGACGACGATGTAGGGAAGGCCCGCGTCCTTCAGCATCTCGACCGCGATCGTGGTGCGCGGCATCTGCATGAGGCCGAGGATGCCTTCCTGCATGCGCGCGCCGCCGGCGGCCGAGAAGAGCACGAAGGGGCGCTTCAGCTTCACCGCGCGTTCGGCGCCGGCGATGATCGCGTTGCCGACATACATCGACATCGAGCCGCCCATGAAGGCGAAGTCCTGGGCCGCGGCGACGATCGGCGTGCGGCCGATCTCGCCCTCGGCAACCAGCATCGCCTCCTTCTCGCCGGTCGCCTTCTGGGCGGACTTGAGGCGGTCGGGGTATTTCTTCTGGTCGCGGAAATGCAGCGGGTCGGCGATCGGCTCGGGCACCTTCACCTCGCTGAAGATGCCGCCGTCGAACAGCGTGGCGAAGCGGTCGCGCGGGCTGATCGCGAGGTGGTGGTCGCAATTGGTGCAGACGTTGAGGTTCTCGGTCAGCTCGCGGTGGAACAGCATGGTCCCGCATTCGGGGCACTTGGTCCACAGGTTGTCGGGCACTTCGCGCCGCGAGAACAGCGAATTGATCGTCGGCCGGACGTAGTTGGTGATCCAGTTCATCGCATCTGCCTTGAGCTCGGGTCGGCGGGGGCCGGTCAAGCCCTCCAGATAGTCCGGGCGCGCGGGAATTGCAATCAGACCCGCAGGCTGATCCGGGCGACCAGCCAGGCGATCACCATCGAGGCGAAATCGAGCAGGAGTGCGGGGCGCGCAGCGTCGGGGTCGGCGGGGTCGAAGATCACCGTCCAGAGCGCGAGCCCGTCGAGATTGCCGGCGAGTCCGACGATGAGAAGCGCAGAGATGTTGTTGGCGGCGTGGAAGCCGAGCGCCGCGCCGAGCGTGCCGGTGCGTGCGGTGAGGTCGGCGGCGAGAAGGCCGAAGACCGCGGCCCAGAGTGCGACCAGCCAGGCGTTCGGGCCGAAATCCTCCGGCAGGTAGTGGCCCCAGGCGAAGAGCACCGAGGGGATGCCGATCCAGATCAACGGCGAGCGGAAGCGCGCGGCGAGCTGCTGCTGGAGGTAGCCACGGAACACCAGCTCCTCCGCTCCGGTCTGGATCAGGATGCCGGGAAGCGCCAGTGGCAGGTAGCCGAGGAACGCGAGAAAGCCGAGGCCGGGGCGGACCTCAAGCCCGAGGAGTGCCAGGGGCAGCAGCAGGATCTCGAGCGCGAGGATCGGCAGGAGGACGCGGGCGAAGTCGCGCAGCGCGCTTCGCGGCGAGGGGCCGATCAGCGTGCCGGCGCTGCGGCGGTGGAAGATCCGGACCGCCGCCATCGGACCGAGCGCGAGCCCGAGGAAGGACCATAGGAGCAGGAGCATCCCGCCCGGCGTCTCTCCGGCCAGCATCCGGCGGATCATCGCGTCGGCGACGGGCTGTCCGTACTGGACGCTGAGCCAGGTGCTGAGGCCGAGGATTGGCAGGAGGTAGGCAGCCACGATCAGCGCCGATGCGGGCAAGAGCCGCCAGAGCGCCGGGCGGCGGCGGGCGGGCGCGACATAGTCCTCGTGGGAAGCGTAGGCGCGGATCATGGCTCCCGCGAGGCTAGCCGCTCTCGGGGGCGCCCACAATCGGCGGAATCGGCGCCTTCTCGCGCGCGGCACTTCTTGTGTCCCGCGCCGCGCTCGCCTATTGCAGGGCCGACATTTGACGGGAGGCCAGCCCATGAAGAACCGCCGTTTCGACAAGTCCGCACTGCCCAGCCGCCATGTGACCGAGGGCCCCGCGCGGGCGCCGCACCGGTCCTACTTCTACGCGATGGGCATTTCCGAGCAGGAGATCCACCAGCCCTGGGTGGGCGTGGCCACCTGCTGGAACGAGGCGGCACCGTGCAACATCGCGCTGAACCGGCAGGCTCAGGCGGTGAAGCAGGGCGTGAAGGTCGGCGGCGGCACCCCGCGCGAGTTTACCACGATCACCGTCACCGACGGCATCGCGATGGGGCATGAGGGCATGCGCTCCTCGCTCGCCTCGCGCGAGGCGATCACGGATTCGGTCGAACTGACGATGCGCGGCCACTGCTATGACGCGCTCGTGGGCCTTGCCGGATGCGACAAGAGCTTGCCGGGGATGATGATGGCGATGGTGCGGCTCAACGTGCCGTCGGTCTTCATCTATGGCGGCTCGATCCTGCCGGGCCGGCTGAATGGCCAGGACGTGACCGTTCAGGACGTGTTCGAGGCGGTCGGCAAGCATCAGGCCGGCAACTACTCGGATGCCGAGCTCGCGGTGCTGGAGCGGGTGGCCTGCCCCTCGGCGGGCGCCTGCGGCGGCCAGTTCACGGCGAACACGATGGCTTGCGTGTCCGAGGCGATCGGACTTGCGCTCCTCAACTCCTCGGGCGCGCCCGCGCCCTACGAGAGCCGCGACGAATACGGCATGGCCTCGGGCGAGGCGGTGATGAACCTGATCGAGAAGAACATCCGTGCCCGCGACGTGGTGACGCGCAAGGCGCTGGAGAACGCGGCGCGGGTCGTGGCCTGCACCGGCGGCTCCACCAATGCGGGGCTGCACCTGCCGGCGATCGCGCACGAGGCGGGGATCGACTTCGACCTCTTCGACGTCTGCGACATCTTCCATGACACGCCCTATTTCGTCGACCTCAAGCCCGGCGGCCAGTTCGTCGCCAAGGACCTCTACGAGGTGGGCGGCGTGCCGGTGGTGATGAAGGAACTGCGCAAGGCTGGCATGATCCACGAGGATTGTATCACGGCGTCGGGCCGCTCGATGGGTGAGGAGCTTGACCTCATCACCCGCGAGGCCGATGGGCGCGTGATCTATCCCTCGGCGAGCCCGATCACCAAGACCGGAGGCGTCGTCGGCCTGAAGGGCAACCTCGCGCCGGACGGCGCCATCGTGAAGGTCGCGGGCATGAAGCCGGAAGAGCAGGTCTTCACCGGCCCGGCGCGGGTCTTCGAATGCGAGGAGGATGCGTTCGAGGCGGTGAAGGCGCGCGCCTACAAGGAGGGCGAGGTCATCGTCATCCGCAACGAGGGACCGGCAGGCGGTCCGGGGATGCGCGAGATGCTGGCGACCACGGCGGCGCTGTCCGGCCAAGGCATGGGCAAGAAGGTGGCGCTGATCACCGACGGCCGCTTCTCGGGCGCGACGCGCGGCTTCTGCGTTGGCCACGTCGGCCCCGAGGCGGCGCATGGCGGGCCGATCGCGCTTCTCAAGGACGGCGACATGATCACGCTGAACGCGATCACCGGCGAATTGTCGGTTGCGCTCTCCGACGACGAGCTGGCGAGCCGCAAGGCCGAATGGAAGGGGCCGCGCCCGACCCAATACGCTTCCGGGGCGCTCTGGAAATACGCGCAGCTCGTTGGTGGCGCCCGCAAGGGCGCGGTGACGCATCCCGGTGCAAGGGCCGAGCGTCATGTCTACATGGACCAGTAAGACCAGGGCCGCCGTCGCGCTGGCCGCCGGCCTCGGGCTCGCGGCCTGCGCGGCGAGCGGCTTCGGCGGCGCGAGCCGGGCGATCATCGTCGCAGGTGGCGAGGTGACGGTGACCGGCCCGTCCGGCTATTGCATCGACAGGAGCGTCAGCCGTGACGGGGCGGAGGGCGCCTTCGTGCTTCTGGGCTCCTGCGCCGCGATCTCCGGCTCGCGGACGGCGGCACAGCCGGTGCGGCCGGCGGTGCTGACCGCCTCGGTCCTGCCCGGCGCGCCGCTCTCGGCGCCGATGGCGGAAAGCTTCGAGGGGCTTGCCGCCTTCTTCCGCTCCGCCCCCGGCCGCGCCGCCCTGAGCCGCTCGGGCAAGGCCGAGACGGTGACGGTGGAAGAAGTGGCGGCGGCAGGCGACGTGCTCTACCTGCGGCTCAGCGATGCCTCGGCGTCGGATGGCCGGGCGGTGGAGCCGGAATACTGGCGCGCAATTCTCGCGCTCAAGGGGCGAATCGTGACGCTGTCGGCGCTTGGCCTTCAGGACCGGCCGCTCACGGCGGCGGAGAAGCGCCGGGCCCTTGAGGGGTTCGTCGCGCAGATGAAGGCGGTCAATCCGGTACCGGCGGCCACCGCCACCGAACCGGCATCCTGACCCAGCGCGGGGCAACCAGGGTTGCCCCGTGTCGTAAACACAACGATAAGAAGTGCAGTTTCGCTCACGCGACAAGGTTACGATGGCCACGCAGGCGATGACCCGGATCTACGACAGGTTGTTGGAGCAGGTGCTCTTCAGGCGTACGCTGCAACGCTGGCAGCGCATCGCGTCGCGTGCGGAGACGGCGGATGTCTCGGTGCTGCGGCGCCTGCACGGCCCGGCCCGCCAGCTTCGGAGCGAACTCGACCGGCTGCTGCGGGTTGCCGACGGGCGGCTGGCGCAGGCGGAGAGCGGCGCGCGGGCGATCCGCCGTCCGCCAATGAGCGACTGGGCTTGGCGGCCGGAGATCTGGCGCGCTCCAGTAACACCGGGCGGCATCGCCCCGGCCGAACCGCGCAGCGCAATCGGATCGGAGGCGACGCTGTTTCACGATTGCCCCGCACGCGAGGTGACGCTGCGCCAGATCCGGAACGCGGGTGCAGAGGACCTTCCGCCCTACGGGTTGAAGCTGGACGTGCTACGGTTCGAGGGATCGTTCCTGTCGCTGGTGATCGAGCTGCCGCCGGCGGCGGTCGACGGGCTGACACTGCACCACATCGTCCGGTTGGATGCCGCTCTTGAAGTGGAAACCCCCCGGAAGATTTTCGTGCGGCTGAACCTGAAGCACGGGCCGAACACCGAGCAGGTCGTGCACAGAGTGGCGCCCGCAGACGGTGCATTGGTGGCGGAATTCGACCTCGCCCACACGAAGATGAACGAGAAGCGGCTGGAGCGGGCCTGGGTCGACCTGATCTTCGAGAAACCGGAGATGAACCAGTTCGTGCTCCGCGATGTGACGCTGAGCCGGCGGGCGCGGGCGGAGATGTGAGGGTGGGACGATGACGACGGCCGTTCTGGGCAGTGGACGGATCAGCGCGGGGCGCTGGGAGGCGGAACTGGGCGGTTCGGGTCCGACCCCGCCGCGGATCGAGATCTGGCACCGGGAGCGCCAGCTCGACGGCGTCACCGTCGCGGCGGCGGCACGGGCCGGCACCTGGATGGTGTCGGTGCCGATCCCGGTGGCGGCGTTGTCGGACGGGGTGCAGACCTTCCTCGTTCAGGATGCCGCGAGCGGTGAGCGGCTCGGCCAGTTCACGATCATCGCGGGTGTCGCGATCGAGGACGACATCCGCGCCGAACTCGACCTGCTCAGGGCCGAGCTCGATCTCCTGAAGAAAGCGTTCCGGCGGCACTGCGCCGAGACTGCCGGCTGAGGGCTCAGGCCGCCGGCGCGGACAGCACCGGCGCGGCCCTGGTCCACCAGCCGGGTTTCTCGATACTGATCCGGCGCGCGGCACGCGTGGCGGCGGCAAGGTCGGCGAATAGGCCGAAGCAGGTAGCGCCGGATCCCGACATCCGCGACAAAAGACCGCCGCAGGCGCGAAGCGCGGCAAGAACCTCCGCGATCACCGGGGCAATGGCGATCGCGGGCGCTTCGAGATCGTTGCGCTGCACCGCGAGCCAGAGCGCGAAGTCGGTCGCATCGCAGCCCTTGGGGATCTCGGTAATTGGCGGATTGTCCCGACGCTCAAGCGCGGCGAAGACGGCGGGCGTCGGCACGGCGACGCGGGGATTGACGAGCACCAGCGCCAGCCCCTCGGGCAGTCCCCCGACCGGGTCCAGCCGCTCGCCGATGCCGCGCATCCGCGCCGGTCTGCCGGCAAGGCAGACCGGCACGTCGGCGCCGAGCGCGAGCACCGCGTCGGGTGCCGGCAGCGGCAGGTTCCAGAGCCTTGCGAGCGCGCTCAGCGTCGCCGCCGCATCGGCGGAGCCGCCGCCGATGCCCGAGGCGACCGGAAGCTGCTTGTCGAGCTCGATCGCGGCGCCGCGCTCGACTTCGAAAGCCCGCGCCGCGCGCAGCACGAGATTGTCGGCCCCGGCGTCGAGACCCGCTCCCTCCGGGCCGGTGATCGTCAGCCCGAGGCTTTCGCTCTCGGACACGCGAATCCGGTCGCCGGTGCCGGCGAAGACCACGAGGCTGTCGAGCAGGTGATAGCCGTCGGCCCGCCGGCCGGTGACATGCAGCGTCAGATTGACCTTCGCCGCGGCGAAGGACTCATTGGCCATTCTTGGTGAACTTGAGCGGTTCGGCGCCTTCCTCCTTCAGCACGAGGTCGAGTCCGACCTCGAGCTTGCGGCGGATCCGCTGGGCTTCCTCTTCCGTCGCCGGTTCGAGCGAGAGCGCGCGCTTCCACTGGAACTCCGCCTCGCGCTTGCGTCCGACGGCCCAGTAGACGTCGCCGAGGTGGTCGTTGATCACCGCGTCGAGCGGCATCAGTTCGACCGCGTTCTCCATGTGGCCGACCGCCTCGTCATAGCGGTCGAGCCGGTAGAGCGCCCAGCCGAGGCTGTCGGTGATCGCGCCACTGTCGGGCCGCCCGGCCAGCGCGCGTTCAATCATCGCCATGGCCTCGTCGAGATTGGTGTTCATCTCTAGATAGGAATAGCCGAGATAGTTCAGCACCGAGGGGTGGTCGGGATTGAGCGCCAGCGCCTTGCGGAAATCGGCCTCGGCCTTCGGCCACTCCTTCTCGCGCTCGTAAGCGATGCCGCGGGTGTAGTAGATGACCCACTGGGCCGGATCCTCTTCGGTGAAGAGCGCCACAGCCTTGTCATAGGCGTCTGCCGCTTCGCCAAAGCGTTCCTGACGGCGTAGCGTGTCACCAAGCGCGGCCCAGATGTCGGAGCGGTCGGCATGATCGCGGCTGAGCTGCTGCAGCACCTCGATTGCAGCATCGGCCTTGTCGCCCGCGATCAGCGCGTCGGCCCGGCCGAGCTCGGCCGCGACATAGGCGGGATCGTTGCGCGAGATGCGGTTGAACGCTTCGTTCGCCAGCGCGAACTGGCCCTGGGCTTCGAGGATCGAGGCGCAGAGCAGCACCGATTCCGACTGGTCCGGCGCGAGGTATTCCGCAAGCCGGGCAAAGGCGAGCGTGTTGACGTCGGCCGCTTCTGTGTTGAGGGCGCTCGCCACTGTGTAGAAGACTTCCGCAAGGCCGTCGGTCGGGTTGCGGATCACCGTGAAGGAAACCGGTTTGCCCGCCGCCAACTCCTCGCGCAGCGCGAAGAACGAGGGATCGCCGGTCTCGGCATAGATCGCGTCGATCAGCTCCACCGCGTCGCCGTTGCGCTCGAGCTGGCTGAGGATCTGTGCATGGGCGATGACGCCGCGGCGGGTGGCGCGCAGCGGTCCATCCGCCTCGCCCGAGAAGATGTAGTCGGCGCCTTCGAAGTCGCCCACCGCCGCGAGTGCCAGCGCCTTGTGATAGAGGCCGAACGCGCGCGAGCCTTCGTTGCTCGCGACCGCGTCGAAAGCCGCTGTCGCGTCGGCCATGCGCCCCATGCCGACGAGCGACCAGGCGCGGAACAGGCCGTCGACCAGCGGGCCGCCAGTGCGGCCGCCGTCGAGCTCGTCCAGCGCGGCTTCGAACTGGCCGTTGCGAACCAGGGCGGCGAGAATCACCAGATCGCCGATCTGGCTCGACATACCGGCGTCGTCGAGCCGCTGCGCCATCGGCAGCGCCTTGTCGATCGCGCCGCGTCCGATCTGGGCGATCATCGCGTTCTCGAGCAGCCCGGCATCGTTCGGGTCCGACATAAGAGCCCGGTTGAAGTACTCCGCCGCCACATCATAGTCCGACACCCGGCTGGCAATCCGTCCGGCAAGGTACGGACCCGCCACGCCATCTGCCGTGAAAGCAGGCTGGACGGTACCAAATGTGAGGGCAAGGGCGAGAACGAGGGGCAGGGGGCGCACTTGCGGCACGTGGGTCTCCTTCCGAACGATCGTGGCGCGAACGTAGTGGCCCGGGCGGCTCAAAGCAACGGTTGCTTTGCGTAAATCGGACATGGATTATGTCGGTTTTGGGGCAGTCCCTCGGCTGTGGCGGCGTTTCGCGTGCTCGTTACAAGAGAGTCGGCGCTTTGCGGCCTTGGCGTGAGGTGCGTGCGAATCACTCAGCGATGCGGGCGAGGACGAGAATCACGGCGATGACGAGCGCGACGGCGATTGAAAGGTTGAACCGGTCGAACCGCCTGCGGTCAGGGCGATGGGGCGGATAGGAAAGCGGCCAGATCTGCCGTTGCGCCGCCTCAGTCAGGAGGTCGAGAGAGATCGGGATTCGCGCCACTCTGCGGTCGGGAGGACGGAACGGCCAGCCGGGAGCGAACAGCGACCCCTCGTCGGCATGATGGAACTCCCAGCGATAACCGGACAGGTCGGTGCCGAAACGGGTTGCGAAGGCTTCGAGGAACGCGAAGGCGTCGTCGCCGTCGCAGCCGGTCGCGGCAAGGATGTCGGCCTCGGCCACCGGGTCGAGCCGCCTGCCGAGCTGTTCCTCGACGAAGGCGGCGACGTCCCGGCGGCCGGGCGCGGCCATCACATGTTCGGGTAGTTCGGGCCGTCGCCGCCCTGCGGCGTCGTCCAGTTGATGTTCTGGCTCGGGTCCTTGATGTCGCAGGTCTTGCAATGGACGCAGTTCTGGAAGTTGATCACGAATTCCGGCTTGCCGTCCTTCTCGACCACCTCGTAGACGCCGGCCGGGCAATAGCGCTGCGCCGGCTCGGCGTATTTCGCCAGGTTGACCGAGATCGGAACCGACGGATCCTTGAGCTTCAGATGCGCCGGCTGGCTCTCCTCGTGGTTGGTGAAGGAGAAGGAGACGTTGGTGAGCCGGTCGAAGGACAGGACCCCGTCGGGCTTCGGATAGTCAATCACCGGGAACTTCGACGCCTCGCCGGTCGCGGCCGCGTCGCTCTTGCCGTGCTTCAGCGTGCCGAAGAGCGAGACCCCGAAGAGGTTGTTGGTCCACATGTCGAAGCCGCCGAGGACGAGCGACGGGATCAT
Source organism: Albidovulum salinarum (assembly GCF_025673475.1). Lineage (NCBI taxonomy): Bacteria > Pseudomonadati > Pseudomonadota > Alphaproteobacteria > Rhodobacterales > Paracoccaceae > Albidovulum > Albidovulum salinarum. Next base: position 48,076 of record NZ_JAOVQO010000008.1, on the reverse strand, counting down.
TCCCCACTTCGACCACATCGGCTTCACGTTGCGCACCTTTTTCAGATCCTTGGCCACCGGCCCTGTGCGCAGCTCGGTCTCGTAGGCGGCAAGCTCGTCACCCGAACGTCCGGCCTTGATCGCCGCGTGGGCGGCTTCGGCCGCGGCAATGCCCGAGAGCATCGCGTTGTGGTTGCCCTTGATCCGCGGCACGTTCACGAGGCCGGCCGAGCAGCCCAGAAGTGCGGCGCCCGGCGCCACGACCTTCGGGATCGACTGCCAGCCGCCCTCGGAGATCGCGCGGGCACCGTAGGCCACGCGCTTGCCGCCCTTCAGAAGCTCCGCGACCATCGGGTGGTGCTTGAAGCGCTGGAACTCCATGTAGGGATAGAGGTGCGGGTTCTGGTAGTTCAGGTGCACCACGAAGCCGACATAGACCTGGTTGTTCTCGAGGTGGTAGATGAACGACCCGCCGCCGGCGTTCTTGCCAAGGGGCCAGCCCATCGTGTGGGTGACCGTGCCCTCCTTGTGCTTGGCAGGGTCGATCTCCCAGATCTCCTTCATGCCGATGCCGAACTTCTGCGGGCAGTGGCCCTTCGACAGGTCGTACCTGGCGATGATCTCCTTGGCGAGCGAGCCGCGCACGCCTTCGCAGATGAAGACGTACTTGCCGTGCAGTTCCATGCCCGGCTCGAAGTTCGGGCCCGGCGTGCCGTCCGCATTCAAGCCCATCACGCCCGCGACGACGCCCTTCACCTCGCCGTTCTCGCCGTAGACGAGTTCGGAGGCCGCGAAGCCCGGGAAGATCTCGACGCCGAGGCCCTCGGCCTGCTCGGCCATCCAGCGGCAGACATTGGCCATCGAGACGATGTACTTGCCGTGGTTGTTCATCAGGGGCGGCATCGGCCAGTTCGGGATGCGGATCTTGCCGGCCTCGCCGAGCATGTAGAAGTTGTCCGCCTTGACCTCGGTCTTGATCGGGGCGCCCTTCTCCTTCCAGTCGGGAATGAGCGCGTCGAGGCCCACGGGATCGAGAACCGCACCCGACAGGATATGCGCGCCGACCTCGGAGCCTTTTTCCAGCACGACGACATTGAGGTCGGCGTCAAGCTGCTTGAGGCGGATCGCGGCCGAAAGCCCTGCCGGGCCGGCACCCACGATCACCACGTCATATTCCATCGATTCCCGTTCGATCTGGGCCATTCCTGTTCCTTTCCCTGCGCCTGCCTGAGTGCCTCATCCGTCGCGCAAGATCGTTAGCTTACCGAGTGGCATGACGCAACAATGACGCCGCGCAGAATCCGCGCGCCGTCCGCCCTGCCGTTCGGCGCCGACAATAGTGCGCCTGCGCTCCGGGAAACGCGCCAAAAGCGGCAGGATTCGCGCCGCCCCCGTCGGGTTCGGGCCAGATCCTGCCCGCGCGCCCGACGCGTTTTCTCGCTGCCTGACCGGCGCGTCGGCGCCCGGCTATTGACTTTCCGGCGGCGAACCGGGTTTACAGCTTAGTGTTGCGCAGCGCGCTGGCATTGTTGGGCATTGTTCTATTACGGGCGAAGATGGAAAAGATACCGATGACCCGCGCGGGGCATGCCGCGCTCGACCAGGAGTTGAAGGCCCTGAAGACGGTGGAGCGCCCCGCCGTGATCAAGGCGATCGCCGAGGCGCGAGAGCATGGCGACCTGTCGGAAAACGCCGAATACCATGCCGCCCGCGAACGCCAGAGCTTCGTCGAGGGCCGGATCAAGGAACTCGAGGCGATTCTCAGCCGCGCCGAGGTCATCGACCCGGCGAAGCTCTCGGGCGCGATCAAGTTCGGCGCCACGGTGACGCTCGTCGACGAGGACAGCGACGAGGAGCGGACCTACCAGATCGTCGGCGAGGCCGAGGCCGATATCGAGCGCGGCCTTCTCAATATCCGCTCGCCGCTTGCCCGCGCGCTGATCGGCAAGGACGCTGGTGACAGCGTCGAGGTGCGCACGCCTGGCGGCGAGAAGAGCTACGAAGTCCTGAGCATCCGCTACGTCTGATCGGGGCCCGGGCGGGACGCGGAGGGACGCCAGATGTCGGAAGAGCAGCAAACCACGGCGGGGACCGAGCCCCCGGCCGATGCCCCCGCCGATTTCGGGATCTACTCGCGACTCCAATCGGATCGCGGCATCGCGCCCGGCGACATCGTGGCGGGGGCGGTCAGCCTGGTCTGGTTGGCGCTCGTGGGCGGCTTCTACCTGTTCGCCGGCGAAACGGCGGGCTCTGGTGGTGCGCTTGGCTCGATCATGGTGCTGGTCGCGATCTTCCTGCCGATCGCGCTGATCTGGATCGCCGCGATCTCGCTCAAGACCGCGCGCCAGATGCGCTCCGAGACGCAGCGGCTGCAGGCGGCGATCGACGCGATGAGGCATGCCTATGTGAGCCAGGCCCAGGCCGGCGGGGCCGCGCGAGGCGCGGTCGAGCGGCGGCTTGACGAGATCGTGACGACGGCGCGCCAGCCGGTGAGCGCCGTTGCCACCTTCGCCTCGCGCCGCGACGGTGCCGCGCCCGAGCCGGTCGTCGATCGCAAGGCGGCGCTGCGCGCCCCGAAGCCCGCCGCCGCGGGCGACGATCAGCCGGCGCTGGCGCTCGGTACCCCGGCCGAGGCGCTCGCTGCGCCGGTCTCGGTCGCGGATTTCGTCCGGGCGATGAACTTCCCGGAAGGCCCGAACGACAACGAGGGATTCCGGGCGCTGCGCCGGGCGCTCGAGGATCGCGGTCTTGCCAAGCTGATCCGTGCCGCACAGGACGTCCTGACGCTCCTCAGCCAGGACGGGATCTACATGGACGACCTCGCGCCCGACCAGCCGCGGCCGGAGATCTGGCGCCGCTTCGCGCAAGGCGAGCGCGGCCGCGTGATCGCCGGTCTCGGCGGTGTGCGCGACCGCTCGAGCCTCGCCCTCACCGCGGGGCGGATGCGGCAGGACACGATCTTCCGCGACGCGGCGCATCACTTCCTGCGCCAGTTCGACCGGACCGTCACCGAGTTCGAGAAGAACGCGAGCGACGCCGAGATCACGGCATTGGCCGAGACCCGGACCGCGCGCGCCTTCATGCTGCTCGGCCGGGTGACCGGGATCTTCGACTGAGCCAGCCGGGGCTCAGTTGTTGATGTTCTGGATTTCCACCGTCGATTTCGCCTGCACCAGGAGGACGCCGGAATTGTTGTCCGGATCGCCGTCGTGGTGGACCTTCATCGTCGCGCCGGGAAGCTCGGCGAAGGCGTTCATGACCTTGTTGGGAAAGAAGGTCCGCGGGATGGTCTCGAAGCCGGGCAGGCCGGTGAGGATGTCGCTCACCGAACTGCCGCAAAAGGCCTTGTTGACCGCGCCGTAGGACTCTGCCCGGCGGAGCGCCATCTCGGCCACTTCGGGGCTGACCGGGATGCGGTATTCGATCACGTCGTAGGTCTCGCGCGCATGGTAGTCGATATAGAACTTCCGCATCTTCTCGGTGATGCCGTAGTGCAGATCGTTGCGCTCGGGCACCCAGGGATGGTGCCAGGTGCCCGCCGGATCGAACATCACCCGCTGGCTCGCGTCGATCAGGAGGCCCGAATGCTCGCCCGAACCGCCGTTCTTGCGCACGACCGTATAAAGCGTGATCGAGGGCGGCTGGCCCGAGATGAAGCGGGCGCGGGTTACGGCCTCGTCCGGCGCCCAGACGGGTTCGGCGCCGCAGGCCGCGAGGGCGAGCGGCAGCATGAGGGTGAGGGCGAGCCGGCGCATCGTCGGATCAGGTTTCCGGCGGAATCACGCGTTGGCGAGCGCGAGGACGATCAGCACGAGGATCGAGATCGCCGCGCCCCAGGTCACGAAGCGAACGAAGCCGTCGAAGGTCTTTTCCTGGGTCCGGATATCCATGCTGCCGTGCTTGTGTTCGGCCATATCGTCGCTCCTGCGTTCGCGTTTCGCCTCGAATAGCCGATTTGGCGCGGCCTGTCACGCCCCGCCGGCACAACATGGCCCGCTTCGAGGCGACCGCGGCGGCACGGTCGCAGGCGATGTCAATTGCGGTCGAGATCGGCGGCGAGGCGGAAGCCGATCCGGCGTGGCTCCTCGACCTCGGGCGCCTTGGGCAGGGCCCGCAGCATCACGTTGAGTTGGCTCACATGCTGGATCAGCTGGTTGCGGCCGCCGTCGTCGTCGCGGCCATAGAAGGTCACGATGTCGGGGTCGAAATAGCCGATCCCCTCGATCCGGAGCACCCCGGCATCGCCGCCGGTGAAGCCCATCGCCACCTCGTGCTCGTTGTCGAGCTGGGCCTCGAAATTTTTTATGTAGAGGATCAGCCGCTCATAGGCCCATTGCGCCGGGCTCTTCTCCTCGATCGGCTGGGCGGCGACGCTTTGGGGCAGGGGTTCCAGCTCCGCGGTCTTCGGCGCGTCCGGCGCGGTGTGCACGACCCGCGCGCAGGGAAGGGCGGAGGCTTCGTGGACCTCGGCCGAGGTATGGATCATGTCGGTGGGTTCGTGGTCTGCCACAGCCAGGCTCCGTCTTCGCGTTTCGCGCGCACCGCAAGGCCCGCATGGAGAAGATGGTTCAGATGCGCGACCGCTTCAACCAGAGCGAGCCCGTATTCGCCCTCGCCGATGGGGCGCTTGAAGAGCGGCGCGAAGCATTCGGCGGCGGTGCGCGGCGTCGTCAGATGCGCCTGCAGCCGGGCAAGCGCGCCGGTATGATTCTCGATCATCTGGATGAGCCGTGTGGGCAGGCCGGTGAAGGGCAGCTTGTGGCCGGGCAGGACGAGCTGGCCCGCGCGGGCATGGGGGCGGAAGGCCTCGCAACTCGCGATCCACTCGGCGACCGGGTCGGCGCCTGGTTCGGAGGCGTAGACGCCGAGATTGGCCGAGATCGACGGCAGGAGCTGGTCGCCGCCGATGACGAGATTGCCGCCCACCTCCCAGAAGGTGGCGTGGTCGGGCGCATGGCCGTGGCCGATGCGGACAGTCCAGTCGCGCCCTCCCATCCTGAGCCGCTGGCGCTCGGCAATCCGGGTATAGCCGAGCGGCAAGGGCGCGACGACGTCGCAGAAGTTGAACGGCCGCTCGGCGGCGCGCGCCGCGAAGAGATCGGGTGCCATCCCGGCCCCGCGCCAGAAATCGAGCGTCTCGGCCACCGGGACGGGATGTTCGTCGAGCGTCAGCATCCGCGCGAAGAGCCACGAAGTGCGGGTGGTCAGAAGCTCCGCCCCCCGCGCCTGGAACCAGCCGGCGAGGCCGACATGGTCGGGGTGGTAATGCGTCACCACGACCCGGCGGACTGGCTTGCCCTTCAGCGGACCGGCCAGCGCCGCCTCCATCGCCGCGCGGGTGCGGCGGGTGTCGAGCCCGGTATCGACCAGCGTCCAGCCGTCGCCGTCGTCGAGCGCGTAGATGTTGACGTGATCGAGCGCCATCGGCAGCGGCAGCCGCAGCCAGAGGACGCCTTCGGCCACCTCGACCGCCTCACCGGTCGCGGGCGCGCGGTCGAAGGGATAGCGGATACCGTCCGTCGCGATGGCGGGAATCGCGGTCACGAGGACAGCGCCTCTGGTGTCAGCGCAAGGACCGCCTCGGCGCCGTCGCGCGCCGCGGCGAGATGCGCGGCGTAGAGCGGCAGGCGGCGGCCAATGTAGAACCGGGCGAGCGCCGCGCGCGGACCGGTCCCGCCCTCGGCCATTGCCGCCTTCAGGTGGTAATGCGCGCCGAGCACGCGGGCGAAGGCCTCGAGATAGGCGGTCGCGCCGGCATTGCGGTCGGCGCCCTCGCGCCCGACCATCCACTCGGTCGCCTCCCGAAGGGTCTCGGCCGCCGCCCAGACCGCGCCGGCAAGGTCGGGCTGATCGCCGCGGGCGGCCTCGGCGCCGGCCTCGATCTCCTCGAGCAGCCGGAAGGCCGCCTCGCCGCCATCGGCGAGCTTGCGGCCGACGAGGTCCATCGCCTGGATGCCGTTCGTGCCCTCGTAGATCGCGGTCACGCGGACGTCGCGGTAGAATTGCGCCACGCCGGTCTCCTCGATGAAGCCCATGCCGCCGTGTACCTGCATCGCGGTCTCCGCGACGCGGATCCCGGTCGCGGTGCCGAAGGCCTTGGCGATCGGGGTAAGGAACGCGGCCCGCGCGGCCCAGTCCGCCTCGCCGGTCGCGGTGCCCATGTCGATCGCCTGCGCGCAGGCAAGCGCGATCGAGCGCGCGGCGAAGGTGTCGGCGCGCATCTCGCCGAGCATCCGGCGCACGTCGGCATGGCCGATGATCGGTCCGAACTGCTGGCGTTCGGCCGCATATTCGGTCGCCGCCTGACAGGCGGCCTCGGCGACGCCGATCCCCTGCATCGCGACGCCGAGCCGGGCATTGTTCATCATCGTGAACATCGCGGCCATGCCCCGGTGCTCCTGACCGACAAGCCAGCCGGTCGCGCCCTCGTAGGCCATGACGCAGGTCGGCGAGCCGTGAAGCCCCATCTTGTGTTCGAGGCTGACGACCTTGACGGCGTTCGCCGCGCCGGGTTGGCCGTCGGCGTCGGGGAGGAACTTCGGCACGAGGAAAAGGCTGATCCCCTTGGTGCCCGCGACCGCGCCGGGCAGGCGGGCGAGGACGAGGTGGCAGACATTGCCCGTGAAGTCGTTGTCGCCCCAGGAGATGAAGATCTTCTGCCCGGTGATCGCATAGGTGCCGTCGCCGTTCGGCTCGGCCCTAGTCCGGAGCGCGCCGACATCGCTGCCCGCCTGTGCCTCGGTCAGGTTCATCGTGCCGGCCCATTCGCCGGAGACGAGCTTCGGCAGATAGAGCGCCTTGAGCGCATCGCTCGCATGGTGGTCGAGCGCCTCGATCTGGCCTTGGGTCATCAAGGGCAGGAGCTGCAGCGAGAGGCAGGCCCCCGACATCATGTCATGGATCGCCATGTTGAGCGTCTGCGGCAGGTCCATGCCGCCATGCTCCGCGGGCGCGGACACAGAGACCCAGCCGCCGTCGCGGATCGCCGCGTAGGCTTCGGCATAGCCCGGAGAGGTCCTGACCACGCCGTTTTCAAGCCGCGCCGGGGTCAGATCGCCCGCCCGCTGCACCGGGGCGAGGGCGGTGTCGCAAAGCTTCGCCGCCTCGGTCAGGATTGCCTCGGCAAGATCGCCCGTCGACTCGCCGAAGCGGTCGGTGGCGGCGATGGGCGCCAGCAGCACGACATGGTCGAGGATGAAGCGGATATCGGTTACGGGCGAGCGGTAGGGCATGGGGCACTCCTGATCCCGCGGCTTGGCAAGTCCGGCCGCGGCGCGTATGTCCTTGGTTCGGGGCGCATGATTGCCGCAACGTCAGCCCCCTTCAACCTGAACGCTGCGTCACGAAAGGCGCGAGAGGCCGTGACAGAGATCCTTGCCCCGACGCCCGACGGACTTGCCCGCGCCGCGCGCTTCCTGAAAGCCGAGGAGCTGGTCGCCTTTCCGACCGAGACGGTCTACGGGCTCGGTGGCGATGCGCGCTCAGACATCGCGGTGGCGCGGATCTTCGAGGCCAAGGGGCGGCCGCGCTTCAATCCGTTGATCGTACATCTGCCCGATCTCGACGCCGCCCGCGCGGTCGGGGTCTTCGACGACCGGGCCGAGCGCGTCGCCTCGGCCTTCTGGCCGGGGCCGTTGACGCTGGTCGTGCCGCTCCGCCCCTCGGCGCGGCTCTCGCCGCTCGTCACTGCAGACCTGCCCTCGGTCGCGATCAGGGTGCCGGCGCATCCGGTGGCGCAACAGCTTCTCCGCGCCTTCAGCTGGCCGGTCGCGGCGCCCTCGGCCAACCCCTCGGGCCGGGTCAGCCCGACGCGGGCGGAGCATGTGATGGCGGGGCTTCAGGGCCGGATCGCCGCCGTGGTCGATGGCGGCGCCTGCGAAGTCGGGCTCGAATCGACGATTCTCGGATTGGTGGGCGAGCCGGTGATCCTGCGCCCGGGCGGCATCCCGGCCGAGGCGCTGGAGGCCTGCCTCGGGCGCCCGCTGGCAACCGGGGGGGACGCCGCAAAGCCCTCTGCGCCGGGTCAGCTCGCTTCGCATTATGCACCTTCGGCGCGGGTGCGGCTCGAAGTGACGCGGCCGGAGCCGGGAGAGTTCTGGCTCGGTTTCGGGCCCGAGGCGGCGGCGGCCGATCTGAACCTTTCGCCGAATGGCGATCTGGTCGAGGCGGCGGCGAACCTCTTTCACTACCTGCGCCAGGCGGATGCGCGGGCAAAGGGCACAATCGCGGTCTCGCCGGTGCCGGAAAAGGGGCTCGGGCGCGCGATCAACGACCGCCTGCGCCGCGCCGCCGCGCCGCGGGGGTAGTGGCTCCGCGGTTCGATCCATGACCGGATCCGGGCGGGCTAGTTGAGGTTTGGCGCTACCCTCACCTCTCGTGGGGGAGGGAGAGGGAGGTGGCGCGCCCCACCCCCATCCCCTCCCCACGAGGGGGAGGGGAGGCGCTGGATCCCGGTGCGTTGGTCTCCGGCCGGGTCGGTGTCTAGTCGAGCGTCCGGCGGAACCGCATCAGCGCCAGTGCCGAGAGGCCGAGGACGAAGAGGACGAGCGCCGCCATCGGTTGCGCGACGCCGGCATGGTCTGCCCCTTTCAGCATCACCGCGCGGATGAGCCGCAGGAAATGCGTGAGCGGGAAGATCTCGCCCAGGACCTGCGCCCACTCTGGCATGCCGCGATATGGGAACATGAAGCCCGAGAGCAGCAGTGACGGCAGGAAGAAGAAGAACGTGAGCTGCATCGCCTGCATCTGCGTCCGCGAGGCGGTGGAGATGAGGTAGCCGAGGATCACCAGCGCGGCGACGAAGACGAAGACACCCAAAAGAAGAAGCGGCAGCGCCCCGACGAAGGGTACGTCGAAGATGAGCTTCGCCGCGACGAGGACGACCGTGACCTGCACCGCGCCCACCCCGAGATAGGGCAGCACCTTGCCGAGCATGATCTCCAGGGGCGTCGCCGGCATCGACAGGAGGTTCTCCATCGTCCCGCGCTCGATCTCGCGCGTCAGCGCCATCGAGGTCATCATCACCATCGTCATCTGCAGGATCACGCCGAGGAGACCTGGCACGATGTTGTACTGGGTGATGCCCTCGGGGTTGTAGCGTTCGTGCACGACGACCTCGATTCCGGCGGCCGAGGCCTCGGCGGCGGCGGCCTCGCCGCCGCTCTCGCGCAAAAGCGCTTCGGCCGCGACCGTGCCGAGGGTGGAGATCGCGCCGGAGGCGACCGAGGGATCGGTGGCGTCGGCCTCGATCAGGATCTGCGGATGGTCGCCGCGCGCGACCCGGCGGCCGAAATCCGAGGGAACGGTGACGACGAAGGCGACGTCGCCCCGTGTGATCAGCGCCTCAGCCTCGGCGGCGGAGGCGGCGGGATGGGTGAAGCGGTAATAGCCGGTGAGTTCCAGCGCCGTGACCATCGCCCGGGTGTAGCGGTCCTGCGTCGGCGCCACCAGCGCCGCGGGCAGTCCCTTCGGGTCGGAATTGATTGCGAAGCCGAAGAGCACGAGCTGGATCAGGGGAATGCCCAGCATCATCGCGAAGGTGATCCGGTCGCGCCGCATCTGGATCACCTCCTTGGCAAGGAGCGCGATCAGCCGGCCGAGGGAGAAGTAGCGGCTCATCGACCGGTATCCTTCGCATCGCCCATGAGCTGGATGAAGACGTCCTCGAGGCTCGTCTCGGCCGCGCTCATCCGGCTGCCGGTCTCCGCCGCGACCCGTTCGGCGGAGGCGCGCAAGGACGCGCCGTCGCGGCCGACGACGTGCAGCGTCGCGCCGAAGGGCGCGACCTGATCGACGCCATCCGCGCCGCGAAGCCGCCGCGCCGCTTCGGCCAGGGCCTCGCCCTCGAGCACCACGGTCGTCAGGCCGGCATCACGCACCACCTCGGCGACCGTTCCCTTGGCGACGAGCCGGCCGGCGGAGATGTAGTTGATCCGGTGGCAGCGTTCGGCCTCGTCCATGTAGTGGGTCGAAACCAGCACCGTGAGCCCGTCGGCGGCGAGCCGGTGGATCTCGTCCCAGAACTCGCGCCGCGCCTTCGGGTCGACCCCGGCCGTGGGCTCGTCGAGCATCAGGAGTTTCGGGGCGTGCATGATGCAGGCCGCGAGCGCCAGGCGCTGCTTCCAGCCGCCCGACAGCGCCCCCGCCAGTTGGTGGCGGCGCGCGGTGAGGCCAAGACCGGCGAGCGTGTCGGCGACGTGCTTCCGCGCCGGCTTGAGACCGTAGAGACCGGCGACGAAGTTGAGGTTCTCCTCGATCGTCAGGTCCTCGTAGAAGGAGAACCGCTGGGTCATGTAGCCGACCTCGCGCTTGATCGCCCGCCCGGCGCGGCGGATGTCGTGGCCGAGGACATGGCCCTCGCCGGCATCGGGCGTCAGGAGCCCGCACATGAGCCGGATCGTCGTCGTCTTGCCCGAGCCGTTGGGGCCGAGGAAGCCCGCGATCTCGCCCTTCCGGACGGTGAGCGAGACGTCGTCCACGACCGCCCGCCCGCCGTAACGCTTGGTCAGGCCGCGGACCTCGATGGCGGCTTCGCCGTTCACCCTTCGGCTCCGGGCAGGCGGACGTCGACGATCTGGCCCGGCTTCAGGCCGGGCGCGTCCTCGGGCGTGGCCTCGATCAGGTAGACGAGCTTCTGGCGGTTCTCGAGCGAGTAGATCACCGGCGGGGTGAACTCCGGCGCGTCGGAGATGAAGGTGACGTTGGCGCTGAGGCCGGGCGCGCAACCGTCGCAATTGACCGCGAGCGTGGAGCCCTGGCTGATCGCCGCGATCTGCGCCTCGGGGACGTATAGGCGAAGCTTGACCGCGCCGTCAGGCAGCATGGAGAGGACCGGCGCCGAGGGGCCGGCAAGCTCGCCCGGCGTCCGGATCACGTCGAAGACCGTGCCCGCCGCGGGCGCAATGAGCCGGCGTTTCGAGAGGTTCCATTCGGCCCGCGCCCGTGCCGCCGTCGCCCCCTTCACCGCGGCCTCGGCGGCGGCGATCTCCTGCGGGCGGGCCGGCAGTCGGGCGACGGCGAGATTGGCCTCGGCCTCGGCCACGCGGGCGCGAGCGACGGTCGCCGCGGTCGCTGCGTCATCGGCCTGCGTCGCGGTGGCCGCACCGCGCTGCGCGAGGTTCCGGAGCCGGTCGGCCGCGCGATCGGCCTCCTCCTCCTGCGCCCGGGCCGAGGCGAGTGTGGCCTCGATGACGCGGATCTCCTCCGGCCGGCGGCCCTCGCGCAGGTTGGCGAGCTGGCTTTCCGCCTGCGCCAGCGCCGCCCGCGCCTCGGCCAGCGCGATCTCGGCGTCGCGACGCTCCATCTCCGCCAGGACCGCGCCGGCCTCGACCCGGTCGCCGCGGGCAACGTTCAAGGCCTCGATCTGCGCGGTCGCCACCGGGGCGATCAGGACGTATTCGCCCTCGACATAGCCGGTGGCGAAGGGTGGCGGCGGCGCGCAGACGGTGAAGAGCGCGGAGAGGAGCGGCACGGTGCAGATGAAGGCAGTCATGGCAGGCGCTCCCTTGCGATGAGCGAATGAAGGTTGGCGGCGAGAAGGTCGCCGATCCGCGCGGCTTCGGCCGGGCCGAGCCGCTCCCAGCCCATGCGGCGGGTGACGACGGGGCGGCCGATGCGGAAATAGAGGACCTGGCCCACCAGCGAGAAGACCATGAGCCGCGTGGCCTCGCCTTCGGCCTCGCGCCCCGTGGCGGCGGCCCAGAGCGCGCAGAAGCGGCGGTGCATCGGCTCGATCATCGCGCCGTAGACGGCGTCGAGCACCGCGCCTTCCTCGGCCACCTCGCGCAGCATGAAGGCGATGACGTCCTCGGCCTCGCGCGCGCCGGCGACGAAACCGACCATGGTGCGCAGGATCGCCTCCATCTGCCGGGCGGCCTGATCGGCGCTGCCCGGTGTGGCCGAAGTTGCGGTGGTGATGACGGTGCCGATGCGGCGCGCCACCTCGGCGCCGCAGGCGGTCCGGAGGCCCTCCTTGGAGCCGAAGTGATAGGCGATCGAGGCGACGTTGGTGCCCGCCCGCGCGGCGATCTCGCGCGTCGAGGTCGCGGCGAAACCCTTGTGGCCGAAAAGGTGCAGGGCGGCCGCGAGGAGGTCGGCGGCGGTGCCTTCGGGAGCTTTGGTGGTGTCGGTCATGGGGGCACCGGGTGGCTGCGGAAAGAATTTAATCAATCGTTTGATTAAATTCAACCGAAAATATAGTGAGCGATTGAAGCTACATTGTCGAAGGATCCGTACGCCCGGAATCAAGGCGCGCGGGACGCGCGCCGCCGGGCAGCGCCCGCCCGGGGGCAGTCGGGCGCTGCCCGGCTTTCGTCGCTCTGCCCCCAGCAACCGCAATGCCGATCCACCGACCCCGGCCTTCGCCGGAGAATGGCTTTCCTTGCCCCCCGCGATGATCTACATCGGCGCGAACGGATGGACGCAGCGTAAGGCGCTTCTGACATGGACCATTTCCTCTATCGCGACGGCGCGCTTCATGCCGAGGACGTGGCGATCGCCGAGATCGCGGCCGCGGTCGGCACGCCGTTCTACGTCTATTCGACCGCGACGCTGACAAGGCACTACAAGCTCTTCGAGGAGGCGCTGTCGCCGCTGCCGCATCTCGTCTGCTTCGCGATGAAGTCGAACGCCAACCTTGCGGTGATCCGCACGCTTGCCGGGCTCGGCGCCGGGATGGATGTCGTCTCGATCGGCGAGTATCTCAAGGCGAAGGCCGCCGGCGTGCCCGGCGAACGCATCGTCTTTTCCGGCGTTGGCAAGACGCGGGCCGACATGCGGACCGCGCTCGAAGGCGGCATCCGCCAGTTCAACGTCGAGAGCGAGCCGGAGCTTCTGGCCCTGAACGAGGTCGCGGTCTCGCTCGGCCTCTGCGCCCCGATCACGATCCGGGTCAACCCGGATGTCGACGCGAAGACGCACGAGAAGATCGCCACCGGCAAGAAGGAAAACAAGTTCGGCATCCCGATCAGCCGCGCCCGCGCGGTCTATGCCGAGGCGGCGGCGCTTAAGGGGATCGAGGTGGTCGGCATCGACGTCCATATCGGCAGCCAGCTTGTCGACCTGGAGCCGTTCGAGCAGGCCTATCTCAAGGTCGCCGAGCTGACGAAGCTGCTCCGTGCCGATGGCCACGACATCCGCCGGCTCGACCTCGGCGGCGGCCTTGGCATTCCCTATGAGAGGTCGAACGCGGCGCCGCCGTTGCCTCTCGACTACGGCGCGGTGATCAAGCGCACCGTTGGCGATCTCGGCTGCGAGATCGAGATCGAGCCGGGGAGGCTCATCTCCGGCAACGCCGGGCTCCTGGTCAGCGAGGTGATCTACGTGAAGTCCGGCGAGGAGCGCGATTTCCTCATCGTCGACGCGGCGATGAACGATCTCGTGCGGCCCTCGATGTACGGCGCGCATCACGATATCGTTCCGGTGATCGAGCCCGCGCCCGGCACCGAGACCCAGCCCTACGACATCGTCGGCCCGGTCTGCGAGACCGGCGACACCTTCGCCAAGCAGCGCCCGCTGCCGCCCTTGAAGGCCGGCGACCTCATCGCCTTCCGGTCTGCCGGCGCCTATGGTGCGGCGATGGCCTCGGAATACAACATGCGCCCGCTCATTCCCGAGGTTCTGGTGAACGGGGATCAATTCGCCGTAATTCGCGCCCGTCCGACCTATGACGAGATGATAAACCGCGATACTCTCCCTTCGTGGCTCTGACGCGCATGTTCGCGCGGTCGGGGCGGAACGGAGACCGGCGGCCGGTGTGACCAGGATCAAGCCCCTTCCGCACGCGGTGCTGAGGCACCTCAGATGGCCCGTGCGCCTGACGCGGGCCGGAATGGTGGCCGAACGCATCACCCGCGGCTTCTGGCCGGTCTGGACCATCCTCTTCGCGCTCATCGCCGCCCTTGCGTTCGGCCTGCACGAGACGCTGCCGGTCGAGGCTTTGTGGATCGGCGGCGTGATCGCGCTCGGCGGGCTCGGCTGGGCGCTGCTGCGCGGCATCCTGAGGTTCCGCTGGCCCACCCGCGCCGAGGCGCTGGCGCGGCTCGACCTGACCCTGCCCGGGCGCCCGATCGCGGCGCTTGGCGATGCTCTGGCGCTCGGCACAGAGGATGACGGGTCGCGCACCGTCTGGCGCGCCCACATCGCCCGCATGGCCGGCCGCGCCGCCACTGCCCGCGCGACCGCGCCGGACCTGCGCGTCGCCGCCCGCGATCCCTTTGCCTTGCGTTACGCCGCGCTCACCGCCTTCGTCGCGGCGCTCCTCTTCGGGTCGCTCTGGCGGATCGCCGAGGTGCCGGGGCTCGCCGCGCCGGGCGGCGAGGCGATGGCCGCCGGCGGCCCCTCGTGGGAAGCCTGGGTCGAGCCGCCGGCCTATACCGGGCGGCCGAGCCTCTATCTCAACACCATCGACGCGGGCACGATCGAGTTGCCGGAAGGCAGCCGCGTCACGCTGCGGCTTTACGGCGCGGTCAGTGATCTCGGCGTCGAGGAAACCGTCTCGGGCCGCGCGCCGCTGCCGGAAGATGGCGAGGCGCCGGTCGATACCGCGAGTGTCCGCGCGATCGACTTCGAGGCGGTGCAAAGCGGCCGCCTCGCGATCACCGGCACGGGCGGGCGTGAATGGCGGCTGACGGTGCTGCCGGATGCCCCGCCCACGGTGGCGATCACCGGCAAGGTCATGCGCGAGGCCGACGGCACGATGTCGCAGCCCTTCACGGCGAGCGACGATTACGCCGTTGCGGCGGGGCGCGCGTTGATCGAGCTCGACCTCGGCGCGGTCGAGCGACGCCACGGGCTCGGCCCCGATCCCGAGCCGCGCGAGGTGCTGATCTACGACCTGCCGATGCCGATCACCGGAAGCCGCGCAGAATTCGCCGAGGCGCTGGTCGAGGATGCCTCCAAGCATGCGTGGGCCAACCTGCCGGTGAACATGACCTTCGAGGTCGTCGATGGCCGCGACCAGACCGGCACGAGCGAGACCGAGGCGCTGGTGCTGCCGGGCCGCCGCTTCTTCGACCCGGTCGCGGCCGCGATGATCGAGCTCCGCCGCGACCTCCTGTGGACCCGCGACAACGCCCGCCGCGTCAGCCAGGTCCTGCATGCGTTGACCCACCGCCCCGAAGGCCTCCTGCGCAACGAGCGCGCCTACCTGATGATCCGTGTCGCGATGCGCCGGCTCGATGCGGCGCTTGTCCAGGGGCCGCTCAGCGAGGCCATGCGCGACGAGCTTGCCGAGGCGCTCTGGGAGATCGCCGAGCTGATCGAGGACGGCGGGCTGGCGGACGCGCTCGAACGGATGCACCAGGCCCAGGAACGGCTCTCGGAGGCGATCCGCCGCGGCGCCTCGCCCGAGGAAATCCAGCGCCTGATGGACGAGCTCCGGCAGGCGACGAACGACTATATCCGCAAGCTGGCCGAAAACATGGAGAGGCAGGGCGCGGACGAGCCGAGCCAGCAGGCCCAGAACAACCAGCAGATCACCGGCGACCAGCTTCAGCAGATGATGGACGAGATCCAGCGGCTGATGGAGGAAGGCCGGATGGCCGAAGCGCAGGAGTTGCTCGACCAGCTCAGCCGGATGATGGAGAACCTGCGCGTGACCGAGGGCCAGAACGGCGAGGGCCAGCAGGGGCCGGGCGGCCAGGCGATGGAGGATCTGCGCCAGACGCTCCGCGACCAGCAGGGCCTGTCGGACGAGGCGTTCCGCGATCTGCAACAGCAATTCGGCGACCAGCAGGGTCAGCAAGGCCAGCAGGGTCAGAACGGTCAGCCGGGCGAAGGCCAGGCGCAGCAGGGCCAGGACGGCCAGACGCCCGACGGGACCGGCGAGGGCCTGAGCGGCGAGCGCAGTCTTGCCGAGCGCCAGCGCTCCCTGCGCGACACCCTGCGCCAGCAGGAGGGAAACTTGCCCGGCTCACCCTCGGACGAGCGCGAGGCGGCGCGCCGCGCCCTCGAAGAGGCCGGGCGCGCGATGGAGGGGGCGGAGGAGGCGCTGCGGCGCGACGATCTGCCCGAGGCGATCGACCGCCAGGCCGAGGCGATCGAGAACCTGCGCGAGGGCCTGCGCAATCTCGGCGAGGCGCTGGCGCAGAACCAGCCGGGGCAGCCCGGCAATCAGGGCGAGGCGTTCGGCGATGCGAACCAGCAGATGCCGCGCGATCCCCTCGGCCGGATGGCCGGGCAGTCGGGACGGATCGGTACCGACGAGAACATGCTGCAGGGCACCGATGTCTACCGCCGCGCGCGCGACCTGCTCGACGAGATCCGCCGCCGTTCGGGAGACCAGACCCGCCCGACCGAAGAGCTCGATTACTTGAAACGCCTGCTCGACCGGTTCTGATCCGCCATCGCCGGATCAGCTAGGGCCGGGGGTCAGCTGCCTTCCGTTTTCCCCTTCAGGGACTCGGTCAATGACCGGATCCGCGTGTCGAGCCAGACCCGCGCGGAATCGACGCTGGTGACATAGCCCGTAAGTGCCGGCTCCAGCGCCGGCACGCTTTTCGCCAGGGGTGGCGCAGCGACATAGAGCGACAGCAGCAGAAGAGCGGCAAGGAGCGCCGTGGAGAACCCGAGCCGGAAGCCGGAGCGGCGCCGCCGCAGCGTCTCGGGCGCGTCGATCGAGGCCGGTTCGTCGCCGCGCTCGGATGTGGCGCGGAGCGTCGAGTTGATCGCCTCGATATCCGGCAGGAGCTCGCGCCGCGACGCACGCGAGACGAGCGCCTCGTCGTCGGATTCGTCGTCGTCGCCGCGCATACGCGCCATCCGCTCGGCGGTTTCCTCGATTCGCGGCGGGGCGGCGGAAGCGGAGGCGGGTTGGGGCTCGGCCGCCGATCCCTCGGCCTGCCGCGCAATTTCCTCTCGTTCGGCTTCCTCGCGCAGGACGTTGCGGACCGCGTCGTCGAGAATGCGCCGCCGATCGGCGGCCATGCGCATCGCCGGCGATTCCTCGGCTTCCTCGGCCGTTGGCTCCGGGGTGTCGTCCATCGGAGCGCGATCGGCTTCGCCAGCCGCCGTTCCGGCCAATGCTGCCCTGACAAGCTCCGTCTCGCGATCCGAATCCGCGGGAACGGGTGCCGTGTCCGGCCCCGCGTCGTCGGTCGGATAGTCGGAGGACGGCGTTTCCGCCTCGGCTCCGGCATCGTAGGGTTCATCATCTGCCGCAAGGGCAGGGCTCTCTTCGGTCTCCGCGACCGGTTCGGCGACGGGCTCCTGCGCGGCCGGGCTTTCGGCGCGCGGCGCCGCGGGCGCGGCCTGACTCGCCGCTTCGGCTCTCAGCCGCGCGGCCGAGACCTGAAACCACGCATGACCGCAATTCGAGCATTGGACGTCACGCCCCGATTCAGGGATGGCGCTCTCGTCCACTTCGTATTGAGCGCCGCAACTGGGGCACGTCAGCCGCATGTCGATCCTACCCGTTTCACCCGCCGTACTTCCCGCCAAACGCCGTTCTGGCCATTGTTATGAGCCTGTTGTAGCAAGCAACCGCAAATCGTCCAAGCCTAAGTGGTGCGGAACGGAAAATCAGATGCGGGTCATGGCGCAACTGCCATGAGCGAACAGGGGCAGGCCGTGATCGAATTCGAGAACGTGGCACATGGATATGGCGGCGGACCGCTCCTGTCGGAGGTCACGCTGAGCCTCGCGCCGGGGTCGTTCCACTTTCTCACCGGCCCCTCGGGCGCGGGCAAGTCCACCTTCCTAAAGCTGTGCTACGGCGAGCTGGCGCCGGTCGCCGGGCGGATCGCGCTCTTCGGCCAGGAGCTCGACGCGATGTCGCGCGACGACATCGCCCGCCTGCGCCAGAGGGTCGGCGTCGTCCATCAGGACTGCCAGTTCCTCGACCATCTGCCGATTGCGGACAATGTCGCCCTGCCGCTGACGGTTTCGGGCCGCGACGCCGACCCGACCGAACTGCGCGAGCTCATCGCCTGGGTCGGGCTGACCGGGCGGCTCAAGAGCTTGCCGCCCGCGCTTTCGGGCGGCGAGCGCCAGCGTGCGGCGCTCGCCCGAGCGGTGATCATGTCGCCCGACGTGCTGCTCGCCGATGAGCCGACCGGCAATCTCGACTGGGAGATGTCGCTGCGTCTCCTGGCGCTGCTGGTGGAGTTGAACCGGATGGGAAAGACGATCGTCGTCGCGACCCATGATCTCAACCTGATACGCGCCGCCAAGGCGCAGGTCTCGGCCCGCGTCCTGAGGATCAAGGACCGGCGGTTGCTGCTGGCGGGGGCCGAGCTGTGATGGATCGTCTCAACCGCGTCGCGGCGCTCCTGACCGGCGACTCCCGTTCCGCCCAGGTGGTTCCCCCCTCGGGCTCCGCGGCCTGGCTGACCGTGCTTGCCGCCGCGGCGATGGCGCTGCTCGCGGTCTTCGCGCTGGCGCTGACGCTCGCCACCGGACGGCTGTCGGAGCGCTGGTCGGGCGCGCTGTCGCAAACCGCCACGGTGCGGATCTCGGCGCCGCAGGCGCAATTGGAGGCGCAAACGAAACAGGTGCTCGACATCCTCGCCGCGACGCCCGGCATCGCGTCCGCGCGCGCCATCGAACCGGCCGAGACGCGGGCGCTGCTCGCGCCGTGGTTCGGCCCCGACCTGCCGGTCGAGAGCCTGCCCATCCCGCAGCTCATCGAGGTGACCGAGACGGCGAGTGGTTTCGACGCCGAGGGACTGTCGCTGCGGCTCAAGGCGGAGGCTCCCGGCGCGACGCTCGATGACCACATGCGCTGGCGGAAGCCGCTGGTGGAGGCGGCGGGGTGGATCCGGGCGCTGGGCTTCCTGGCGCTCGGCCTGACCGGCGCGGCGCTGGCGGCAATGGTGACACTCGCCGCACAGGCCGCGCTCGCCGCGAACCGGCAGGTGATCCGGGTGCTGCGGCTGATCGGGGCGCGCGACGCCTACATCGGCCGCGCCTTCGTGCGCCGCTTCACCTTGCGCGCCTTCTTCGGGGCCCTCGCCGGCACGCTGCCGGGCATGGCGGCAGTGGCGCTCCTGCCGGCGGCATCCGAAGCGGGCGGGTTCCTGACCGGGCTCGGCTTCTCGGGTGCCCAGTGGCTCTGGCCGCTGGCAATTCCGCTCGTGGCGGCTATCGTGGCCTTCTGGGCGACGCGCGCCGCGGCGTTCCGGATGCTTCGGGAGGTGCAATGAGGCTGGCGCTGCAATACCTTCTGTCGGTGATCTTCATCGTCCAGATGTACCTCGCGATGGCGCTCTACGCGCTCTTCTGGACCCCGTTCGTGATGCTGCGCCGCGAGGCGGTCTTCGACGCGGTCCACGCCTATTGCCGCTGGGTCCGCGTCTCGGCCGCCGTGCTGGTCGGGCTCAAGTCGGAAATCCGCGGCGAGGTGCCCTCGGACGAGGTGCTGATCGGCGCCAAGCACCAGAGCTTCTTCGACATCATCCTGATGTGCTCGGTGCTGCCGCGGCCGAAGTTCATCATGAAGAAGGAACTGCTCTGGGCGCCGATCGTCGGCTGGTACGCCAAGAAGCTCGGCTGCATCCCGGTCGATCGCGGCAAGCGCGGCAAGGCGATCAAGATGATGGTCGCCGCGGTGCAGGCCGGCACCGCCTGGCCCGGCCAGCTCATCATCTATCCCCAGGGCACCCGCGTCGCCGCCGGCGCGGTCAAGCCCTACAAGGTCGGGGTCGGCGTCCTTTATTCGCAGCTCGGTCAGGACTGCGTGCCCGCGGCCACCAATGTCGGCGTCTTCTGGCCGCGCCACGGCCTCCTGCGCAAACCCGGCCTCGCGGTGGTCGAGTTCCTGCCGCGGATCCCGGCGGGCCTGTCGGTCGAGGAGTTCATGGGCCGGATCGAGCCCGAGATCGAGGACGCCTCGAACCGGATCATGGCCGAGGTCGGATTCCCTTCGCCCCACGGTTGAGGGGCGGCTTCCGTCAGGTCAGTCGCGGCTTGATTGGCGAAGAACCGACACGTTCGAGGGGGTGCCGTCGGCACCGATGTCGGGCATCAGCAGGTCTTCGAGGAAGAATGCGATGAGCTGGGTGCGGTTGGTGAGGTTCGACTTGCGGTAAACGCTCGCCGCGTGCTGGCGGACGGTGGCGACGGTACTGTCGCGCAGAGCCGCGATCTCCTTGTGCGACAATCCCTTGAGCATGAGCCCCGCGACATCGGCCTCGGCCGAGGTCAGTTCCCATGCGCGGAACTGCGTGGAGATGGCGCGCGACAATCCTTCGACATGGGCCCGCGCTGTCTTGCGCCAGTGCTCGCTGTCGCGCCGGGCGTGCACCAGCCCCTCCATCAGCGCCGCGCGTTCGCGCCGCATGTCACGGGATTCGACCAGCATGTTGGCGGTGAACACCACCGCGCCGATCAGCAGGAGCAGCTCGGCGATATCGGCCGCCAGCGTCACCGGATCGAACGGGTCGGGAGTCCGTATGTGCTCCACGGTGAACAGCGCCGCGTAGAGCGCACCGGCAAGGCAGGCAAACAGGATCGGACGGCGCATGGCTTCCTCCTCCGCTCAGAGCCTTGGATTCTAGCACGGTTTCGGGGCCGGACCTATTGCCCCTTTGGGCGAGTGCGCGTACCGCGCCTCAGGCGGTAAGCCCCTTCGAGCCCATGTTGAGAAACTTGTCGCGCCGGTCTTTGACAAGCTCCGCCGGCTTCTTGTCGCTGAGCTCCTTGAGCATCCCGCCGATCGCGGTGCCGACGCTCCGGATCGCCTCGTCGCGCTGGCGCTGGGCGCCGCCGAGCGGCTCGGGAATGATCCGGTCGATCACGCCGAGCTTCAGGAGATCCTGGGCGGTCAGCCGCAGCGCATTCGCCGCCTCGCGCATCCGCTCGGCGTCCTTCCACAGGATCGAGGCGCAGCCCTCGGGCGTGATCACCGAATAGATCGAATGCTCGAGCATCGCGACCCGGTTCGCCGTGGCGAAGGCCACCGCCCCGCCCGAACCGCCCTCGCCGATCACCACCGAGATCAGCGGCACGCCGATCTCCAGACATTTCTGGGTCGAACGCGCGATCGCCTCGGACTGGCCGCGCTCCTCCGCGCCCTTGCCGGGATAGGCGCCGGGCGTGTCGACGAGCGTGATCACCGGTAGCCGGAAACGGTCGGCGAGGTCCATCAGGCGGATCGCCTTGCGATAGCCCTCGGGCCGGGCCATGCCGAAGTTGCGCTCGATCCGGGTCTTGGTGTCGGAGCCCTTCTCCTGCCCGATCACCACCACCGGCTGGTCGTCGAAGCGGGCGAGACCACCCATCACCGCGTGGTCGTCAGCGAAATTACGGTCGCCGGCGAGGGTCGTGAACTCGGTGAAGAGCGTGTCGATGTAGTCCTTGCAATGTGGCCGGTCGGGATGGCGCGCGACCTGGCATTTGCGCCAGGGATCGAGGTTCTTGTAGAGATCTTTCAGCATGTCTGCCGACTTCTTGTCGAGCGCGGCGGCCTCCTTGGAGACGTCCATTCCCTCGTTCTTGCGGGCGAGCGCCCGAAGCTCTTCGGCCTTGCCTTCGATCTCGGCCAGGGGCTTTTCGAATTCGAGGTAGTTCATGGCGCTCTCTCTCAAGGGTCAGCGGTCTATATGCCGACAGGCGCCGGCTTATGCAACTCCATGCGTTCCCGCGTGGACAAGCCCTGGGTCCGGCCTTAGCGTCGCGCGCGTCATGTCCGTCCCGATCGCCCTCGACAGCAGCGCCTCCTGGACCCGCCTCGCCATCGCGCTGCTGGCGGGCGTGGTCGGCAATGTCGGCATGTGGGCGGTGATCCTCGTCATGCCGGCGGTCCAGGCGGAG
The DNA here is from genome assembly GCF_025673475.1 of Albidovulum salinarum. Taxonomy (NCBI): domain Bacteria; kingdom Pseudomonadati; phylum Pseudomonadota; class Alphaproteobacteria; order Rhodobacterales; family Paracoccaceae; genus Albidovulum; species Albidovulum salinarum. The sequence continues at coordinate 26,350 of NZ_JAOVQO010000008.1, read as the reverse complement.
TTCGGCACCGACCGGGCCGCCGCCGCGCTGCCCTATACGCTGACGATGGCGGGTTTTGCGCTCGGGAACTACCAGATCGGCCGCGCGGTCGACCGTTTCGGCATGAGCGCCGCGCTGGTCGCGTCGGCGCTGCTGATCGCGGCGGGCTACGCGCTGGCCGCGGCGAGCGGCTCGGTCGCTGCGCTCTCGGCGGTGCATTTTATCATCGGCTTCGGCTCAGCGGCGAGCTTCGGACCGCTGATCGCCGATGTCTCGCAATGGTTCCTCAAGCGCCGCGGCATCGCCGTCGCGTTCGTGGCGAGCAGCAACTACCTGTCTGGGGCGATCTGGCCGGTGGCTCTCGCCGGCCTGCTGGAGTCGCAGGGCTGGCGCGCAGTCTACCTTGTGCTGTCGCTGCTGACGCTCGCCGTGGTGATCCCGCTCGCGCTCCTGCTCCGGCGCCGCCTGCCCGAGGACATGGCAGACCACACGACCCGCATCGCCGCCGATCGCGCCGCGACCACCGGGCTCTCGCCGAGGGCGCTGCAATGGCTTCTGGCGCTTGCGGGCGTCGGCTGCTGCGTGGCGATGTCGATGCCGCAGGTCCATATCGTCGCCTATTGCGTCGATCTCGGTTTTGGCGCCGCGATCGGGGCCGAGATGCTGTCGCTGATGCTCCTCGGCGGCGTCGCCTCGCGGCTCGTTTCGGGGCTACTTGCCGACATGCTCGGCGGCGTACGCACGCTCCTGATCGGCTCGGTGCTGCAGGCTGTGGCACTGGTCCTCTACCTGCCTTCGGCGGGCCTGACATCGCTATACGTCGTCAGCCTCGTCTTCGGGCTGTCGCAGGGCGGCATCGTGCCCTCCTACGCGGTCATCGTGCGGGAATACCTCCCCGCGAAGGAAGCCGGCGCGCGGGTCGGCTTCGTGATGATGGCGACCCTCGTCGGCATGGCCTTGGGCGGCTGGATGTCGGGCTGGATCTACGACCTTACCGGTTCCTACCGGATGGCCTTCGTCAACGGCATCGGCTGGAACCTCGTGAACCTCGCCATCGTCGCTTGGATCTTCTCCCGCGCGCGCCCGCGGCTCTCCGCGCGCGCCTGAAGGAGCGACAACGGCCTGCCCTTCATCTTGCCGCAAGTATCCTCGGGGGTGAATTGGCCGCGAGGCCAAGAGGGGGCGGAAAGCCCCCCATTCCTCAGCCGGCGATCATCTCGGCCTGACGCACGATTACCTCGGCCTGCTTGATCGAGGCGATGTCGACCAGCCGGCCCTTGTAGACGGTCGCCCCGGCGCCCTCGGACTTGGCCTTTTCCATCGCGGCGAGGATCTCGCGCGCCTCGGTCACCTGGGCCTCCGACGGCGTGAAGACCTCGTTGCAGAGCGCCACCTGCTTGGGGTGGATCGCCCATTTCCCGACCATGCCGAGCGTCGCCGAGCGCCGCGCCTGGGCGCGGAAGCCCTCGTCGTCGGAGAAGTCGCCGAAGGGGCCGTCCACCGGCAACACGCCGTGGGTGCGGCAGGCCGCGACGATTGCGGCCTGGGCCCAGTGCCAGGGGTCGGACCAGTGCTTCTGGCCCTCGCGGACCATGTAGTAATTCTCCTGCGTGCCGCCGATCCCGGTGGTCTGCATCCCCATCGAGGCGGCGAAGTCGGCCGCGCCGAGGCTCATCGCCTGAAGCCGCGGCGAGGACGCCGCGATCGCCTCGACATGGGCGATGCCAGCGGCCGATTCGATGATGACTTCCAGGGAGATACGCTTCTTGCGGCCTTTTGCCGCCTCGATCGCCGTCACAAGCGCATCGACCGCGTAGACATCGGCGGCGCAGCCCACCTTGGGGATCATGATCTGGTCGAGCCGGTCGCCGGATTGTTCAAGAAGATCAACGACGTCGCGGTACCAGTAGGGCGTGTCGAGACCGTTGATCCGGACGCTGAGATACTTGTTGCCCCAGTCCACGTCGCCGATCGCCTGGATGATGTTCTTCCGCGCTTCGGGCTTGTCGTCGGGGGCGACCGAATCCTCGAGGTCGAGGTTGATGACGTCGGCCGCGGAGCCCGCCATCTTCTCGAAGATCGCCGGACGCGAGCCGGGGCCGAAGAGCTGGCAGCGGTTCGGGCGGGCAGGGGCGGCGGGTTGGAGGCGGAAGCTCATCGGCAAATCCTTCGGCAAGGAAGTTTCGTGAAGTCTCCACGTTCGGATAGAATATTGCGCCGCGCCGCGCAAGCATCCTTTTGCAGGTGCAGAAATTCGGGCGACGCCAAAGGGGAGATGTCCGTATGCCCCGCGTACCGCCTGCTTACAGATGCCGTACCGACACGCGCCGCTGCCGGACCGGCTTGACGGCGGGCCGGGGCGGCGCGACACCGGGGGGCCCGGAACCGTCCGGGGAGGTTCCGGAGACCGCCGATGACGCTCACCCTGACCGAGGACAGCTTCCCGCTGGCGGAGGTCTTCACCATCTCGCGCGGCTCGAAGACCGAGGCGCGGGTACTGACCGCGACCGTCGCCCGCGACGGTGTGACCGGGCGCGGCGAATGCGTGCCCTATGCCCGCTACGGCGAGAGCATCGCGAGCGTGGCGGACCAGATCGCCGCCCTGCCCGAGGGCATCGAGCGGGCGGCGCTGCAGCAGGCGCTGCCGCCCGGCGCGGCGCGCAACGCGGTCGATTGCGCGCTTTGGGACTGGGAGGCGAAACGCGCGGGCCGGCGGGTCTGGGAACTCGCGGGATGCGCGGCGCCGGGGGCGATGGTCACCGCCTTCACGCTGTCGCTCGACACGCCGGAGCGGATGCGGGCGGCGGCGGCGCGGGCCGCGCAGCGGCCGGTCCTGAAGATCAAGCTCGGCGGCGAGGGCGACATGGCGCGGCTCGAGGCGGTCCGGGCGGGCGCGCCGGCGGCCCGGATCATCGTCGATGCCAACGAGGGCTGGACGGCGGAACTTTATGCGGAGCTCGCGCCGCATCTCGTCCGGCTCGGGGTGGTGCTGGTCGAACAGCCGCTGCCTGCGGGCGATGACGCGATGCTCGCCGAGATCGCCCGGCCGGTACCGGTCTGCGCCGACGAGAGCTGCCACGACCGCGCCACGCTCGCGGCGCTGGCGGGCCGCTACGACGTGGTGAACATCAAGCTCGACAAGACCGGCGGGCTGACCGAGGCGCTGGCGCTCCGGGACGCGGCGCGGGCGGCGGGGTTCGGGATCATGGTCGGCTGCATGGTCGGCTCCTCGCTTGCCATGGCGCCGGCGGCGGTGGTGGCGGAAGGGGCGGAGTTCGTCGATCTCGACGGGCCGCTCCTGCTCGCGCGGGACCGCGCGCCGGGGCTGGACTACGCGGGCTCCGTTCTCCGGCCGCCGGTCGCGGCGCTCTGGGGCTGAGGCGGGGGCAGACCGGGCACCGCTTGGTTGTGTGACCGGCGGGCGCCTGCCGAGGCGCCGCGACAGTCAGCGATCCGCCGCGATCTCGGAGGTGACGGTGGTGAGTGCGCGGCAGGGTTCGTCGCCGAGGCAGACATAGCTGTGGTCGAACTCCGACTCGAAGTAGATTGAATCTCCGGCATCGAGCTGGCGCCGCTTGCCGTGGATGTCGATGCCGAGGCTGCCGCTCATCACGTAGACGATCTCCACCCCGGCATGGGAATGGGGCGCGGAAGCGGGGGCGCCGGGCGGGAACTCGGCCAGATAGGCTTCCATCCGGCGGTCGGTGACGGGAAAGTCGAGGCTTTCGAAGTGGAAGGTCGGCTCGCCCGAGGGCGTATTCGGAAGCCGGATGCGCTCCTTCTTGCGCACGATCTCGACGATCGGCACGACTTCACCTTCGGCGAAGAAATGCTCCAGACCGACGCCGAAGACCAGCGCGATGCGCATCAGCGTCGGCAGCGTCGGAAAGAGCTGTCCGCGCTCGATGCGCGAGAGCATCCCGGCCGAGAGCCCGGAATGGTCGCCGAGTTGCTCCAGCCCCAGCCCCTTCGCCGTCCTCAGGCCCCGGACCTTCTGGCCGATTCGGTAGGCTTCCAACCGGTCGTTCAGCGTTTCGGACAGCATTTCCCTGCTCCCTCTTTGCGTCTCACGAAAATACACCTGCCAGTGTTTTCGTGTCATTAAATAATTGTGCATATCACGCAAATGTGCGTGACGCGACAAACTTTGTCGTGTCATTAAAATACCCGTCGCCGTTCCAATCAAGTCCCCAGGCGGCTCGATACGAAAGGATGAACCATGAAATTCCGTAAGCCTTTTCTGCCCGCGATCTCACTGGCTGCCGCGCTGGCCATGACCAGCGTGCCGGCGCTTTCCGGCACGGCCGACATCGTCGACACCGCGGTTGCGGCCGGTGAATTCGGCACGCTCGCGGCGGCGCTGACGGCGGCCGACCTGGTCGACACGCTGAAGGGCGAGGGGCCGTTCACGGTCTTCGCGCCGACCGACGCGGCCTTCGCGGCGCTGCCCGAGGGCACCGTCGAGGACCTCCTTAAGCCGGAGAACAAGGACAAGCTGACCGCCGTCCTGACCTACCACGTCGTGCCGGGCAAGGTGATGTCGGGCGACCTGACGAACGGCATGCAAGCCTCCACCGTCAACGGCGCCGAGGTGACGATCATGACCGAAGGCGGGGTCATGGTGAACGACGCCCATGTCACGGCCGCCGATGTCGAGGCCTCGAACGGGGTCATCCACGTCATCGACAAGGTCATCCTCCCGTCGATGTAACCCCAATCGGAGGGGGCCGCGGCCCCCTCCCCACCTGCCGGAAAGGGAGGACACGATGAACAGACGAAATGCCCTGCGCGCCCTTGTTGCCGCAACCGCCATCGCGACGATTTCCGCCTGTACGACGACGCAGCGATCCGGGCCGGACGTGGTCACGGTCGCGGCCACCAACGAGGATTTCTCGACGCTGGTCGCCGCCATCAAGGCGGCGGGGCTGGAAGAGACATTGCGGGGCGACGGGCCCTTCACCGTCTTCGCGCCGACGAACGCGGCCTTCGCGGCACTGCCGGTCGGAACGGTGGACGACCTGCTGAAGCCGGAGAACAAGGACCAGCTGGTGTCGGTCCTGACCTATCACGTCGTGCCCGGCACGGTGACCTCGGACCGGCTCGCGGGGCAGCGCCTCGACGTCGCAACGGTTCAGGGCGGGGCGCTCAGGATCGACGGGCGCGACGGCGTCCGCGTCAACGACGCCAATGTGACCGGGGCCGATGTGATGGCCTCCAACGGCGTCGTTCATGTCATCGACGCCGTGTTGCTTCCGCCTTCCAAGTGACCCGATCCGCGCCCGGTCCGGAAGGCCGGGCGCGCGAAGCCACGAAAGGACCAGACATGAACTTGCTCAATCTCACCACCCTCGCGCTCGTCATCATCGGCGCCTTGAACTGGGGCCTGGTCGGCATCGTGAATGTCGATCTGGTCGCCGCGATCCTGGGGGACGGCAGCCTTCTGTCGCGCCTCGTCTACATTCTCGTGGGTCTGTCCGGTGCCTATCAGGTAATTTCGGCCTGGAAGGGCGCCGCCGTGCGCGCCTGATTCCCTCGGTGCCACGGCCGTGCGTGCCTGCTCCCCTGGGCGCGACGGCAGAAAGTCCGGCGCGGTCCGTTTGTGGACCGCGCCGGACGCCTTTGTGGCGGGCTAACCGCTTGACGTCGCGGCGGCGAGGCCCGATGACAGGGCGTCAGCCTGAAGGAGCGCCGTGATGAGCCGGACCGTCTATGTGAACGGGGAGTACCTGCCCGAGGAGGAGGCGAAGATCTCGGTCTTCGACCGCGGCTTCCTGATGGCCGACGCGGTCTACGAGGTGACGAGCGTGCTTGGCGGCAAGCTCATCGATTTCGCCGGCCATGCCGAGCGGCTGCACCGCTCGCTGGCGCTGCTCGACATGCGCCAGCCGGTGACGGACGCGGAACTGCTGGCGATCCACCGCGAGCTGGTGGCGCGGAACGGGATCGAGGACGGGCTCGTCTATCTGCAGGTCACCCGCGGCAATCCCGGCGACCGCGATTTCGCCTTCCCGGACCCGGACAAGGTGAAGGCGGGGATCGTGCTTTTCACCCAGTCGAAGCCCGGTCTGGCCGACAACCCGGCGGCGAAGACCGGCATGAAGGTGATCTCGATCCCCGACATCCGCTGGGGCCGTCGTGACATCAAGACGGTGCAGCTCCTTTACCCCTCGATCGGCAAGATGATGGCGAAGAAGGCGGGATGCGACGATGCCTGGTTCGTCGAGGACGAGGGCGTGGTGACCGAGGGCACCTCGAACAACGCCTATATCGTGAAGGGCGGCAGGATCGTCACCCGGCAGCTCAGCGAGGACATCCTGCACGGCATCACCCGCGCCGCGATCCTGCGGTATGCGCGCGAGGCGCAGATGGTGGTCGAGGAGCGGGCCTTCACCGTTGCCGAGGCGCAGGCGGCGGACGAGGCCTTCGTGACCTCGGCCTCGGCCTTCGTGATGCCGGTCGTCGAGATCGACGGCGTGGCGCTCGGGTCCGGTGCGCCGGGGCCGGTGACGCGGCGGCTCAGGGAGATCTATCTGGAGGAAAGCCGCAAGGCGGCGATCTGAGCGGGCGCCCCAAGCCGGCTTGTCAGAGGGGCGATTCCGGCGCAGCATCCTGGTCAGGCATAGCAGGGTGCGCGTGAGATGATCGATTACGCCGATCCGGAAGTCGCCGGCTATTGTGACGTGCCGGGGGGGCGTGTCTGGTACAGGATCAACGGACGCGACAGACCCGGTGCGCCGCTGGTCGCGATCACCGGCGGGCCCGGGCTCTCGCACCATTATTTCCTGCCGCTGCTCCGATTTGCGAAGGACCGGCCTGTCGTGCTGTACGACCAGCTGGACACCGGTAATGCCGACCGGCCCAAAGACCCGTCGAACTGGACGCTCGGCCGGCCCGTCGAGGAGCTGGAATGCCTGCGCGCCGCGCTGGCGCTCGACCGCGTCATTCCGGTCGGGCATTCCTGGGGCGGGCTCGTGGGCTACGAATATGCCCTTGCCCACCCGGACCGCTGCGCGGCGCTCATTCTGTGGAGCCCGTTCCTCAGTTGCGCGCGCTGGACGGCGGACACGAGGGATCTGATCGCCGGCCTGCCGGACTACGTCCAGCGGCTGATCGCGGCCTGCGAGGCGCGCGGCGCCTATGACGACCCCGCCTTCGAGCACGCCAATGCGATGTTCGCAATGCGCCATGTCCGGGTCGTCGATCCCCGGCCGCCCGAACTGGCCCGCGCCGCCTCCGGCTTCGCGACGGAGTTGTACAACGCCGTCAACGGGCCGAGCGAGTTCAGCCTGTCGGGCGTGGTTCGCGGTTACGAGGGGATCGAACGGATCGGCGAGTTGAAGACGCCGACGCTCTTTTTCTGCGGCGAGCACGACGAGGCCCGGCCCGCGACGATGCGCGAATTCGCCGGCCGGGCGCCGCAGGCGGAGATGGCGGAAATCCCCGGAGCGGCGCATTTCAGCCTCAACGAGAATCCCGAAGCGACGCTGGCGGTGCTGGGGGATTTCCTGGCGCGTCATGGCGCCTGACGGGAAGGTCCGGGCGTTCAGGCCGTATCCTGCACGACCTGCACCGTGACGGCGGCGTAGAAGACAAGGCTCGCGGCAAGCACGAAGACATGCCAGATCGTGTAGTGATAGGGCAGCCGCTCCCAGAGGTAGAAGATCACCCCGGCGGTGTAGAGGATGCCGCCGGTGAGGATCAGGGTCAGAACCGGCCATGACAGGGCGGTGAGGAGCGCGCCGCCGGCCACGAGCCCGGCCCAGCCCATGCCGAGATAGAGCGCGAGCGCCAGCAGCCGGAACCGGTCGGGTGCCGTGACCTTGAGCCCGATGCCGGCCAGCGCCGCGACCCAGATGCCGGCGAGGAGCCACAGGCCCTGGCCCGACAGGAGCGTGAAGGGCGTGTAGGTGCCCGCGATCTTGACGTAGATCGCCGAATGGTCGAGCCGCTTCAGTACCCCCTCCCAGCCGCTGCCGGGCAGGAGGTTGTAGAGCGCCGAGCAGAGCAGCATCGTGATCAGCGCGAGCCCGTAGACCGTAATGCCGAGGAGCGCGGTGAAGTCGCCGCGCAGGAAGGCGGTGACGGTGATCAGCACCGGCACCGCGACGAGCACGATCGTCAGCCCCGAGACATGGATCACCGCATCCGAAAGGCGTTCGGTGCGGGAATAGTCGGAACGGGTCTCCAGCAGGGCCATGATGGTACAAGGCTACCAGCTTGCGGGTTAACCGCCTACGAAACAGCGGTAAACTCCGCGTGTTTCGACGGGAAACGGCCGGATTCCGTTACGTCACACGTCCTCCCAGGGGAAGCTGTCGAGCCGTTCCGCGCCGGTTTCGGTGATCAGAACCTGGGTTTCGAGCTTGATCGATTCTGTTCCCTTTTCCGCGATCAGGCTTTCGACGCAGAGCACCATACCGGGCTCGAACCGCCCCGCCATCGCCCGGTTGGTCCAATCGACGTGCAGGGGCACCACGGGCCATTCGTCGGCCATGCCGACGCCGTGCAGGGCCAGCGAGTAGCGGTAGTCGATATGCTTTTCCGGGATGCGCCAACTCTTCTCGTTGAACTCGGCGAAGTCGCGGCCGGGGGCCAGGAGGGCGAGGTTGTGCTCGACCTGGTCGAGCGCCGTCCGATAGAGCCGTCGCTGCGTTTGGTTCATCGGCTCATAGCCGCAGACCCAGGACCGCGAGAGATCGGCGCAGTAGCCGTAGGGGCCGATCATGTCGGTGTCGAAGGAGATCATCTCGCCGGCCTCGACCGGGCGGTGCGAGCATTCCCGGTACCAGGGATTGGTGTTCGGCCCGGCGGTCAGGAGCTTCGTCTCCAGCCAGTCGCCGCCGGAACGGGCATTCTCGAAATGCAGATGCGCCCAGAGCTCCTGTTCGGTGACGCCGGGCAGGGAATGCTCGAAGATCCGCGCCATGCCGGCCTCGCAGACCCGGATGGTCCAGCGCATCAGCTGGATTTCCTCGGGCGACTTGATCGCGCGGGCGGTCTCGGCGAGTTCGGTGCCGTCGACGAGGCTGATCCCGCGTTCGGCGAGCGCGGGCGGCGCGTTGATGTCGAGCTTGTCGGCCGCGAGCCGCATGTTGCCGCCGCCGTGGCTGCGGACGAGATCGGCGATCTCGTCGGCCCAGTCCTCGACGAAGCCCCGGGTCTGGTCGCCGCGGCTCATGAACATGTAGGTGATCGCGGTCCGCACCTCGTCGATGCCGGGCAGGCCTTGGGCGAGATGCTCGCAGCCCTTGAACTCGAAGAGGATCGCCGGGCCGCCCGCGAGGATCAGCGCGTAGCGCATCGGATTGTGCGCGGTCCAGACCTGCATGTTCGAGACGTCGAAGGCGTAGCGGATATTGACCGGATCGTAGAGCAGCAGCCCCGCGACGTCGTGGCGCGCGATCTGGTCGCGCAGCCGCCCGAGGCGGTAGGCGCGGGCGGTGTCGAGCACCGCCCCCGGAATCGGCGAGACGAGCGGCCGGTTAGAGCCCTCGGAGTTGAGGTAGGTCGTCTTGCGGGCGTCCTTGAACGGGCCGCTCATGCCGCGCGGCCGTAAAAGCCCCGCTGCTCCTCCTCGGTGAACCGGACGCCGGGGCGCTCGTAGAAGGAAAAGACCGTGATGATGCGCGCGCGCGCGCCCTTGACCGGGGTCACCCGGTGGGCGGTGTTCTTGCCCTTGAAGACGTTGAGCGTGCCGGCGCCGAGGGTGAGCCGCTTCAGCGCCGGGTCGCCGCCCGCGAGGAGCCGCGCCACGCCCTCGTAGTTCGGGTCGTCGTCGCTCCGGAGGTCGGAGCGGTATTCGAACTCGCCGCCCGCCTCGGGTGCCTGCAGGAGAAGCGTCGTGGTGAACTCGGACCGGTCGAAATGCCAGTTGAGCGCCTCGCCCTCGCCGTAAGCCATCGCGTTCACGCGGGCGAGCGGGTCGTCCATCGTGTGAAGCACGGGCTTCTCCATTGCTGCGGCGAGGAACCGGGCGAAACCGGGCCAGTCGTAGAGCGCTGCGACCACGCCACCGATCTGGTCGCCGCAGAGCGTGCGGTTGACCGTCTCGAACTCCCTGAGCGCCGGGTGGCCGGGGGCGAGGCCGGGGATCTCCTTGCGGAAGTAGATGTTGTGCTTGCGGGCATGGGTGAAGCTTTCGCCGTCGAAGCGCGGGACAAGCGCGGAAATGGCGGTTCCGATCGCCTCGGGCTTCAGGAAGCCCTCGAGGTTGAACATGCCGTCGCGGGCGAGTTCGGCGCGGGCTCGGGCGACAAGCGCCTGCCACTCCGGGCTCTCGGGCCGGTCGAGCGGATAACGGTCGAGATCGATGATGTCCTGCATGGTGTCCATGGCGTCCTCCCTGTCGCGCAGAGGCTGGGGTCGGAGCGCCGTTCTTGCAACGGGAGAAATTTTCGCGGAGCATAAGAAAAACTTTCGGAATCGCGATGTCCACCCTACCGCCCCTCAACGCCCTCCGCGCCTTCGAGACCGCCGCCCGCGCCGGCAGCTTCGTCGCCGCCGGGGTGGAACTCGGCGTCACCTCGGCCGCCGTCAGCCAGCAGGTCCGTGCGCTCGAGGAGCATCTCGGCAAGCAGCTCTTCCTGAGGCAGGGCAACCGGATCACGCTCACCGATGCCGGCCGCGCGATCTATCCCCGGGTCGAGTTCGCGCTGACCGATCTCGCCGCGGTGGCGGCGGAGCTCGGCGAGGGGCGGATGCGGGCGCGGCTGGTGCTCTCGGTCATCCCCTCGGTCGCCGAATTGTGGCTCGTCCCGGCGCTCGCCGGGTTCGAGGGGCGGGCCGGGATCGAGATCCGGGTCGAGGAGGATCCGGTGGCCTTCGGCCGCGAGGGCGCCGACCTGCGGCTGACCTACGGCGGCCACGCCTATCCCGACCACCAAACCGAGCCCCTGTTCCGCGACCGGATCGCCGCCGTCGCGGCACCGGGGTTCGCGCTGCCCGAGGAGGGACTGGCGGCGCTCCCCGACAGCGCCTTCATCCATACCGACTGGGGCGCTTCCTACGCGACGCAGCCGGCCTGGGCGGCGTGGTTCGCGGCGAAGGGCGACACCCGCCGCCCCGATCCGAAGGCCGGGCTCCGGGTCGGCACGACCGGGCTCGCGCTCGCCGCCGCCCGCGCCGGCCTCGGCGTCGCGCTGGTTCCGGAACGTCTTGCGGGCGTCGAGATCCGCGCGGGGGCGCTCGTCAGGATCGACGCCACCGCGCTGCCGATGTCCTGGGACTACGTGCTGGTCTTTCCGCGCGCCCATGCGCGCCGGCCGCGCCTGAAAGCCCTCGTCGCGCATCTCCACGGGGCCGTCGGAGACTGAACCCGCATCGGCGTTCTTCATTGCCGAAATACCCCCGCCGGAGGCAGGCGGAGCGCCCTTCGCCCCGCGAAGGGCGCGACAGACCGCTTGCGCCCGGAACGGGCGCACCGCCGGATCACGCCGGATCAGCCCTCCTTCGGGCCGACATTCTCGCGGAACGCCACCTCGAAGGCGGCCTGCTTGGCGGCATCCGCCTCGGTCTGGTGCGATGCCTTCCAGTCGTCATAAGGCATGCCGTAATAGATCTCGCGCGCCTCGTCCTTGGTCATCGCGACGCCGCGCTCGCTGGCGGCCTCCTGGTACCAGCGGGCGAGGCAGTTGCGGCAGAAACCCGCGAGGTTCATCAGGTCGATGTTCTGCACATCCGCGCGCTTTTCCATCAGGTGATGGCGCAGCGTCCGGAAGGCGGCGGCCTCGATCTCGATCCGGGTCTTGTCGTCCATGTCGTCCTCCCTGCTCAGAGATCGGTGTCGGCGAGCGCCGCTTCAAGGATCGGCGCCAGCCGGTCGGCCCAGGCGATCTGGCCGTCCTGGTGGCGGATCAGATCGTGGCGGATCTCGATCAGCACGTTCGCCCGGCCCGTCTTCAGCGCGTGGCGGTCGATAGAATCGCCGTCGAGATGGCCGCCGTAGGGCTCGTTCTCGCCCACGTTGAGGTCGGGCTCGGCCCGGAGCCGCTCGAGCACGGCAAGCGAAAGCTTGGGGTCGAGATGCGAATAGAGGATGCCCACCTGCCAGGGCCGGTCGCCGCGCCCGAAGAGCCGCGGCGTGAAGCTGTGCACCGCGCAGATCACGGCGTCGGCGCGCCGCGCGGCGAGGGTTTCGAGCGCGGCGTGATAGGGCCGGTGGAAGGCGTTCAGGCGCCGCTCGGTCTCGGCCGCGTCGACCGCGCGGTTCGCCGGGATCACCGTGCCGTCATAGAGCTTCATCACCAGCGTCGGGTCATCCTCGCCGCGGTTCGGGTCGATCACGAGCCGCGAGAAATCCGACAGAATCGCCGGCGCACCCAGCCGCTCGGCCAGCCGCCGGGTCACGCCTGCCGCGCCGATGTCGTAGGCGATGTGGCGCTCCATGTCCTCCGCCGCGATACCGAGGTCGCCGCCGCCGATGCAGGGCGGCACGCGGTTCGTCGCATGGTCGCAGGTCACGAGCCAGCGGGACGGACGGTCTTCGCCGACGATCTCGAACGGGTGGTCTGTCATGAGGCCTGTACGTCTTCCGGAATGCCTTCCTTTAGATCAGCGCGCGGCAAAGCGCCAGTTGCCCGGCGCGGTGTTTTCGGCCATAGAGGGGCCGACCAAGATGATAGCGCAAACGGAAGAAACGACATGGCCCCGATGAGACGCCTCCGCAACGTGAAGATCGTGGCCACGCTCGGCCCCTCGTCGAGCGACTACGAGACGATCAAGGCGCTCTTCGAGGCCGGCGCCGACGTGTTCCGGCTCAACATGAGCCACGGCAGCCACGAGGAGCAGGCCGCCCGCCACGCGATCATCCGCCGGATCGAGGCCGAGACCGGCCGCCCGATCGCGATCCTCGCCGACCTGCAGGGGCCGAAGCTGCGCGTCGGCACCTTCGCGCGGGGCTCCGAGGAGCTCGAGGAAGGCGCGGCGTTCCGCTTCGACCTCGACCCCGCCGAGGGCGACGCGAGCCGCGTCTGCCTGCCGCACAGGGAGATCTTCGCTGCGCTCGAACCGGGCGCCACGCTTCTCGTCAACGACGGCAAGATCCGCCTCAAGGTCGAGGACTGCGGCGCCGATTTCGCCGATTGCAAGGTGACGACCGGGGGCACGATCTCCAACCGCAAGGGCGTGAACGTGCCCGACGTGGTGCTGCCGCTCGCCGCGCTGTCCGACAAGGACCGGGCCGACCTGGAGTTTGCCTGCGAGCTCGGGGTCGACTGGCTCGCGCTCTCCTTCGTGCAGCGGCCCGAGGATGTCGAGGAGGCGCGCGGCCTCGCGAAGGGGCGCGCGGCGATACTGTCGAAGATCGAGAAGCCGGCGGCGGTCAACGCCTACCCGGCGATCCTCGCCGCCTCGGACGGGATCATGGTGGCGCGCGGCGATCTCGGGGTCGAATTGCCGGTCCATTCGGTGCCGCCGATCCAGAAGCGGCTGGTGCGCGGCGCGCGGGCGGCGGCGAAGCCGGTGATCGTCGCGACCCAGATGCTCGAATCGATGATCGAGAGCCCGATGCCGACGCGCGCCGAGGTCTCCGACGTCGCCACCGCGATCTACGAGGGCGCGGATGCGGTGATGCTCTCGGCCGAGAGCGCCGCGGGCCAGTATCCGGTCGAGGCCGTGCGGACGATGGACAATGTCGCCAAATCGGTCGAGAGCGATCCGACCTACCGCCAGGTGATCGAGGCCTCGCGCCGGGTCGAGCGGACGAGCATCGCCGACGGCATCGTCGCGGCGGCGCGCGAGATCGCCGAGGCGACCGACATCCACGCGATCTGCTGTTTCAGCCAGTCGGGCCGGACCGCGAGCCTCGTCGCCCGCGAGCGGCCGAACGTCCCGATCATCGCGCTCTCGCCGGTGACCGCGACGCTGCGGCGGCTCTGCCTGACCTGGGGCGTGCACTGCGTGCTGACCGACGCGATCGAGCGGTTCAAGATGGCCGTCGTCAGCGCCGCGCGGGCGGCGCGCGACTACGGGTTCGCGACCGAGAAGGACCAGATCGTGGTGACCGCGGGCGTGCCCTTCAACGTCAAGGGCACGACGAACATCCTGCGCGTCGCGCCCTGCGACGAGCGGCTGATTTTTCGCACCGATCCGGAATAGCGCGCAGGCACAGCCCCGGGCCCTGCGCCAGAGGCGAGCTCTTGCCGCCTTGGCCTGAGCCAGGGGACTGGCGGGACGGCTCCGTCGACCGGCTGCTCCAGATGATCGCACCGGCCCGCGCCTCAAACTGGCGGAATCGGCCTTCGATCCGCCGGATCGAGTGCTGATCCGCCTCACTCCCGACGTGCTGCCGCGGATCGCGGTTCGACGGGCGGCGCGGCATGATCTTCATCAATCACAATGGGTTGAGATGGAGGGACGCGCAATGGGCGCAGGGTCCGCCGAACACGCTCCATGATCGGAAGAAGCGACGGGGGACATGGGAGTGTTCGCCCTGATGATCGGCGAGCCCGGCGCCGGGACACGATATCGGCCCCGGAAACGGCGTCGCCCCGTGTCTGCCCCCGAGCCCCCCGCTCGGGAGGTTCCGACGGCGCCAGCCACGCGGGCTTGTGCTCCGTTGCAACCGTCGGGCGCAACTGCAGTTGCGGTTCGTCATTGCACAGGGGGCGGCCGTGTGATCGGGTGCCGGTCGCGGACGGCAGGAAGGAAAGGTCTTTCTTTGGGCGAAGGGCGCTCGGACGAAACCGGAGGCGTTGCTCCGGAAAAGCGGGACGGTTTCGCCGAAATGCTCCGTCGCGTGCGGCGCGATGGGCCCTTCCGCGTCACGTTCGTGCTCGTCGAGGGCTTCTCCATGATGGCCCTGAGTTCCGCGGTCGAGCCGTTGCGCGCCGCGAACCGTCTTTTGGGGACGCAGCGCTATGAATGGACGCTCGCGGCGGAAAGCGCCGGTCTCGTCGCCGCCAGCAACGGCATCGAGATCATGGCGCAGCACGGGGTGGACAGGGCCCCGGAAACCGACCTGACCGTTCTGGTGGCGAGCCTTTTCCCGATGGATTACCAGGCGCCGCGGACATTCGCATGGCTGCGGCGGCTCAAGGCCCGCGGGCGGCTTCTCGGCGCCATCAGCAGCGGGGCACTGCTGCTGGCCCGCGCCGGGGTTCTGCACAACACCCGGGTGACGATTCACTGGGAGACGGCGCGGGAGCTGGAGAAGGCGTTCCCGGATCTCGTCGTCTCGCAGGAACTCTATTGCTGGGATCGGGGCATCCTGACCGCGGCCGGGGGTGCGGCTTCGATGGACATGATGCTGGCGCTCATCACGCAGATCGACGGGGAGGATCTGGCGATCGATGTCGCGAACCAGTTCCTGCATGGCCCGATCCGCCCGTCGTCGCATGCCCAGCACGAGGACCTCCGCTGGCGGTTCCGGATCACCGACGAGCGGCTTCTCGCCGCGATCAACATCATGAGGCGCCGGCTGTCCGACCCGGTCCGGATCGCCTCGATCGCCGAACAGGTCGGAATTTCGGAGCGCCAGCTGGAGCGCCTGTTCCTGGCCGAGGTCGAGAAGCTGCCGTCCGAGTTCTACATGGGGCTCAGGCTGCAGGCGGCGCGGGGGATGCTCCTCGCCTCGACCGAGTCGCTCGAGACGATCGCCGAGCAGTGCGGGTTCTCGAGCCTCGGCCACTTCAGCCGCAGCTTCAAGGCGCGCTTCGGAGAATCGCCCTCGGTGGCCCGGCGGCGGCGTCCGCGCGGGCATGGCGGATTCGTGCAAGAGGATGGCGAAGTCCCGTAACGTCCAGCGAAACGGGGCGGCGTATCTCCCTAGCGAACCTGCCGAGGCGGACTGTCCGGCGGGTCGGGGGGAGAAATGGAAATACTCAGCTTCATCGCGAACAACTGGTCCGTGATCCTCGGCCTCGCGGCCGAGCATATCTGGATCGTCGCGGTGGCCGTGGGCCTGGCGATCCTGACCGGGGTGCCGATCGGCATCGCCATCACCCAGAGCAAGCGCGTGGCGGACGCCGTCCTCTACGTGGCGTCGATCATCGTCACGATCCCCTCGATCGCGTTGTTCGGCCTGATGATCCCGCTTCTGTCGACGATCGGGCAGGGGATCGGCTGGCTGCCCGCGGTCATCGCGATCCTGCTCTATTCGCAGCTTCCGATCGTCCGCAACACCTACACCGCCATCACCAATGTCGATCCGGCCCTGCGCGAGGCGGCGAAGGGAATGGGCATGACGCCGCTGCAGCGGCTCCTTCAGGTCGAGATTCCGATCGCCGTGCCGGTCATCATGGCCGGGGTGCGGACCGCGGTGGTGATGAACATCGGCGTGGCCGCCATCGCCGCCTACATCGGCGCGGGCGGGCTCGGTGTCCTGATCTCGCGCGGGATCTCGCAGACCGATCCGCGCCAGCTTGTCACCGGCGCGATCGCCGTCTCCCTCCTCGCCATGGCCGCCGACTGGGCGCTTCTGAAGCTGCAGAAGCGCCTGACCCCGGCCGGATTGAAACGCTGACGCGCTCCGACGAAGGACCACCCGAATGATCCGTCTCGAAGACCTCACCAAGACCTTCGCCACGCCGAACGGCCTCGTCGTGGCCGCTGACAAGGTGAACATGGAAGTGCCCACGGGCGAGATCTGCATCCTGCTCGGCCCGTCGGGATGCGGAAAGACCACCGCGCTCAAGATGATCAACCGGCTGATCGCGCCGACGAGCGGCAGGATCCTCATCAACCGCGAGGACACGTCGAAGCTGAACGACATCGAGCTGAGGCGGAACATCGGCTACGTCATCCAGCAGATCGGCCTCTTCCCGAACATGACGATCGAGGAGAACATCTGCGTCGTCCCGAAGCTCCTCGGCTGGGACATGAAGAAGGCCAAGTCGCGGGCGGCCGAGCTTCTCGACCTCGTCGGCCTTGATCCGCGACACTTCCTGCGGCGCTACCCCAAGGAGCTTTCGGGCGGTCAGCAGCAGCGGGTCGGCGTGATCCGCGCGCTCGCGGCCGATCCGCCGGTCATGCTGATGGACGAGCCCTTCGGCGCCATCGACCCGATCAACCGCGAGATCATCCAGGACGAGTTCCTGAAGATGCAGGCAGCGCTGAAGAAGACCATCATGTTCGTCAGCCACGACATCGACGAGGCGGTGAAGATGGGCGACAAGATCGCGATCTTCCGCGCCGGCAAGATCGAGCAGTACGACTCGCCCGACCGCATCCTCGCGCATCCCGCCAATGCCTTCGTCGCGGATTTCGTCGGCGCCGACCGGACGCTGAAGCGCCTGCGCCTCGTGACCGCGGAGGAAGTAGCCAGGGCCGACGCGGCCTCTGCCGCCCGCTCGGCCTCGGTCGCGGACGTGCGCCAGTCGCTGGCGTCGTCCGGCGAGCGGATCGCGGTCGTGATCGACGGCGACCATCACCCGGTCGGCTTCGTCACCGCCGACGAGCTTCAGGGCGCGTCCGGGCGGATCGGCGATTTCGCCCATCCGCTGCCGGCCAGCGTTCCGGTCCGGGCCGACCTGCGCGCCGTCGTCTCCGAGATGTTCGCCCACGACACGATGTGGCTCGCCTGCACCGACGACAACGGGCGCTATGCCGGGGTCGTGACGCAACCCGCGGTCACCGCCGCCTTGCGCGCGACCTATGGCGGCGCGAATGCCGGAGCGGCCTGAGACATGCGGCGCGCAATCGCACAACCCATCGGCCTCGGGCGCGGCGCCATGCTGGCACTGGGGCTGCTGGCCGGACTCTGGGTGGCCACATCGGGCCTTCTGGACCAGATCATGGTCTATTGGGACGACATCGCCTTCCTGTCACGCCAGCACATGGTGCTGGTCGCCGCCTCGGGCGGCGCGGCCATCCTCGTCGGCGTCCCGGTCGGCATCTGGCTGTCGCGCCCCTCGGCCGAGCGCTACGCCGAGACCGTGATGCAGGTCTTCAACATCGGCACGACGATCCCGACGCTCGCGGTGATCGCGCTGTCGATGACCATTCTCGGCATCGGCTTCCCGCCGGCCTTCTTCGGCCTCTTCGTGGCGTCGCTCCTGCCCATCGTGCGCAACACCTATGCCGGGCTTCTGGCCGTGCCGTCTCACTTGAAGGAGGCGGCGACCGGCATGGGCATGACGCCCATCCAGATTCTGTGGCAGGTCGAGCTGCCGAACGCGCTCTATGTGATCTTCTCGGGGATCCGCACCGCGCTCGCGATCAACGTCGGCACCACGCCGCTCGCCTTCCTGATCGGCGGCGGCGGCCTCGGGGAGCTGATCTTCACCGGCATCGACCTGATGGACACCGGCATGCTGCTCGCCGGGGCCGTGCCCACCGCCATGCTGGCGGTGCTCGTAGACTTCCTGATGGGCCAGGCGCAGCTGCGCCTGATCCCGAAGGGCGTGAACCCGCTTCGCTGACGCGCGGCGATCCCATTCCAACGTGGAGAAGACGGAATGAACATGACTATCAAGACCGCCCTGACCGGACTGGCATTCGCCGGTTTCGCGATGACCGCCCAGGCGGCCGACATCGTCGTCGGTGGCAAGAACTTCACCGAGCAGCAGCTCCTCTCGTCGATCACCGAGCAGCTCCTCGTGGCCAAGGGCCACAGCGTCGACAACCGCGCCGGCATGGGCTCCGCCGCCGTCCGCGAGGCGATGGAAAGCGGCCAGATCGACGTCTACTGGGAATACACCGGCACCTCGCTCATCACCTACAACAAGGTCGAGGAGAAGCTGAACGCCGAGGACACCTATGCCCGCGTCAAGGAGCTTGACGCCGAGAAGGGCATCAGCTGGCTTGACGCGTCGGCCGCGAACAACACCTACGCGCTCGCCATGCGGGCGGCCGACGCCTCCGAAAAGGGGATCACCACGCTCTCGGAACTCGCCGCGGCGGTCAACGGCGGTCAGGAGATCTCGTTCGGGTCCAACGCCGAGTTCTACGCGCGTCCCGACGGGCTGAAGCCGCTCGAGGTCGCCTATGGATTCGAGTTCGGCCGGGCAAACGTCAAGCGGATGGATTCGGGCCTTGTCTACCAGGCACTGAAGGACGCGCAGGTCGATGTCGGGCTGGTCTTCGCCACCGACGGCCGCATCCCCGCCTTCGACTTCGTCGTCCTGAGCGACGACCAGGGCTACTTCCCGGCCTACGCGTTGGCGCCGGTGGTCCGCACCGAGGTGCTCGAGGCGAACCCCGAGCTCGGCGATCTCCTGAACGCGGTATCGGCCAAGCTGGACGACGAGGTGATGGCCGCCCTCAACGCCCGTGTCGACGTCGAGAAGGTCTCGATCGAGAACGTCGCGGCCGACTTCCTCAAGGAAAACGGCCTCATCTGACAGGCTCCCTCCGGGAGGCGGACGCCGCCTCCCGGATCCTCTTGTTTCGAAGGCAGGAAGGTCATGTCGACCGCTCAGAAGATCAAAGTCGGCGCCGCGCAGTTCTCCAGCGAGATCGGCGACGTGGACGCCAATATCGACCGCCACCTCCACTGGATCGCCCGCGGACACGAGGCCGGGCTCGACTTCCTCGTCCTGCCCGAGCTATCGCTGACCGGGCATTACGGGCCCGACCGCCTGCTGACGGCGGCGATGACGCGCACCGATCCGCGGCTGATGCAACTCGCCGAGGCCGCAGGACCGATGGCGGTGTCCGTCGGCTTCATCGAGGAAGGGCCGGCCGCGCAGTTCTACAACGCGGCCGCGGTCCTGAAGGACGGCAAGCTCGTGCACCTGCACCGCAAGGTGAACCTGCCGACCTACGGCAAGCTCGAGGAAGGCAAGCACTACGCCTCGGGCCGCTTCGTCGAGACCTTCGGCCTCGCCGGGCGCTGGACGGCGGGCCTCCTGATCTGCGCCGACGTCTGGAACCCGGCGCTCACCCATCTGGCGTTCCTGCAGGGCGCGACGCTTCTCACCTGCCCGGTGAGTTCGGGCATCGAGGCCGTCGGTGCCGATTTCGACAATCCTGCCGGATGGGCGCTGACCTGCCGGTTCTACGCGATGATGTACGGCGCGCCGGTCATCATGGCGAACCGGACCGGAACCGAGCACGACCTGCATTTCTGGGGCGGCTCGCGCATCATCGACCCGTTCGGCAAGGAACTGGCCGTCGCCGGAACCGAGGCGGAGCTGATCACCGCCGAGCTCGATTACGACGTGGTCCGCCACGCCCGCCACCTCCTGCCCACGGTCCGTGACAGCAACATCGCCCTCGTCCTGCGCGAGACGCAGCGGCTGGTGGAGACGCTCGGCATCCCGGACTTCGTGCGCGAAAACCACTAGGGGCAAGCAAGATGCACGACTTCTTCCTGACCGACGAGGACCGCGCCTTCCGTGCCGAGGTGCGCGACTTCATGGCGCGTGAGCTTGGACCCCGCGTGGACGCCATCGAGAAAGACCAGGACTTTTCTGCCCAGCTCGCCGTCGCGCGGGCTTTGGGCGAGGCGGGCTACCTAAAGGTCATGTTCCGCGACCTTTACAAGGGAAGCCTCGCCAAGCCCGGCCTGACCCATGCGGTGATCGTCTCGGAAGAGGCCGCCTATCTGAACTACGCCTTCGAGACGACGATCGCGACGGCCCTGTCCTGCGCCTACCCGATCCACGCCCATGCTCGTCCGGCGCTGCGCGAGCGCTACCTGACGCCGATCCTCGAAGGCCGGGCGGTCGGCTCGATCTGCATGACCGAGCCCAATGTCGGCTCGGACAGCGCCGGCATGGAGACCCGGATCCGCTTCGACGAAAAGACCCGCGAATGGGTCATAGACGGCTTCAAGCGGTATATCTCGAACGCCTCGAAGGCCGATGTCTACATCGTCTGGGGCATCACCGATCCCGATGTCGCCCCGCAAAAGGGCATGACGGCTATCCTCGTTCCCGCCGGCACGCCCGGCCTGTCCTTCCCGCGCACCTATGATTTCATGGGCCGGCGCGGCTCGGTCGTCGGCGAGGTCACGCTGGAGAACGTCCGCGTGCCCGAGGAGAACCTCCTCGGCGAGGTCAACGCCGGTTTCCGCATCATGCTCGGCGCCTTCAACTTCGAGCGCGTGATCCTCGGCGGCTCTGGCCTGGGCGTCGCGCGGTCGGCGTTCGACCTTGCGCGCGAGCACGCGCAGACCCGCGAGAGCTTCGGCCAGAAGCTCGGCCAGAAGCAGCTGATCTGGGACATGATCGCGCAGATGAGCTGGCGCATCGACGCGGCCGAGCTTCTCACCCACCGCGCCGCGAAGATGTATGACGCCGGGATCGACGGCAAGGAACTGATGCGCGAGGCGAGCCAGACCAAGCTGGTCGCGACCGAGACGGCGGTGTTCTGTTCCGACCGCGCGGTGCAGATCCTCGGCGGCGACGGGGTGACGCGGCAGTATGGCCGGGTCGAGCAGCTCTACCGCGACGCGCGGGCGCTGCCGATCGTCGGCGGGACGTCGGAAATGTGCAAATACCTGATCGCCGCGCGTGAAATGCCGGCGATCCGGCCCAATCTCTGACCCTTCGGAGGGGAAACGCGATGCATATCGCACGCCTGCTGGAAGCTTCCGCAGACCGCTACCCGGACCACCTCGCGCTGATCTTCGAGGACCGCCGCTGGACCTATGCCGAATGGCTCGGCCGGGTGCGCCGCTTCGCGCAGGCGCTCTCGGATCTCGGGGTCCGGCCCGGTGACCGGGTGGCGTTCTACGTCTCGACCTCAGAGAACTCGGTGACGACCTATTTCGCCTGCCAAATGCTGGGTGCCGTGGCGGTGCCGATGAACTTCCGCCTGTCGCCGGGCGAGGCGGCCTATATCCTGCAGGATTCCGGCGCCCGCGTTCTCGTCTATGGCCGCAACCTGACCGAGAACGCGCTGAAGGTCGCCGGGCAGGTGCGCTCGGTCCACGACTTCATCGGCTGCGCCTATGACAAGGCGAACATCCCCGACGGCCACCACCATTTCGACACGCTGGCCGAGGAAACCGTGGACCGGCACGAAACGCGCCCGATCCCCGCGAGCGACGCGATCTCCTCGCTGGTCTATACCTCGGGCACGACGGGCCGGCCGAAGGGCGTGATCCACACCCATGCCAACGACATCGCCATCGCGATGAACTGCGTGATGGAATACTCGCTCAGCCATGCCGACAGCGCGCTGCACATCGCGCCGCTCTACCATGTCGGGGGCATGCAGGCCTATTTCATCCCGCATCTCCTTGTCGGCGGCACCAATGTCGTGATCGGCCGCTACGAGGCGGAAAAAACGCTGGAGACCATCGCGTCCGAGAAGATCACCACGCTCTTCGCCGTGCCGACCCAGATCCAGGAGATGCTGTTCCACCCGCGCTTCGCCGAGTACGACGTCTCGTCGCTGCGGCTCATCACCACCGGCGGCGCGGCGATCTCGTCGACGACGATGGAGCGGGTGATGATGGAGTTCTGCCCCGGCATCTTCAACGGCTACGGCATGACCGAGGCGTCGCTGACTCTTGTCCTGCATCCCGAGGATGCGCTGCGCAAGCTCGGCTCCTGCGGCAAGCCGACGCTGATCTCGGAATGCCGGATTATCTCCGACGACCAGGGCCGTGAGGTGCCACCCTCCGAGACCGTCGAACAAGGCCGGATCGGCCAGCTCATCGTGCGTGGCGCGCAGGCGATGGAGGGCTACTGGAACAATCCGTTCGAGACGCAGAAGAAGCTGAAGGCGGGCTGGATCTATACCGGCGACCTCTTCAGCCAGGACACCGACGGGTTCTACTATTTCCACGGCCGCGCCGACGACATGATCGTCTCCGGCGGCGAGAACATCTACCCGCGCGAGGTGGAGGAGGCCCTATACCGCTGCCCCGGCGTGCAGGAAGCCGCGGTGGTCGGGCTCGCGGACGAGAAATGGGGGCAGGTCGTCACCGCCTTCATCGTGCGATCCGATCCGGCGCTGACGGCGGAGAAGCTCGACGCCTTCTGCAAGACGGGCGATGATCTTGCGCCCTACAAGCGCCCGAAACGCTACGAGTTCCTCGACGAGCTGCCCTTCAACCCGAGCGGCAAGGTGCTGAAGCGCGAACTCGTCGCCCGTTACAACCCGCCCGCGGCGGCATGACAGGAGTCCCGGACATGACCGACAAGCTGATCTACGAGCAGGACGGCCACGTCGTCACGCTCACCCTCAACATGCCCGAGGCGCGCAACCCGCTGACCGACCATGACCTCCGCGACGCGATCGTCGCCGCGATGGCGCGCATCTCGGCCGACCAGAGCGTGCGGGTGGCGATCCTGACCGGCGCGGGCAAGGCGTTCTCCTCGGGCGGCAACCTCAAGCACATGAAGGACAGGCTGGGCACGTTCGCGGGCGATGCGGTCGCGGTGAAGGACGGCTACCGGCTCGGCATCCAGCGCGTCGCGCGGGCGATGTGGGACTGCGAGGTACCGCTGATCGCCGCCGTGAACGGCCCGGCTTATGGCGCGGGCTGCGACACGACCTGCCTGTGCGACATCCGCATCGCCTCGACCCGCGCGACCTTCGCCGAGAACTTCGTCAATGTCGGCCTGATCTCCGGTGACGGCGGCGCCTGGCTCCTGCCGCGCCAGGTGGGCCTCAGCCGCGCCGCCGAAATGACCTTCACCGCCGACCCGGTGGACGCCGAGACCGCGCTGGCCTGGGGGCTGGTGTCGAAGGTGGTCGAGCCCGAGGCGCTGATGGACGAGGCCCGCGCGCTCGCCGCCCGGATCGCCCGCAACCCGCCGCGCCAGCTCCGCATGGCCAAGCGGTTGTTGCGCGAGGGGCTGAACACGCGGCTTTCCTCGGTGCTGCAGCTCGCCGCCGCCTATCAGGGGGCGTGCCACCAGACGGCGGACCACGAAGAGGCCGTCGACGCGCTTCTCGAGAAACGATCCGCGGCCTTCGACGGGCGCTGACCCGGCCACCCAACCCACAGGAGTTGAATTCATGTCCTCGCGCTTCATCGACTTCCTCCACCAGACCGACGCGTCGAGCCTGCCCGACGAGGTGCTGGACCTCGGCCGCCGCTGGCTTCTCGACCTGATCGGCGTCGCCGCCGGCGGGGCCGGGACGCGGATGTCGCGGATCATCCGCGACCACGCCGCCGGGCATTTCGGCCCCGGCGCCCGACGCGCACGGATCCTGTTCGACGGCCGCGCCGCCAGCCCCGCCGGTGCGGCGCTGGCGGGCGGCGTGACCATCGACGCGCTCGACGGCCATGACGGGCACAAGCTGACTAAGGGCCATGTCGGCTGCGGCGTCTTTCCCTCGCTGCTGGCGGTGAGCGAGGCCGAGGGCCGGCTCGACGACCGCGCCTTCCTCGCAGCGCTCGTCACCGGTTACGAGATCGGCACCCGGGCGGGCATCGCGCTCCATCGGACGGCACCCGATTACCACACCTCGGGCGCCTGGGTGGCGGTGGCCGCCGCCGCGCTCGGCGCGCGCGTGCTCGGCCTCGACGCGGCGCAGAGCCGCGAGGCGATCGGGATCGCCGAGTATCACGGCCCGCGCAGCCAGATGATGCGCTGCATCGACCATCCGACGATGGTGAAGGACGGCTCGGGCTGGGGCGCGATGGCGGGCGTGTCGGCCGCCTATCTCGCCTCCGACGGCTTCACCGGCGCGCCCGCGATCACCGTCGAGAGTGCGGATGTCGCCGATCTCTGGGACGATCTCGGCACCCGGTGGCGGATCGCCGAGCAGTATTACAAGGCCTATCCGGTCTGCCGCTGGGCACAGCCGCCCCTGCAGGCGGTCCTGAACCTGCGCTCCGCGCACAGGCTCACCTCGGGCGATGTCGAACGGATCGAGATCACCACCTTCCACCAGTCCCGCCGGCTCGCGACACGCGATCCGAAGACCACCGAGGAGGCGCAGTATTCGACCGCCTATCCGACCGCCGTGGCGCTGGTGCGCGGCCGGGTCGATCCCGTCGACGTGGCCGAGGCGAGTTTCGCCGACCCCGAGATCCGGCGGCTCGCGCAGTCGATGACCGTGACCGAAAGCGACGAGTACAACGCCGCCTTCCCCGCGCGCCGGATCGCCCATGTGGCGCTCGTGCTGAAGGACGGCCGCCGCTTGCAATCCGAGCCGACCGAGGCGCTCTACGATCCCGAGGCACCGGTCGACATGGCGACGGTCCGCGCCAAGTTCCGCGCCTATGCCGGGCCGGCCCTGGGCGCCGACCGCGCGGCGGCGATCGAAGCGGCGGTCGACCGGCTCGGTGACGGCGGCGGCATCGCGGGCCTGATCGAGCTGGTCCAGGCGCCGGCGGCGGAACCGGGCGACGTGGCAGCATGAGCGGACTTGTCCAGTACGAGGCGCGGGACGGCGTCGCCGTCCTGACGCTCGACCGGCCGGAGCAGCGGAACGCTGTCAATGCCGCGCTCGCCGCCGACCTGCGCGACGCCGTGGCGCGGTTCGAGGCTGACGACGCGGCGCGTGTCGGTGTCCTCGCCGGCGCGGGGCGGGTCTTCTGCGCCGGGATGGACCTCAAGGCCTTCCTCGGCGGCGAGCGGGACGCGATCCTGTTCGCAGAGAACCGCTTCGCCGGCTTCGTCGACGCGAAGCGCACCAAGCCGATGATCGCGGCGGTCAACGGCGCGGCCCTTGCCGGCGGGCTCGAGATCGCGCTGGCCTGCGACCTGATCGTCGCGGAGGAAGGCGCGGTCTTCGGCCTGCCGGAAGCGGGCATCGGCATCTTCGCCGTCGCGGGCGGCCCGTTCCGCCTCGCGCGGCGCATCCCGCCCGGCCGCGCGCTGGAGCTCGCGCTGACCGGCGCGTCCCTCGGGGCGGAGGAAGCGAAGGCGCTTGGCCTCGTGAACCGGCTCGCTCCGAAGGGCGAGGCCGTCGCCGTGGCGCGGGCGCTTGCGCAGGAGATCGGACGCAATGCGCCCCTCGGCGTCTCGGCGACGCTCCGGCTCACGCACGCGGCGCTGCTGGAACGCGATGCGGAGCTTTTCGCCCTGTCGGAAGAGCTCTGGCCCGCCGTCGCCGCGTCGCGCGATGCCGAAGAAGGACCACGCGCCTTCGCAGAAAAGCGGACGCCGAAATGGGCGGGACAATGACCCGATACGCCAAAGATAGGATCACCGGATGAGCGAGGCAGCGATGACCACCGAGAAACGGACCACGGGGCGCCGGGCCAGAGCCGCCCGCGGCGGAGGGGCGATCTCCCAGCTTGAATTCCGGGACGTCCAGAACCCCTACGCGCCGCTGGAACTCGCGACGCCCGATCAGGTCGAGGCGATCCACCGGACCTCGATGCGGATCCTGTCGGAGCTCGGCATCCGGGTGATGAGCACGCGGGTGATGGAGCTCTTCGAGGCCGCGGGCGCGATCGTGGACCGTGCGGCGCAGACGATCCGCATCGACGAGAGCCTTGTCGCGGAGGCCCTGAAGACCGTGCCCTCGTCCTTCACGCTGACCTCGCGCAACGCCGCGAAGCGGCTGACGATGGGCGGCC